>NZ_JBIWPP010000021.1:0-151863 GCF_044768335.1 Streptomyces sp. NPDC101151 | reverse complement strand
TGAACACCGCGCCTGGCCACAGCCGACCGGCACTGGACCTCAAACCGTCCTCATCACAAGACCCCAACCCGCAAGCCCGTAACGCAACGGCATTGGCCCTAGGGGTGCCTTCCGGATCAAGCAGGCGACACGGGCCTCCAGGCACCCCTAGATCCCGGGCCGGTACCGCAGCGGATGGTCCGACGGCACCTCCACCAGTGCGATCCGGGTGCCGTCCGGGTCTCCAGACCACAGTGACTCAGTTATTGGCTACTGTAGCCACTCATGACTGTTCTCTTGGGTAGCGAGCAGCTCGAAGCGCTGTCAGCGATCAGGCTCAGCGTGCGTACCGACGAGACAACTTCACCCAAACGCCAGCGTGAGGCGAACGAACGATCGGCACGGGCTCTCAATGCGCGGATCGTCGGCGAAGCAGAGGACTTGGACGTGTCGGCGTCGCGAACGACACCGTTCGACCGGCCGGAGCTGGGCCGGTGGCTGGAGGAGCCGTCTCGCTTCGACGCCATTCTGTGGTGGCGGCTCGACCGCGCGGTACGTTCGATGGCCGACATGCACGAACTGGCCAAGTGGGCGCGCATGTATCGAAAGATGCTCGTCTTTGCAGAGGGGCCCGGGGGGATGCTGACCCTCGACTTCCGTAACCCGCTCGACCCCATCGCAGAAATCATGGTCACGCTTCTCGCCTTTGCGGCACAGATGGAGGCGCAAGCCATCCACGAGCGTGTGCAGGGGGCTTCGGAGGCCATTCGCGGAATGTCTCTTCGGTGGCGTGGTGCGCGACCTCCCTATCCGTACATGCCGGCTCCGATGCCCGATGGGGCAGGGAAGACACTCGTCCCGGACCCGGATGCTGTCAAGGTCATCGAGCGAATCATCCGCACTCTTGTGGAGGACGAGGGCGCGAGTCCGACATCCATAGCCGTCGAGCTGAACACCGAAGAGCCTCCGATTCCTAGTCCGCGCGACCATTGGGCTATCAAGCAAGGGCGGGAAACAGGCGGAAAGACGGGAGGTAAGGCATATGAGCGTGGGTCTACCGTGCCGCGCTTCAAATGGGGTGCCTCGACTATCAACGCCCTACTCCGCTCACCCGCGATCATGGGGCAGAAAGTCCATGGCGGCGTGCCCGTCCGTGACAGCTCAGGCCGGCCCGTCCTGGCGTCTGCAACGCCCATCCTGACGCGGGAGGAGTTCGACAACGTGGGCGCGCTTCTGGACGCCAGGAAGCGAGACACGGCACCACCAACGAGGCGCGACACGAACGCTCTCCTCCTCCGCGTCATCCACTGTGCGGGGTGCGGTGGGCGCATGTACTACACGAAGGCGTCCGGAAAGCGGAAGACGAACGTCTACGGTTGCCGGGCCGCCACACTGGGCCGCAAGTGCGAGGCACCAGCGACCATCAAGGCCGAGTGGGCCGAGGAGTACGCCGCGCGTTCGTTCCTGCAGCGCGTCGGTACGTGGGAGGTCATCGAGACTCGCAAGATCGCGGGTTACGACCCTGGACCCGAGATCAACGAAGTGTCAGGGGAGTTGGAAGAACACATGAAGCAGTCCGGCCGATTCCGGTCGGAGGCGGGACGTCGGCTCTGGGAAGAAAAGGCCAACGCGTTGGAGAGTCGACTTGCTGAGCTGGAGGCGACGCCTCGTCGGCCCCCGATGACCGAGGTTGTTCACACGGGGCGTACGTACGCCGACGTGTGGACCGCGAAGGACGACACCAGCAAACGCCGGATGCTTCTGGACGCTGGTGCCCTGATGACAGTGAGCCAGGGGAGGACGGGCGGCAAGCACACTGTCGATGAATCCCGCTTTCAGTTCGAGGTTGGCCAACACGAAGACCTCGAACAGGACTCGTTGGACGACGTGGCCTATCAGGAAGGTCTCTAACGTCACGGGTTGATAGCACTGATGGAGGGCTCTGGGTGACGCCGCCAGGGCCCTCACGGCCGACCGCACCGCCTCGTCGACGGCAAGGACGCGGACGCGGCTATCGCGGACTCCGTCGAGGCGCTGCGCGCCGGGCGCGCAGCCTAGCCAACGTCCCACGCGAAATAGCCCCGCCAACTGGCGGGGCTTTCTCATGTCTGCGGGGGTGTGCTCCATGGGCCCGCGGGTGGTCGCTCTGGGAGCCTGGCGCCAGGCCGACGCAGGTACCAACGCACGAACTCTCTGATGACGCGCCCTCGGGGACTCCGTCCCTCCGGATGTACGGCCTGTGCTGCCTGGAGCAACGGCTCCCACTCGTCGTCGGGCATGCGCACGCGCCTGGCTTTGTCGTATTCGCTCTCTTCGACGTCCATGCCGAGACGGTAGCGCTCTTGTGGCCACAAAATCAAGGACTCAAGGGCTTGCGCTTGTGGCCACAATCGGACTAGCTTTGTGGCCACAAGGACGCAGGCAAGGCAAAGGGCCCGCGGAATCTTGGCGGAAGCAGCGGGCCCCTGACCTCACCGCATTCGCCTTCGACGTCGCCGGCCGCCTCCAGGCTCCCGCTCGCATTGCCACGTCGATGGACTATGACGTCCGAGACTGCGTCGGCGTGGCGCTCGCCCCGACGTGGCTCGACTGGACGCCCTCTGTCGTTCTGGGCGTCGAAGCGCAGCGGGAGGACATGTTCGTCGGTGACGCCGCCTTCCTCTACACCTACGAGCCCACGAACCGGTGCGGTCACTGTGGAGAAGACGACAACGAGGCGGCCCCGGTGCTCGCAGGGGACACGTGGACCACGAGCGTCTGCTCCGGCTGCGCGACGGTGCACGCCTTTGGTGGCCTCTTCGGCATCCTCCCCGTTGCCGCCTGACATCACTATCCGTAACGGAAGACCTGCCCCCGGCATCGGCTGGAGGCGGGTCTCCGTGCATTCCGGGGACCCTTGATGGAAGCGGATAGGATTATTCCGTCCCTTATGTCCAGATGTCGGCAGTCGCCGCCTTCGTCGTCCGGCGGCCTCCTTCGCGGTAGTTGGCAAATTGCATACCCTCTGACCTGCGGCTGGACATTTTCGGCCCTTACTTCTAACTCTTTCTAACGCGTTAGGAAGAGGCTTGGAAGTAGGGGTTAGTTTGGCATTCTGGCTCAACTCTGTCCGGGGAGGACGTCGAGCCGCCCCTGACGGAGACGGACGGGGAGGTGTCGAGCCAGGGAGCCCGCGAGACAACCCTCGAAGGCCCCTCTCGCGGCCGTTCGCCGCCTCCGGGCGTCAGGGGTCAGCGAGCCCTTTGTGGCCCCTCAGGGGCACCTGTGGCCATTTCGAGCCGTCTCGCCTCCCGGGTCGACACGGAAGAGGCTTGACTACGCAGCGTAGCTGCCTCAGAATCCGCCGCGCCCGACGACCTGAAGGTAAAGATCACACAAGGATCGTTTGTAGCTTTTCGGGAAGTCGCAGGTCGCCGGAAAGCCAAGATCGCTTACGCCAAACCCTTCCCCCATAACCACAGTAGGGGGGAAGTTTCGCGAGCACTTGGCTGCGGCTCCTCCCGTCCACTGCGCTGCTCATCCTCTCGGCGGCGCGTAGGTACGGCGACGTTGAGCCGGCCACGTTGAGCGAGGTTCCTCCTTCCTCACTCCGCAGCCCTGCGCTCCGTCGCCGGACCTCAAATCGATCTTTGGCGCTGCCTTCGGGCGGCGCCTTTTTTGTCCCCGTCTCCGCGAGAAGGTGACCACCGATACCAACACGGAGAGATCATGACCCACCTTGACGTGCCGTCATCCGGCTCGCTTCCATGCTCTGAATGCGGGCGAGTGCTCGCGCGGACGCGATCGAACTTCCACGTCGATCCGAGCTGTGCCGACTTCCTGCGCGGCGTGTGCCGCGGGTGTGTGAACTCCCGTAGACGAGCCCGCTATCACGCGAACCGCGCGCCGGCGCGCGAGCGGGAGCGGGTCCGACGTGCGACGCGGACTGAGCTGATGAAGCGCTCCCCAGCGTGGCAACCAACGACGGTCGCCACGTTCATGACCAGAGAGGAATCACCATGACCACAAACCCCGAACTCACGGTGGCCCTTGCTGTCGTCCCGGAGATCGAGCGCACGGAGCGGTTGCTCGACGAGGCGCGGAAGCGGCTGCGGGAGCACCCCCGTGGCATGCCACCCGACGCCGCACGGGACAGCGTGATCAACGACGCTGTGAACGCCTTTCAGGCTGACGGCAAGTGGCCGGCGAACATCGGCCGGGACGCCGCCAAGGCATACGCCGATGCGTCCGCGTGGGAGGCGGAGAGGCTCGCCCGTGAACGGGCGAAGGAGTCCACGGAACTCCTCGCGTGGGACACTCGCATGACGTACTCCTCCGGCGCCCTGGAGCACCTCGGCACGCGCCTGGAGGAGATCCTCAGCAACGTCAGGGCGGCCGCGGAGACGCTCGGTCACGTGCGGACCGCGGACGCTGCCATCAAGGCCGGAGGCGCCGTTGTGGAGACGTGGGGACGTCTTCAGGGCCTCGTCGACGACATCACGATGGTCCGTGCCGCTCAGTGGGAGTTGCTCCTCCCGCGCCTGCGTCCGGGCACCCCCGCCGGCATGGACGACGAGCGCCGCAAGGTGAGTCGCTGGAGGAACGAGGGATACGGCGAAGTCCGCACGCGCCTGATCGACGTGCCTGCCTTCGCGCTGGAGGTGATGCGCTCTCAGCGTTACACGGAGGCCTACGTCCTGTGGTTGGCGACTGCGGGTAGCGCCTACGTACCCGCCTCGCTCGACTACTTCGCAGCCGAGGTCACGGCAGCGACGGAACCCGTCAGTCACGACGACCACGGCCCTCTGCTCGACTACAGCCCGCACGTGACGGCGATCCCTGAATCTGCCGCCCCGGCTCCGACCGGCGCGGAGCGTACCCCCGAACTCTCTTACTGACCGAAGGATAACCATGGAACCAACACCCGCTCAGCTCGCTGCCGGGCAGCCCAAGGGGCTCACACCGGAAGCGTGCGTGTACCTGCGCGGCGACACCCCCGACGAACTCAGCACGAGCGCTGACGCGTTCGTGTCGCTGCTCGCGTCCCAGACGCCGGCGCCCTCCGCGCCCCTCGTGGGCGGCAACCGTGGCACCGACGCCGGGGGCGGCAACGGCCCAGGGACGATCGGCGGGGGCGCTGGGCTCTATCGCGAGCGTCACGACATCGACGATGACGGCCGACGCCCCGAGCAGCGTCCCACACCGGTCGACGGCCGCAACCCGTTTGCGGTCCGCACCTACAACTTGGAGACCCGATGACCCCGGACACCGAGAACGCCATCCGCAGCCACGCCGTGGCGCTGAACGGCCAGACAGCAGCCGTCAACCTGATCGGAGGCCAGACGCTCACAGGAACGCTGGCCTACACCACGACGTCGCCCGCCTTCCCCGCGGGCAGCATCGTGTACCCCGACTACCTTCAGATCTCCGTGTCAACGAAGGTGCACACGGTTCGAATGGATCACATCAGCAGCATCGGCCAGGGCTGACGTCAACGGCGCTTCCAAAAGTCAGCCAGCGCGCGGATGATCTCCGCCCGCTCACGAGCCTCTGAGCCGCGCAGACTGACAACAAGCGATGCCAGGTACGTGCATGCCAGTAGAAGTAGCACGGCAAGCACTACCCACGGCGAAGCAGAAACGAACTCAGCGAGCGGGCCCCACACGATGGTCTCCTCCACAACGATACGGCTGCCCGCGTGGAGGAATGCTGACTGTCAGCGAACCTCAACGCTGACAGACAACTATCTGCCAAAGCACAACGCCCGCGTCCATCGCACCCGTCTGGTGACGGTACGTTGAGGTCCGGAAAGACCACTACTAAAACCATGTTGCATCGCGGGACCGGCCGCAGCCGGGAGAGCCGAGTCAACTCCGGCGGTTCCTCAAGGCGACCTACATGCGGTGCGTTGAGGTGCGGAAAGACCCTGCTAGTTCTACGATACCCCAACTCACGACGGTTCGGGTGTAGTTCGACGAAGCATCATCGTGGGCGCCAGAACTGCGGTGCTTCCGGCCACGCGCGTACGAGGTTGGCCAAACTGCGGAGGACGTCGGGCCTATCGGCGGGTGCCGTGCCTCGTAGTGCTACGCACACGAGGGTCACGATGGTGAGGCACGGGAGTGCCACACAGCAGAGGGCGGCGTAGATGGGGCTGAGCGCGGGCCACATGGGCAAGCCTCCACGAGGCGTTATGTCGTCGAGTGGAGCCCTGCGAGTGCGCGTTAGCCCACTGACGGACGTCGAGAGTCCGGCGGCCTCCTGTGCGGAGGCGTCCCAGTGGGCTCGCTCCGGGTAGCGGCCGGGCGCTTCCGGCAACCTCAGACCACGAGCGCAGCAGCCAGCCGCCCAACCAGGTCCTGGACCAGGGGGGTAACCCCCTCCGGCCCCATTTCCTGACCGTTCAGGTGCTGGGCCTCGCGCTCTGTACGGGTCTGGGGGATCTGGAGACGCGCTTTCACCTCCGCCGGCTCGCGGCCCCAGAGGTGCCCGAACAGGGCCTTCTAGGGGCACCTGAGCACCGACCTAGGCCGTAAGTGTTACTCGCCGCTTGGTCTGACGGATATTTAATTCGCAGGTCAGAGCCTTGTAAGTGTTACACGCCGCACCTACAACGGAGCCATGATGAAGACGGAGCGTCAGTGCGCGCACTGCGAAGGCGACATGCCTATCGTCGCGCGAGCCGACGCCCGCACGTGCTCCACCCGGTGCCGCGTAGCGCTTCACCGCGCGATGAAGAAGCGTGTGATCCCCGACGAGCTGACGACCCGCGACAGGTGGGTCCGACGTGCTGCGGACAAACGCCCGTTGACCGTCGCCGGCATGGCGGCCTCCTCGACGGACCCGCGTACGTGGAGCACGCACAAGGACGCTGCCGCTTCGACGGCCGGCGCCGGTCTGGGTTTCGTCCTCTCGGACGTCGACGACATCGTCTGTCTCGACCTGGACCACTGTTTGAATCCGCTCACCGGGCGCCTTGCCCCGTGGGCTGCAGCCATCCTCCGCGATGCGGGCACCACCTACGTAGAGGTGTCCCCGTCCGGCTACGGACTGCATATCTGGGGCCGCGCGGACGTCCGACAGGGACGGCGCATTCGACGCCCCGACGGTACGGCTGTGGAGGTCTACGGGACCGGCCGGTACATCGCAATGACGGGGCGCCGACATGGCGACACCCCGTCAGTTCTTGCGGATGTCAGCGACGTGGTTTGTCGGCTGACTGGGGCTCCATGATTTCCAGCATCTGGGGACCCTTGATCTCGTCACGCAGCTTGCGCACGGCACGTACCGCCGTTGTTGCCTCGCGGCACACGACGGGAACCTTCCTCAGCGCTGCAACGAGGATCCAGGCAAGGGCTCCGATGAACGCCACGACCATGGCAGCCCACCCATAGAGTTCCATCCGGACCGTCGAACCTCTCGCTAGTTGGAGTGGTCAGTCCGGCTGTTGTAGGCAGGCTCGGTCTGACCAATGAGCGTTCCTTGGTCAAAACCGATTCCCTGCCCGACGACTCAGAGTCTCGTGGGTGCGTGGCTAGCGCGGTTGAGCCTGGCGGTCCCTCTGCGGTCGCATGGAGTCCTCACTCTGCCGCAGTCGTCGGGATCTGAGGCGGAGCTTCCCGGGGTCGCCACACTGACGGAATCCGCCGGGGCAACCACACAGGGACTTAACGCCCCAAGAGTATCAGCGAGATTACAGAGCGTCCACGTGTTCACGGGTGAACGGAAGGAGGGCCGGTGGCAGGCCGCGGACCAGCACCTAAGGACCCATCGAAACGACGCCGACGCAACGCGAGCGACCCGGAGACGGTCATCACCCCCGATGACGAACTCCGCGGTCCGGAGCTGCCGGAGGGCGTTCTCGGGGTCGACGAGGACTCCGGACAAGTCGTCGAGTGGCACCCCATGACGCAACTCTGGTGGGATGGCTGGCGTAAGTCCCCGATGGCGCAGACCTTGGGTGACACAGACTGGCTCTTCCTGATTGACACAGCGCTCATGCACCACACGATGTGGGCAAAGGGCCGGTGGGAGTTCGCCTCTGAAGTCCGCCTCCGTGCCGCCAAATTCGGCGCCACACCGGAGGACAGGGCGCGCCTGAAGTCGAAGGTCGACGACCCCACGAACGCCCCTCAGAAGCCCGTACAGCGCGCTGACGGCGTGACCGACATCAACTCTCGTCGCGCTCGTCTGACCGGCTGAGGAGGTTCGCCACGCAACGTCAGGGCGAACGCGTACCCTCACCCCACGAGGAGGGGGGCGGTATGGGGTTCTTGAGTCGCTGGCGGAGCCGTCGCGGGCAGTCGACGGACTCCGGGGACATGACGTTGGCGGAGTACCAAGAGTTCAGTGCGCAGCATCACCGCGAGTGGAACACAGCACCTGCGGTCCTCCACTTCAACGATGGCCGCGAACCGCTTGTCGGCACGCTGGAGCGCCAGACAGCGAATCGTCTGCTGTTCGAGTCGCAAACCCAGAAAGTGACGATCTTCCGTAAGAACTTGACGGCGCTTGACTACGGCGACCGTCCCGGACAGCTCCGTTTCACGGTCGAAAATCTGCCACTGGAGACGATCGTATTCACACCCGCCCGTGAACTGGGCTGGATTTACTGGGCGGCTGGGAGGTAGCCCTCTCCGCTGTGAGGCCGCCGGTTAGGTGGTCTCATGCCGCGCGCTGTTGTGCGCGCCCCCGGTCATGATCGCAACCGCTCCCTTGGGTGGCTAGCGGTCGCATGGATGGAACACTTCGTCGTGCACGGCCCTGGCGACGTCCAGGGCGAGCCTGTACGTCACGGCGACGAATACACCGGCTTCGTGGTCGACTGCTATGCCGTCGATGACGACGAGGGCCGTCTCCTCTACGACTCCGCGTTCTTCTCCCGGCCCAAGGGCTGTGACAAGAGCGGACTAGGCGCGCGCACAGGCCTCTTCGAAGCCCTCGGCCCCGCCCGCTTCGCCGGCTGGGCAGAGGACGGCGAGGTCTACCGCGACCCGTGGGGACTGGGATTCGAGTACGTCTACGAGCCTGGCGAGCCGATGGGCCGACCGGTCAAGGTCCCGTACCTCCGGATCATGGCGACGGAGGAGGGCCAGACCGGCAACGTCTTCGACACCATCCATTTCAACCTGACCGACGAGGCGTCGCCCCTCTCGCAAGTCCCCGGCGTCGACGTGGGACTTACCCGAATCATCCTCCCTGACGGCGGAGAGATCACGCCGTCTACCGCCTCGTCCTCGTCGAAGGACGGCAGTAAGGAAACGTGGGTCTGCTTCGACGAAACCCACCTCTACAACACGCCTGAGCTGCGGCGCATGTACGCAACCGTGACCCGTAACCTCCGCAAGAGGAAGCGTGGCGCGCAGACGTGGTATTTGGAAACGACGACGATGTTCGCCCCTGGGCAGGACTCCGTCGCAGAGCGCACGTACGAAGAGGCCGAAGCCATCCGCGACGGTCGTAAGAAGCGCGGGCGTGCTCGCCTCATGTACGACCACCGTTGGGGCGAGTGCAAGAACCTCAAGGATGAGCAGCAGCTCCGCGCCGCGCTCATCGACGCCTACGGCGACGCCATGGAGTGGATGGACGTGGAGTCGCTCATCGACGACTTCTACGACCTCCGCAACGACAGTGCCGACGGCCAGCGTCCTCGACCTGGAGCACCCTCCGACGACCCTCCGCGTCCTCGTCGCCGGATGACCGGCGCGCGCGTTCTTCGGCGGTAGCCTCCTCGTCCACTCGCGTAAGGCACGGGCAGAGGTGGCCGTCGAGGAGCCGCAGGCGCCGGTTCAGGGGCTGGCGCAGCAAGAGGCCGCGGAGCCCGTCCCGGCCGCTCCTGCGCGCGTCCTCGTGCCCTATCGGGATGCAGCTGACGTCCTGGGCGTGGTTGAGGAGACGGTCCGCGGCGCAGCCAGTAAGAGCCCACGTCTGACGAAGTACCCCGCGCCGGACAACCCCCGAGCCGTCCGCATCGACCTGAACGAGGCCCGTAGGGCCATCAACGTGAAGCGCACCACAGGTGCGTGAGAGGAAAACATGGGTGAGACGTTCCGCCCTGAAGGACGGCAGCTAGTGGTGGAGGAGCCACCACACGCCTCCGGCAATGAGCACCACGGAAACTAGCACGGCCACTGGCCGGAGGACCCAGCCACGTCGCCGTCGCCGTGGCGCCCGCCTGGCCATCGGCCCCGACCCCGGGACTCCCCCAGCGGGCGGGGGCGCGACCCATTGGATGTCGGGGGGCTCCGGGTCCTCCCAGCCGTCGGCGCCTTGGTGGGCGCGTCGCAGGGCACCGTAACCCTCGCGGCGCCAGCGAATCCCGGAGACGTCGGTGAAATCGGCGGTGATGTGCATCTGGTAGCCGGCCGCGTCGGACTCCGAGGGCGGCAGTGGGAAGGCGCACTCACCGGTGCCGAGAAGAGGCGATTCGCCGATTACATCGCCGCGGAAGCAAACGCACACGTCCCGAACTGGCTGGTTGGACCGGTTCTCGATCTCGACTGTCCAGATGATCCAGTTGCTGTCCAGAGTGTGCCGGAGCCCCACGACATTCGTGCTGATCATTGATGCCTGATGCCGTTCTCGCTGTCGCCGTGCGATCCTTCTCCGCTCCCGTAGCTTCAGCTCCGTCTGACTGTCCTGCCGGCCCTTCTGCCGGTGAGCTGCGTAAGTCAGCGTCAGACCTGCCAGGCCGATGAGCAGGCTGAACGCGGCAATAAGGTTCTGTACCATGCCCGGACTTTGGTGGACTGAACGCCTCATATCAGCGCGCAACCCCGGCCGGGAGGGCAGGGCGCCTCAGAAGTCACCCTGAAGCCGCTAAGCCGTGCTGTGCCAATCCCGAGCGTCCCAGTCGAACACGCAGGCGGGGGCTTTCGTGCGTTGTGCGTCAGGTGACGTCGCATGACGGCTAGATCCGGCCAACGGTCCGCATACGACACAGACGCCCTTGACGCTGGCACTCGTCGGCCCGATGGTCGTAGAACATTGCGCAATCTGCGTGCCGACGGAGGCAACCATGGCTCTACGATCATTCGGGAAAGACCCCGAGACGAATGGCGACCACTGCCCTACGGTGTGGCTCGACGAGGAGAAGCAGGAGTTTGTTTTCCAGGGTTGGAAGGCGGACGAGGCTCTCCAGGCGCAGTGCCTCGTGACGGGACCCATTCCCGACACGGAGGCAGTCATCAGGCTGCCTGCCCGGATGGCACAGCAGATCAGGGAGGCGCTCGATGCCGCAGACGGTTCCGCCGTTCGCTGAGTTGCTCGCCGGCTGCCGTCGCTCCGCCGTCCATCTGGAGACCCACGACGTTTACGGGGTCGTCGAGGAAGACGAGGACTTTGCAGCCTGGCGCGCAGGGCGCCAGTACAACCTCGACGACCGCTCGCCGTGGTGGAACGGTTTCCACGACGCTGTAGCCGACGCCGTGAGCCGTGGAGTGGTCATGCGCCGTGCCCGCGTCGTGTCGGAGCCCGTGAGTGAGTACATCCGATACGAGCACTCGTGCACGCCGCAGAACCTGGCGGCAGGCGAGGACGTTCGGTGGCTCCCGCGGCGCCTGGCGTCGGACCTCCTCCTCCCAGGCAACGATCTGTGGATCTTCGACGACCGGATCGTCCGCTTCAGCCTCTTCGCAGGTGACGGCCGGTTCGTCGAGGACGTCATGGCGGACGCGCCAGACGTCGTGAAGCGCGCCACCGAAGCGTTCGAGGCCGTCTGGCAGCGCGCCATTCCGCACGCCGACTACAGGATCTGAGCGCCGCCCACCGATGCAATCTCCCTACCCATCTGCCGCCCTCGACGAGGCTCGCCGCGCCATCGCGGAGAAGCTCCGTGAGATCCGCCGTGACGCGGGGCTGTCGGGTAGGGAGGTTGCCGCTCGTACCGGCTGGCAGCCCTCGAAGGTGTCACGCCTCCAGAGCGCCACTACGCCCCCGTCGGACGACGACATTCGGGCGTGGTGCCGCGCATGCGACGCTGAGGCTCAGATCCCGGATCTACTGGCGGCCAACAGGACGGCCGACTCGATGTACCTGGAATGGCGCCGGGTGCAGCGGTCCGGGTTGCGACGACTGCAGCAGTCTCGCGTACCCCTCTATGAGCGCACGAAGACGTTCCGCGTCTACAGCTCCAGCGTGATCCCCGGATTCGTCCAGACCTACGAGTACGCCGCTGCGCTGCTCGGCAACATCGCGCGCGTCCACGGGACACCGGACGACGTCGAGGAGGCAGCAGCCGCGCGGGTGGAGCGTTCGTACATCATCCGTGAGGGCAGACATCGGTTCGCCTTCCTGCTGGAGGAGTCCGTCCTCCGCCACGTCGTCGGCGAGCCTGCCGTCATGGCAGGGCAACTGGGCTATCTGCTCTCCGTGATGGCTCTGCCAGCAGTCTCGGTCGGCATCATCCCGGCGAGCCGGGAGCGGTCTATGTGGACCCTTGAGACGTTCACGATGTTCGACGAGAACCGCGTGTCCGTCGAGCTGCTGACGGCTGCTGTCACGGTTGCGGCGCCGGGCGAAGTCGCAATGTACTCCCGAGCATTCGAGGAAATGGCGTCGCTCGCGCTGTTCGGCGCCGACGCTCGAAGCCTCGTCTCGTCGGCGATCGACTCGCTCAGCTGAAGTCGCGTAGAACCTTGTAGAACTTCGTGGAACCCTTTCCTGGCGCCTACCTAGTGTCGTCTCTAAGACGACGTGGCGGAGGTGCACGGATGGCGTTGAAAACACTTCAGGGTGTCCCAATTCAACTCATGGACCCGACGACGTATACGCCGCCGAAGCCGAAGCCGGGGTGCAAGGAGTGCGCGGCACTGCAGCGCGCGATCGATCTTGCCTCGGACCCACGCTGCAAGGAATTCGACCAGTCGCGGGCGACGGACCTGTACGTCAGGATGGCGCGGCACCACAAGGGGAGGGCGACGACATGACTGCCGGCGTGAAGAGTTATGCCTATCCAGAGGTTGGTGACGAGCGACTCGTCGTCGACGACCTCCCGGCCCGACGGTGGGTCGAATGCGCCTCATGCGTGGAGGGCCTGGATATCGAGCACGTCAGCGAGGCGGAGGCGTGGGCCAGGAAGCACCACGCAAAGAATCTGGCTCACGACCGATTCCGCGTCGTTCGGCAGACGGGATGGCGCTTCACTCCGCGGCTCGCTGACGGCCTCGCGCCCACCCCATAGACCCGCGTGCTGGACGTCTGTGCGTCCGGCCCGCGGAGGGCGCGGCGGGGTGGGTGGAGGTCGGCAAAATCTCCTCCCCCCCGCCAGCGTCCGAAGCTCCTCGTCCTGGCCTCTCCTGTCGGCCGTGACGAGGACCCGCCCGACGGCAACCCGCAACCCGCCGCGGGTATGAGGGCGGTACGAAGCCCCGCTCACCTACGCGTCCCCACGCCCCCGGTGAGCGGGGCTTTGTTGTGTCCGGGCAGGCCATCAGATACCTGGGCGGTAGCGCATGGGGTGATCTTCGGGTACCTCGACGATAACAATTTTGAGTCCGTCCGGGTCGGCGATCCACATCTCGACCAGGCCCCACGGTTCCTTCACCGGCGGCCGTACGATCTCGACGCCGCTGGACAGCAGCTCCTGGTACGCGCCGGCCACGTCCTCGACCTGCAGCCACAGCTGCACCGGCGGGGACGGCGGGGTCGGTGAGCGGCCGGAGACCTCCAGGAAGCCACCGCCCAGGAAGTAGACGGTCCCGCGTTCCGGGCCCGTGCCGAACTCTCGGTAGACGGCCAGGCCCAGCTGCTCCCCGTAGAACGCTCGGGAGCGCTCGGGGTCGGTGGGGCACAGAAGTGTCCGACTGCTGAGTACATGCACCATGCATGCGGAGCCTAGTGGCAGGGTTACCCTCAACCCTGGCTCAACCGCGCCCGAGATCGGAGACCGCCCCCATGGACACCACCGCCACCGGACCGACGTTCCGAGAGGCCACCGACGCCGATGTGGACGCACTGGTCGCGCTGATCGAGTCGGCGTACCGGGGCGACGCCAGCCGGGTCGGGTGGACCACCGAGGCGGACATCCTGGAGGGACAGCGGACCGATCCGGAGGGCGTGCTGCAGGTCATCAAGTCGTCCGACAGCCGGCTGCTCACCGTCGAGCAGGACGGCCGGATCGTCGCCTGCTGCCAGCTCGAACACCGCGGCGACCACGCCTACTTCGGCATGTTCGCGGTCAGCCCCACGCAGCAGGGCACGGGCCTCGGCAAGGTCGTCATCGCCGAGGCGGAGCAGCGGGCCCGGGAGACCTGGGGCGTCACCCAGATGCACATGACCGTGATCTCGGTCCGTGACGACCTGATCGCCTGGTACGAGCGCCGCGGCTACCGCCGTACGGGAAAGATGACCCCCTTCCCGTACGGCGACGAGCGCTTCGGAATCCCGCAGCGCGACGACCTCCAGTTCGAGCTGCTGGTCAAGCCGCTGGTGTGACGATCATGCGGGAGATCGGGCGCCGGGTCAGGCGGTGAAGCGGCCCGTGCGCTTGATCTCCGGGTAGTCGGTCGTCGCGCCGTCCAGCTGGAGCGCGCGGACGAGCCGCAGGTGGTCCTGCGTGTTGACCACCCAGCCGATGATCTTCAGATCGGCCGCCCGCGCCTGCTCGACGACCTCCAGGGTCAGCCGGCGGATGTTGAGACAGACCGCCGCGGCCCCCACCCCGGTGGCGCGCTCCACCACGTCGGTGCCGTAGCTGCTCGCGATGAGCGCGGTGCGCACGCCCGGCACCAGCCTGGCGATCTCGGCGATCGCCTCGTCGTGGAACGAGGACACCTCGACCCGGGTGAGGAGGTCCCGCCGGTGCATGACCTCGGCGAGCGCACGGGCCGCCGCCACGTCCTTGATCTCCGCCTGCAGGGGAGTCTTCACCGCGTCCAGGACTTCTTCGAAGACCGGCACCCGCTCCCCGCGGCCCGCGTCCAGGGCGCGCAGCTCCGCGAGGGTCTTCTCGGCGATGGGGCCGGTGCCGTCGGTCGTGCGGTCCACCTCCGCGTCGTGCATGACGACCAAAGCGCCGTCCTTGCTCAGATGGAGATCGAGTTCGATCAGGTCGAGGCCGGCCTGCTGCGCGGCAGCGAAGGAACGGAGGGTGTTCTCGGGCTCGACACCCATGACCCCGCGGTGACCGATGGTAAGGAAGTTCAAGGTTCAACTCGCTTCCGTCGACGGCGGCTCGGCGCCGGCGGGGGCGACGGGAACGTCGTCGTCCGCGCGGCAGGGTCGCAGCCTAATGGCCTGGTCCCGCGATGAACCCGTGGCTGCGCGGCGGATCGGGGTGCGACGCGTGTGGCGCCTGGCTCGTATCCGCCCCCGCGGTCACCCGGGCGTGGGCGAGTCCCCACGACATTGACCGGCCGGATCCGATCGGTGCCCTCATGGCCCCCGCGATCTCGGCCCGTCCTGGCGAAAGTGACCGCCGTCACGGTTTGATGCAGGAAAAACAGCGGTGTTCATGCGGCTCGGCAGAATAATTTCCCGAGCTGACTCTTGCTGGGAGAAACGGGGTATGCATACGGTGTCCTGACGCGAGGTTCTCCTGTGGAGGATGGGACATGACGGAAATTCTTGTGCAGGCGGCTACCGAGGGACAGGTTCCTTCGCTGACCAGGGTGGTTGAGCACCCGGCCTGGCCCGTGCTCAAGGATGCCGTGGAGCAGATCCGGCCATGGCAGTCCAAGGACGGGTCGATCGACTTCGACGCCGAGGACGCTCCGGGCCGGGCCGAGGCAGAGGCGGCCGTGAGCTGTGTCGCCGACGCGGTCGAGCAGCTCTCCGCGCTGGTCCCGCACGACGCCGCTTATCACGAGGCCCTTGTCAAGGACCTGCGCCGCTGGGCCGAGGGCGGTTTCCAGGTGCCGGACTTCCTGGACTCCCTGCTGGCGTTCCAGCCCGCGGCGGGCCGCGCGGACGGCCTGCAGCACCTGGTCGTCTTCCCGATGTACACGCAGAACGGCAACCTGGACCGCAATTTCGAGGCGGTCGTGCTGCGCATGGTGTGGCCTGACTGGCTGGCCGAACTCGAGCGCACCCGGTACGACAACCCGCTCTTCTGCGGCATCACGTTCGAGGACTTCACGGCCGGCTACGACACCAACTCTGCCGTCCTCTTCCCGGAGACCATCGCCGTGCGCGAGGCGCCGGAACGGTTCTCCTGGGGCGGTATCTTCTGCGACCGCGAGGCCGCCCGCTTCCGCCGGGTCACCGACGCGGCCGTCGACATCCTCGGCCTGGAGCTGCCCGAGGACATCGCCGCGATGGTCCACGACCAGAAGCGCTGCGAGGAGGCCTTCGTACTGTGGGACATGGTCCACGACCGCACCCACAGCCACGGCGACCTGCCGTTCGACCCGTTCATGATCAAGCAGCGCCAGCCGTTCTGGATGTACGGCCTGGAGGAGCTGCGCTGTGACCTCACCGCCTTCAAGGAGGCCGTGAAGCTCCAGGCGGACGGCGTCCCGCAGGCCCGTGACGTGCAGTACGCGGTGCTCTTCGACCGCATGTTCCGCTTCCCGCTCACCGGTGACCGCGTGCGCAACTACGACGGCGTCGGCGGCCAGCTGCTCTTCGCCTACCTGCACAAGCACGACGTCATCCGCTGGACCGACAACAAGCTCACCGTCGACTGGGAGCGCGCCCCGCAGGTCACCAACCAGCTGTGCGCGGAGATCGAGAAGCTCTACAAGGACGGCATCGACCGCCCGAAGCTCGTGCACTGGTTCGCCGGCTACGAGCTGGTCGCCACCTACCTCGCCCCGCACCCCGGCTCGAAGTGGGCCAAGGGCCCCGACGCCCTGGACCTCTCCCAGCCGCCGCGCAAGCTCGTGGACGACGTGCTTCCGGACGAGTTTCCGCTGAGCATGTTCTATGAGGCTCTGTCCAAGAAGCTGAAGAATGTGATCGCCTCGACCAAGGGCATCACGGCGGACAGCGTCGAGCGGCTCGCCGCGTGAGCGACCGCGTCCAGAACACTGCTTCAGAGGGGAAGATCATGGTGGGGAACGGCGCTCTCAGCGGTGCGGTGATCGCGGTGGCCGGCGCGGGCGGACCCGCCGGTCGTGCGGCGCTGATGCGACTGGCCGAGGCCGGGGCGACCGTCGTCGGGGCGGACAACGACCCGCAGCGGCTGTCGGAGGCCGTGGACGCGGCCCGGTACGCCTCCGGTGGCGCCAGCGTCACCGGCGACACGGTGGACCTGCTCGACCTGCAGTCGACCAGGGACTGGGCCACCCACATCGAGAAGGACTTCGGCCGGATCGACGGGCTTGTGCACCTGGTCGGCGGCTGGCGCGGCAGCGAGACCTTCACGAAGACCAGCCTCGACGACTGGGACTTCCTGGAGCTGCTGCTCGTCAAGACCGTGCAGCACACCTCCCTCGCCTTCCACGAGGCGCTGCAGCGCAGCGAGCGCGGCCGGTACGTCCTGATCAGCGCGGCCGGCGCGAGCAACCCGACCGCGGGCAACGCCGCGTACTCCGCCGCCAAGGCGGCGGCCGAGGCGTGGACGCTGGCCATGGCCGACTACTTCCGCAAGGCGGGGATCTCCGAGGGCGCCGAGGGTCCCACCTCCGCGGCTGCGATCCTGGTGGTGAAGGCGTTGGTGCACGACGCGATGCGCGCCGAACGCCCCAACGCGAAATTCGCGGGCTTCACGGACGTCAAGGATCTGGCCGAGGCCATCGAGGGCGTCTGGAGCAAGTCCGCCGCCGAAGTGAACGGAAACCGTCTGTGGCTGACCGAGAAGCCGTGAACCCTCCCAAGACCGACGCGCGTCGCCACCACGACCCGGAGATCCGCGGTTTCGCCAGTGACAACTACGCGGGGGCGCACCCGGAGGTGCTGGCCGCCCTGGCCCTGGCCAACGGCGGCCACCAGGTGGCGTACGGCGAGGACGACTACACGGAGAACCTCCAGCGGATCGTCCGCAGCCACTTCGGGGCCACCGCGGAGGCCTTTCCGGTCTTCAACGGCACCGGCGCGAACGTCGTCGCGCTCCAGGCGGTCACCGACCGCTGGGGCGCGGTGATCTGCGCCGAGAGCGCGCACATCAACGTCGACGAGGGTGGCGCCCCCGAGCGCATGGGCGGCCTGAAGCTGCTCACCGTGCCCACGCCCGACGGCAAGCTCACGCCCGAGCTGATCGACCGGCAGGCCTGGGGCTGGGAGGACGAGCACCGTGCGATGCCGCAGGTCGTCTCGATCACCCAGAGCACGGAGCTGGGCACGCTCTACACGCCCGAGGAGATCCGGGCGATCTGCGAGCATGCCCACGCGCACGGCATGAAGGTGCACCTGGACGGCTCCCGGATAGCCAACGCGGCCGCGTCCCTGAACGTGCCCATGCGAACGTTCACCAACGCGGTCGGCGTCGACCTCCTCTCGCTCGGCGGGACGAAGAACGGCGCCGTGTTCGGTGAGGCGGTCGTGGTCCTCAACCAGGACGCCGTCAGCCACATGAAGCATCTGCGCAAGATGTCCATGCAGCTCGCCTCCAAGATGCGTTTCGTGTCGGTGCAGCTGGAGGCGCTGCTCGCCAAGGACCTGTGGCTGCGCAACGCCCGGCATGCCAACGAGATGGCCCAGCGGCTGGCCGAGGGCGTGCGCGCGGTGCACGGCGTGGAGATCCTCTACCCGGTGCAGGCCAATGGCGTCTTCGCCCGGCTCCCGCACGACGTGAGCGTGCGCCTGCAGAAGCGGTTCCGGTTCTACTTCTGGGACGAGGCCGCCGGTGTCGTGCGCTGGATGTGCTCCTTCGACACCACGGAGGAGGACGTCGACACGTTCCTGGCGGCGCTCAAGGAGGAGATGGCGCGCTAGCTCAAGACTTGCATAGATATGCGGTTGCCTGAAAAGTCATTGACGGTCGGGTGATCGCATTCCTATGCTCTGCGGCCATGGAGCTGATCCAGAACAACGCCGACCTGTCCGCGTACTTGGCCGCCGACGACGTCATCGACCACCATCATCCCGTGGTCCGGGAGGCGGCCGCCCGACTGGCCGACGGGGTCGTGGACTCGTATGCCTATGCGCGCACCGCCTACGAATTCGTGCGCGACGCGATTCCGCACTCCGCCGACGCCGACGACCCGCGCGTCACCTGGCGCGCCTCGGACGTACTCGAGCGGCGCACGGGCATCTGTCACGCCAAGGCCCACGCGCTGGCCGCGCTCCTGCGTGCCGAGGACATTCCCGCGGCCCTGTGCTATCAGCGGCTGATGCATGACGACGGCAGCGGTCACGCCGTCCACGGTCTGGTCGCCGTACGCTTCCACGGCGCCTGGCACCGGCAGGATCCCAGAGGAAACAAGCCGGGTCTGGACGCGCAGTTCTCCTTGGACGGCGAGCGGCTGGCCTGGACCCCCGACCCCGCGTCCAATGAGATGGACTATCCAGTCCTGTACGCTGAACCACACCCGGCCGTACTCGGCGCGCTGAAAGCCGCCCCGGACCGGCCGCACCTGTGGAAGACGCTCCCCGGCACCCTCTGAGGCGAGGCAGATGACGCTCACACTCACCGTGTCCGACGAGGTCCGTGCCCTCGCGCCCGGCTTCACCCATGTCGCGATCGAGGCGTACGGCCTCGCCAACGGGCCCAGCACCGAAGCGAGTTCGGCACTGCTGGACGAGGCGGCCCGCCGGTTGGCCGCCCGACTGGACGGACGTGCGCCGCACGAGGACCCGCACCTGGCCGCCTGGCGCGAGGTGTACACCGCCTTCGGGTCCAAGCCGTCACGCACCCGCAACTCGGCCGAGGCACTGGCCAAGCGCGCCCTCACCGAGGCCGGACTGCCCCGGATCAACCTGCTCGTGGATCTCTACAACGCCATCAGCGTCGCCCATCTGATCCCCGTCGGCGGCGAGGACATCGACCGCGTCCAGGGCGGGATGCGGCTCGTGCGTGCCACCGGCGAGGAGGACTTCGTGACGGTCGCGGGCGGCGCGGAGGTGATCGAACACCCCGACGCGGGCGAGGTCGTGTGGCGCGACGAGGCCGGCGTGACCTGCCGGCGCTGGAACTGGCGCCAGGGCCCGCGCACCCGACTCACCGAGGAGACGGTCTCCGGCATCTTCCTGCTGGAGACCCTCGCCCCGATGCCTGTCCCAAAGGCGCAGGCGGCGGCCGCCGAACTGGCCGAGCTGCTGGAGAAGTTCAGCCCCGGCGCGCGCGTCGAGGTGCACACTCCGGTGACTGCGGCGACGCCCGCCTGACCGACGGCCCGTCACACTCGCTCGTCTCCCGGCCGTGAGCGACCGGGGGCAGCGGACGACGGGACGGCCGTGCGGAGGGGGCGATCGAGTGCCGCGGGCCGGTCTCCGACCAGGTGGACACGCGCAGCGAGGGCGCGGGGCAGGTGAGGGTTCTCCTGGCCGCGCTGGACGGGAAGGCACCGGCGCGGGGCCGCAGGACGCCGCTTCCCGAGGAGCCGTCGCCGGTCGGGGTCGTTTGCCGAGGGGCCGGCGCTGATCCGGCAGGGGCGGCTCTCGAAGAGACCGTCGCCGGTCCGGTGGACCCCGCTCCCCGGGGGGCCGGGGTCAGTCCTGGCGCCCGCAGCGGCACGAGAGCCTCCGAGGCTCTCCCGTGGCGACCGCGCGGCCTGTCGGCCGCCGGCCCGCCGCCGGGTGTCAGCGGGCCTGAGCCGCCTTCAGCTGCTCCACCGTGGGCGCCGTACCGCCGAGGTGGGCCGGCAGCCACCAGGAGTCCTCGGTGCCCTTCGGGCGTGCGGGGTAGGCGCGCTGTGCGGAGTCCAGCATCTCCTGGACGCGCTCGCGCAGACGGCGGGTGATGGCGCCCGCGTACTGGTCGCGCGCGGCCTCGACCGTTTCACCGACCCGGATGGTGATCGGGGTGTGGCTGCGCTTGAAGTTGCGCGGCTGCCCCTTGGTCCACAGCCGCTGCGTGCCCCACACCGCCATCGGGACGAGCGGGACGCCCGCCTCCTGGGCGAGGCGGGCCGCGCCCGACTTGAAGCCCTTCAGGGTGAAGGACTCGGAGATGGTGGCCTCGGGGAACACTCCGATGACCTCGCCGGAGCGCAGCGAGTCCAGCGCGTGCGCGTAGGCGGCCTCGCCCTGCTTGCGGTCCACCGGGATGTGCTTCATCCCGCGCATCAGCGGCCCCGACACCTTGTGCCGGAAGACGGATTCCTTCGCCATGAAGCGCACCAGGCGCTTCTGCGGGAGAGCCGCCAGGCCGTTGAAGATGAAGTCCAGGTAACTGATGTGATTGCTCACCAGCACGGCGCCGCCCGAGCGCGGGATGTTCTCCGAACCCTGGCAGTCGATCTTCAGGTCCCAGGCCTTGAACAGCGTCTTGGCGAGACCGATGACGGGACGGTAGACCAACTCTGCCATGGGCGGGGTGGACCCTTTCTGCTCTGCTCGGGAAAGGGGGCTCCCGGCGGGAAAGTTACGCAGCCGTAGGTTTACGGCGTCTCGCAGATCGTGCCCGAAGAACGGACGGGTAGCCAGTCCTGGTGCCGCGCGGCGGCGAGATCCTCGTCACGTCGGGCTGGTCCCCGCCTCGCTTCCTCAAGTGCCCGGTATGCCCCACGTACCGTGGCCCTCTCCAGGAGCATGTGCATCGCGTACCCCAGGCAGTCTCCGGGCAGTACCCGAATGCCCTGCGCGACGTGCGGCGGCCGGCGGGAATTCTTTGCAGTCCGGTGAATGCTTGTGCCGATGATGGCCGGACCGGCGGTGTGCGCGACGATGCTCGTCGTGGCGAGCCCCTGGGAGTGCCGCACAAGCGGCGGAGCGGGAAAGGCGGGAGAGTACGGGTGCGTGGGCGGGACGACAGCAAGCGGCTCGGAGTGGCCGAGCTGGGCGGCGAACTGGGGGAGCGGGCCACGCTCGTGCAGTTCTCCAGCGCCTTCTGCGCACCCTGCCGGGCCACCCGGCGCATCCTCGGCGAGGTCGCCCGCATGGTCCCGGGCGTCTCCCACCTGGAGATCGACGCCGAGGCCCACCTGGACCTCGTACGCGAGCTGGAGATCCGCAAGACGCCCACCGTACTGGTCCTGGACGCGGACGGCCGGGTGGTGCGGCGCGCCACCGGACAGCCGCGTACGGCCGACGTGATCGCGGCACTGGGCGAGGCCGTGTGAGCGCCCCCGGGGACGCGGTGAGGCATCTCCCAGATCCCGGAACGAACTTGACTGTGCCCGCCACCTATCGTCAGCCTGACCGTATGCCGATCGAACTCCTTCTCTTCGGGCGGGTCCACGTCGACCTGGCCCGCACCGCGAGCGCGCGCTGTCCGGGCTGTTGAGCAGCACCGGACCCTCCCCCACTCTCGGCTC
Source organism: Streptomyces sp. NPDC101151 (assembly GCF_044768335.1). Lineage (NCBI taxonomy): Bacteria > Bacillati > Actinomycetota > Actinomycetes > Kitasatosporales > Streptomycetaceae > Streptomyces > Streptomyces sp. NPDC101151. The sequence continues at coordinate 129,610 of NZ_JBIWPP010000021.1, read as the reverse complement.
CGCCCGAGCGGGGGGACCCCCAAGCCCCGCCTCGCAGAAGGACAACTCCATGACGGCCACGCCCGGCCTCGGCACCTTCCCGCTCTCCTCTCCCGACCTGTTGCGCTCCGCCTTCCGCCGGCATGCCGCCGGTGTCGCGGTGATCACAGCGCGCGGCGCCTCCGGCCCGGTCGGCTTCACCGCCACCTCCCTCACCTCGGTGTCCGCCGAGCCTCCGCTCGTCTCCTTCGGCATCGGCACGGGTGCCTCCAGCTGGCCCGCCATCGCCGAGAGCGAGCACGTCGGCATCCACATACTCGGCGAGCACCAGAGCGAGCTCGCCGCCACCTTCGCCCGCAGCGGCGCCGACCGCTTCGGCGCGCCCACGGCCTGGCGGGAGGGCCCGGACGGCGTACCGCTCCTGGACGATGTGCTGGCGTGGCTCGTCTGCCGGATCGTCGGCCGGGTTCCGGCCGGTGATCACCGCATCGTGCTCGCCGAGGTGGTCCTCGGCGATCCCACGGGCGTGGGGCGCCCCCTGCTCTACCACCAGGGCCGGTTCAACGGCCTGCGGGATTGATCACGCCTCGTCCCACCTGCGGAGCCGTCGAATTCCGGTTACGCTGCGTTGCGAAGGTCACAGTTCAAAGCGCTTGCTTAGCGGGCAGGAACTGGGTGTACTGGCGAGTAATATTTCGGTCGGAGCGCGCGGACGCCCCGACCGGGATCGGCCGCTTCAGGCGCCTATGCTGCCTGCAAGAGGCAGCCCGGAAATGACGATGCAGTAGGAGAGCCGGCGTGAGCTTGAGGATCGTTGTCACTGTGAAGTACGTGCCCGACGCCACTGGCGACCGGCACTTCGCCGATGACCGGACCGTCGACCGCGACGACGTGGACGGTCTGCTCTCCGAACTGGACGAGTACGCGGTCGAGCAGGCCCTGCAGATCGCGGAGAACGCGGACGACGCCGAGGTCACCGTCCTGACGGTCGGCCCCGAGGACGCCAAGGACGCGCTCCGCAAGGCCCTCTCCATGGGTGCCGACAAGGCCATCCATGTCGAGGACGACGACCTGCACGGCACCGACGCCATCGGCACCTCCCTGGTGCTGGCCAAGGCGATCGAGAAGGCCGGCTACGACCTGGTCATCTCCGGCATGGCCTCCACCGACGGAACCATGGGCGTCGTACCGGCGCTGGTCGCCGAGCGCCTCGGCGTCCCGCAGGTCACCCTGCTCTCCGAGGTCTCCGTCGAGGACGGCACTGTCACCGGCCGCCGGGACGGCGACGCCGCCTCCGAGCAGCTCGAGGCGCAGCTCCCGGCCGTCGTCTCCGTCACCGACCAGTCGGGCGAGGCGCGCTACCCGTCCTTCAAGGGCATCATGGCGGCCAAGAAGAAGCCGGTGGAGTCCTGGGACCTGTCCGACCTGGACATCGAGGCCGAGGAGGTCGGTCTCGACGGTGCGTTCACCAAGGTCGAGGCCGTGGCCGAGCGTCCGGCCCGCACGGCCGGCACCATCGTCAAGGACGAGGGCGAGGGCGGCAAGCAGCTCGCTGAGTTCCTCGCGAGCCAGAAGTTCATCTAAGGCTCGCCCCCGCTGACCGCCCCTCAACTTCGTTACGCAGGAGAGCAATCCCATGGCTGAAGTCCTCGTCTACGTCGACCACGTGGACGGTGCCGTCCGCAAGCCCACTCTGGAGCTGCTGACCCTGGCCCGCCGCATCGGCGAGCCCGTCGCCGTCGCGCTGGGCAACGGCGCCGCCGACACCGCCGCCGCGCTCGCCGAGCACGGCGCGGTCAAGGTCCTCACCCACGAGGCCGCCGAGTACGCCGACTACCTGGTCGTCCCGAAGGTGGACGCCCTGCAGGCCGCCTACGAGGCCGTCTCCCCGGCCGCCGTGCTGGTCCCGTCCTCCGCCGAGGGCAAGGAGATCGCCGCCCGCCTGGCGCTGCGCATCGGCTCCGGCATCATCACCGACGCCATCGACCTCGAGGCCGGCGACGAGGGCCCGGTGGCCACCCAGTCGGTGTTCGCCGCGTCCTTCACCACCAAGTCCCGGGTCATCAAGGGCACCCCGGTCATCACGGTCAAGCCGAACTCGGCCGCCGTCGAGGCCGCCCCGGCCGCAGGCGGCGTCGAGGCCCTGTCCGTCTCCTTCTCCGACAAGGCGGCCGGCACCAAGGTGACCGCCCGCACGCCGCGTGAGTCGACGGGCCGCCCGGAGCTGACCGAGGCCGCCATCGTGGTCTCCGGCGGCCGTGGCGTGAACGGCGCGGAGAACTTCTCCCTCATCGAGGCGCTCGCCGACTCCCTCGGCGCGGCCGTCGGTGCCTCGCGCGCCGCGGTGGACGCCGGCTGGTACCCGCACACCAACCAGGTCGGTCAGACCGGTAAGTCGGTCTCCCCGCAGCTGTACATCGCCAACGGCATCTCCGGTGCGATCCAGCACCGTGCCGGTATGCAGACCTCGAAGACGATCGTGGCCGTCAACAAGGACTCCGAGGCCCCGATCTTCGACCTGGTCGACTACGGCGTGGTCGGCGACCTCTTCGACGTCGTCCCGCAGCTCACCGAGGAGATCAAGACCCGCAAGGGCTGATCGCCGCCGGGCTGTACGAGGCCCCCGTGACCGCACACCGGTCACGGGGGCCTCGGCTCATCCCAGGGTGACCCATGCCTGCACGGGCAGATGGTCGCTCGGGAACCGGCCGTTCCCGGAGTAGGTGTTGATCGACGCCCGCCGGGTCGTGACCCCCGGCGTGGACAGGATCCAGTCGATGCGGTCGCCGCCCGGGACGAGCGGCTTGTAGCCGTGGAACGTGCCGTACAGCGCGCTGCGCGCGGCGGCCGCGTCCCACGTGTCGACGAGTCCCGCACCCAGCATCGCGTCGTAGACCGGGTTCTTGTGCGCGGCGACGTTGAAGTCGCCGGTCACCACGACCGGCAGGGAGCGGTCGAGACCGGCGATCCGCTGGGCCATCAGCGCGGCGCTGCGTTCGCGCGCGTACTGGCTCGCATGGTCGAAGTGGGTGTTCAGGACGTAGAACTCCCGTCCGCCGTCGCGCAGATCGCGGAAACGGACCCAGGTGACGATCCGGGGGAACGCGGCGCGCCAGGTGTTCGAGCGGATCACTTCCGGGGTGTCGGAGAGCCAGAAGGTGTAGTGCTCGACCGGGGACAGGCGCCGGGTGTCGTAGAAGATCGCCGCGGACTCGTCGCGGCTGCCGCCCTCACGGCCGGTCCCGATCCAGGCGTGGTGCGGTCCGAGGTCGGAGTGGATGTCGCGCAGCTGCTGGTAGAGGCCTTCCTGGGTGCCGATGACGTGGGGGTTCTCGCGGCGCAGCAGCTCGCGCATCACCGGTCTGCGGACGGCCCAGCTGTTGGGCTCGGCGGTACTCGCGAAGCGCAGGTTGAAGGACATGATCCCTACGCCGTGCGCCTGGTGCTCCTCCGCCGAGGCGGACGGGGCGGACAGTGCTGTACTGGACAAGGGAACGGTGAGCGCCGCGGCCAAGGTGGCCTTGACGCCCAGACGGCGCGTGACTCGGCTGTGGTTCGGCACGGAGGCTCCTTCGGTGGAACGGCCGGACGAGTCGTGCGAAGGGAAGTGTGACACCGCGCCCTGAGAGGGGCGTGAACATGGCGAGGTGTCGGAGTGGCGCTCCGTGGACATGGTGTTGACCATCCCGAAGGTCCCCGGATAACTTCATTCTACGGATTGTTGATTCCGTAGAGCGGAAAAATGGAGGGTGTGGGATGGGTCAGGGCCAGCAGGAGAAGGTGGCGACGAGCCTCGCGGGTGCCGTCAGCGAGGAGATCAGCGCCTCCCTCGCGCCGGTCGACGCGGAACTGGAGCGCCGCTACCCCGGCGACCCCGGCACCCGGCAGCCCGTCCACACCGTGTACGTCCCCGGTGACGCCTTCGCCGCCGACACCATCCGCTCCTGGGGCGACCAGGCCCTCGCCGCCCTCGACGAACACGCCCCGGACGCGGCCTCGTTCGCGGCCGTCCTCGGCCTGTCCGCCGACCTCGCCGAGCCCGTCCACTCCCGCGTCCGCGCCAAGCTGGAGCGCGAGCCCATCGAGGACCTGCGCGTCGACTTCGAGGACGGCTACGGCCCGCGTCCGGACGCCGAGGAGGACGAGGCGGCCGCCCGCGCCGCCCGACTGATCGCCGAGGCCTACAAGAACGGCACGGCCGCCCCCTGTATGGGCATCCGCATGAAGTGCATGGAGGCCCCGGTGCGCGACCGGGGAATCCGCACCCTCGACGTCTTCCTCACCGGCCTGATCGAGGCGGGCGGCCTGCCCGAGGGGCTGGTGCTGACCCTGCCCAAGGTCACGTACGCCGAGCAGGTCACCGCGTTCGCCCGTCTGCTGGAGGCCTTCGAGAAGGTCCACGGCCTGGAGACCGGCCGTCTCGGCTTCGAGATCCAGATCGAGACCAGCCAGTCCATCCTGGCCACCGACGGGACCGCGACCGTCGCCCGTATGATCCAGGCCGCCGGAGGCCGTGCCACCGGCCTGCACTACGGCACCTTCGACTACAGCGCCTGCCTCGGCGTCTCGGCCGCATATCAGGCCAGCGACCACCCCGCAGCGGACCATGCCAAGGCGATCATGCAGGTCGCCGCCGCGGGCACCGGCGTACGGGTCTCGGACGGCTCGACCAACGTCCTCCCGGTCGGCCCGACCGAGAAGGTCCACGACGCCTGGCGGCTGCACTACGGCCTCACCCGCCGCGCCCTCGCCCGCGCCTACTACCAGGGCTGGGACATGCACCCCGGCCACATCCCGACCCGCTACGCCGCAGTCTTCGCCTTCTACCGCGAGGGCTTCGAGCAGGCGGCGGCCCGGCTCACCCGCTATGCCAACCGCGCGGGCGGCGACGTCATGGACGAGCCCGCCACCGCCAAGGCCCTCAGCGGCTACCTGCTGCGCGGCCTGGACTGCGGCGCCCTCGACATCGCCGAGGTCGCCCGGCTCACCGGCCTGACCCGGGCCGACCTGGAGGGCTTCGCGGCACCCCGGCGCGGCGATCTGACGGCCTCCGCGAAGTAGAGCCCGGGAAGCACCCCTTCCGCACGGCAGCGGAGCTGTCACAGCCCCGGGCGCCGGCTTGAGCCGTCACCACCGCCCCGTACTCTGGACGCCATTCACCGACACGGCGGACGAGGAACGGGGCGGCAGTGTCTTCGGGGGAGTACGGACCGGACGAGTACGGACCGGGCGAGTACGGACCGGACGGGTCCGGACCGGTGGCATACGGCGCGGGACAACACGGCGCGGGGCAGCGGCGGTCGGTGGAGGGGGACGGGCGGACGGAGAGCCGGGAAAGGGACGGCGCCGGGCGGCTGCTGGCCGGGCGCTATCGCGTCACCGACCGGCTCGGGCGAGGCGGCATGGGTGTCGTGTGGCGGGCGGTGGACGAGGTCCTCGGCCGTGAGGTCGCCGTCAAGGAACTGCGCACCTACACGGACGTCGCAGGCCCCGAGCTGTCGGAGCTGCGGCTGCGGATGCAGCGCGAGGCCCGCGCCGCCGCCCGGGTCCGCCATTCCGGCGTGGTCGCCGTGCACGACATCGCCGAGGTCGACGGCCGCCCGCTGATCGTCATGGAGCTGGTCGACGGCCCTTCACTGGACGACGTCCTGCGCGAGCGGGGCACCCTGGAACCCTACGAGGCGGCCCGGATCGGTGCCGAGGTGATGGACGCGCTCGCCGCCGCCCATCGCGCCGGTGTCCTGCACCGCGACGTCAAGCCCGGCAACATCCTGCTGGACCGCTCCGGCCGGGTCGTCCTCACCGACTTCGGCATCGCCACCATGGAGGACCCGGGCGACGGCTCGGCCACCCGTCTCACCCGCAGCGGCGAACTCGTCGGCTCCCTCGACTACTTGGCGCCCGAGCGTGCCCAGGGCGCCGAGCCCGGCCCGGCCTCCGACGTCTGGGCCCTGGGCGCCACCCTGTACGCGGCCGTCGAGGGCGCCTCGCCGTTCCGTCGTACGTCGACCTATTCCACGCTCACCGCGATCGTGGCCGAGCCCCTGCCCGAGCCCCGCCGCGCGGGTCCGCTGGCGCCCGTTCTGCAGCGCCTGATGGACAAGCGTCCGGACGCGCGTCCGGACGCCGAAGAGGCCCGCGATCTGCTGCGCGAGGCGGCCGGGGCGAGGCCGCCGGACACCCCGACGGCGGCCCTGCGCGGAACTCCGCCGCGCGGCCCCGAGCCGACGGCACGCAGTGTGCCGCAGGTGCCGCCGGGGTTCGGCCCGGCAGCCATGCCCGGCGGTGTGCCGCCGACGCCCATGGCTCCGACACCGCCGATCTCCATGGCTCCGACACCGGCCTCGCATGCCGGACAGGGCCCCCAGGGCCATGGCCCCACCGGCACCCCCGCCGCGTACGTCAGCGGCCCCACCGGCCCGATGAGCGCCACGTCCGCCGAGCCCCGCCGCAAGGGGCGTGCCCTGCTCGCCGCGGTCGCCGTCACCGTCGTACTCGCCGCGGCCGGGATCACCGTCGCCCTGCTGAACGACAAGGACGAGCCCCGTCCGGACGCGGCGCCCGCCGGCTCCCGTACCGCGGCCGGCGCCACCGGCCGTGCCGACACCGACTGGTCCACGCGGCCGACGCCCACCGGCCCGGCCGCCGGGAAGAGCACCGCACCCGGCGAGCAGGCGAGCGGCGGCAAGCCGTCCCACCGCGCCTCCGCCTCCGCCTCCACCCCCGGCAAGGCCTCCAGCAGCCCCACGCGGGACGGAGGCGCAGCGGGTGGTACGGGCACCACCTCGAGCCCCGCCCCTGCCTGCCGGCCCGTAGGCGGCGGCAAGTACGACTGCCAGGTCTGGCGCACCGCCAAGTCCTACACCGCCGCCGGCACCGAGACGGGTGTCCTCGGCGCCGGCACCAACTACTTCTACTGCCAGACGAACCTGGGCCGCCGGGAGACCTACGGCCGGTGGACCAACGTCTGGTGGGCGAAGACCGACGACGACAGCGGACACACCGGCGTCTATGTCAGCGACGTCTACCTCAAGGGCGGCGGAAACGACGCACCGGTGCCGGGGCTCCCCGTCTGCTGACCGGCGGCGTACGGCTCCAGCCCGGACTCCGTCACCCACGCGTGCTCGGCGAACAGGCGCGTGCCGCGCGCACACCGGACGACGTCGGCACGCGCCCGGGCGCAGAACTCCTCCGGAGTGACGCCGAACAGCACTCTCAACGGGGCCGATGCCGCGAGGAGTTCGGCCAGCAGGGCGTGCTGACCGGGATGCGCTCGCGGCGCACCGGCGCCGTTGTGCAGCACCCCGTGCCGGTTGACGTACACATACGCCCCGGGCAGAACCTGACCGTCCGCCAGCTCGATGTGCACGTCCGGTGCGGGCAGCCAGGCCCGGCGGAAGTTGCCGTCGGGCAGCGGTACCCCCTCGCTGGCGTCGATCACGGCCAGTTGCCGTGGGTCCAGCCAGATGACGAACAACTCGTGTGGCGGGCCTTGGGACTTGACCGGAGAGGCGGAGACATAGCCCATGCGGCTGACGTGCGCGGAGACGCCCACGTCGACGCCGGTCACCCGCGTCCGCACCATCGGGACGGCCGAGTCGATCCCGGACTCCGTCATCTTGTGCCGCAGTTGGCCGGGGCAGGCGTTGGAGCCGACCGCGAGGACCGGCACCCGGTCGTCGTACACCAGGCGTTCGAGCGGCAGCATCCGATCGCCCTGCAGCAGCCCCGAGCCGGCCGGCCAGGCGCCCGGATAGAGCAGCGGATGCTCGCGGGGTGCCTCGGCGAGGCCCAGTTCCTGCAGGGTGTGGCCGGTCACGGTCGGCTCACCCGGCAGGCGGCAGCTCGCCGGAGCCGCGGGTGATCAGCCGGGTCGGCAGCTCGATGCGCTCCGGAGCGACGAGGGTGCCGTCCAGCTGGCGGAAGAGGCGCTCGGCGGCGGTCCGGCCGAGGGCGGCCGCGTCCTGCGCGACGACCGTGACGCCCGGCTGGAGCAGATCGGCCAGCTCGATGTCGTCGAAACCGACAAGGGCGACCGGTCGGGACTGCTCGGCGAGGACACGGATCACGGTCACCGTCACCCGGTTGTTGCCCGCGAAGATCGCGGTGACGGGGGCCGGGCCCGAGAGCATCTCCTCGGCCGCCCGGCGCACCCGCACCGGATCCGTCGCCCCGAGGGACATCCACTGCCCCTCGACCGGTATGCCCGCGTCCTCCATGGCGGCCCGGTAACCGCGCAGTCGCTCGGCCGCGGTGTGGATGCGGGGCATGTCGCCGATGAACCCGATCCGGCGGTGACCGTGCGCGATCAAGTGGGCGACGCCGTCGCGGGCACCGCCGTAGTTGTCGGACAGGACGACGTCGGCGTCGATCCTCCCGGCGGGGCGGTCCACGAACACGGTGGCCACGCCCGCTCTGATCTCCGGCTCCAGATACCGGTGGTCGTCCCCGGCCGGAATCACCACCAGACCGTCCACCCGCCGGGCGCACAGTGCCAGCGCCAGCTCCTGCTCCCGCTCCGGGTCCTCGGCGCTCGAGCCGTTGATCAGCAGGGCGCCATGGGCCCGGGCCACCTCCTCGACCGCGCGGCTCAGAGGGCCGTAGAAGGGGTCCGCGAGATCTTCCAGGACCAGGCCGATGCTCGCCGTACGGCCCTTGCGCAGCACGCGCGCGCTGTCGTTGCGGCGGAAGCCGAGCGCGTCGATCGCCTCCTGGACGCGGCGCTCGGTGTCCGGCGTGACGCCGGGCTCACCGTTGACCACACGGGACACCGTCTTCAGACCGACCCCGGCCCGCGCGGCCACGTCCTTCATCGTGGGACGGTTGCCGTAGCGGTTTCCTGAATGGCGCTCTGCGTGGCGGGTGCTCTCGGGCACGATGCGTGTCCTGTCCTGTCGTCCGTGTTGTCCACTGGGGTGGTGCGGCGGTCCAAGGTTTGTACGAGGATGTGGCGTCGAGCATAGAGCCTGGACAACGTTGTCAGATGCGCGAGAGACTGTCCAGCGCTGTCTCCGGCCTGCGCCCCCACCGCTTGACCGGCCTGCCTCTTTCTGGTTCTCAAGCTTCAACGGGGAGATCTGACTCTGATGCACACCGAACTCGTGGCGGCCCTGGACATCGGCGGCACCAAGATCGCCGGCGCGCTGGTGGACGGCCACGGACGGATCCAGGCGCGTGCGCAGCGTGCGACGCCCGCGCAGCAGGACGGCGAAACGGTCATGCGGGCCGTCGAGGGGGTGCTCGGCGAACTCGCGGGGTCGCCCCTGTGGGGACGCGCCGGCTCGATCGGCATCGGCAGCGCGGGCCCGGTGGACGCCTCGGCGGGCACCGTCAGCCCCGTGAACGTGCCGGGCTGGCGTGACTTTCCGCTGGTCGAGCGGGTGCGCGCGGCCGCCGGCGGCCTGCCGGTCGAGTTGATCGGCGACGGCGTGGCGATCACCGCGGCCGAGCACTGGCAGGGCGCCGCCCGCGGGCACGACAACGCGCTGTGCATGGTGGTCTCGACGGGCGTCGGCGGCGGCCTGGTCCTTGGCGGGCAGCTGCATCCCGGCCCGACCGGCAACGCCGGGCACATCGGGCACATCAGCGTCGATCTCGACGGCGACCCGTGCCCGTGCGGCTCGCGCGGCTGCGTCGAGCGCATCGCCAGCGGCCCCAACATCGCCCGCCGCGCCCTGGAGCAGGGCTGGCGGCCGGGCCCGGACGGCGACACCTCCGCGGCGGCGGTGGCCGCCGCCGCCCGGGAGGGCGACCCGGTCGCCGTGGCCTCCTTCGAGCGGGCCGCCCAGGCGCTGGCCGCCGGTATCGCGGCCACCGCGACCCTGGTGGAGATCGACATCGCGGTGATCGGCGGGGGTGTCGGCAAGGCAGGCGACATTCTCTTCACGCCCCTGCGCAAGGCCCTCGGCGACTACGCGACCCTCTCCTTCGTCCAGCGGCTGACCGTCACGCCCGCGCAGATGGGCACGGACGCGGGCCTGGTCGGCGCCGCCGCGGCCGCGCTGGCCCGAAGGCCGGACGCGACCGCGGCAGGGGTCTGAGACAGGGGTCAGCAGCTGAGCCGCGCGTCCGCCCAGTCCGCGTGGTCCGAGTCGATGCCGTCCCCGCCGTCGGTGACGACGAGACGGATCTCCTGGGCACCGCTGACATCGGCGGTGAGGGGCTGGGCGGGCTGTGCGGTGGTCAGCACACCGGTCGAGGCGACCTTGGTGCCGTCCGCCCAGATCTCGAAGGCGACGGTGCCCTTCGTGGCCTTCTCGTCGTCCACGCCGACGTCCGCGGTGACCTTCGCGCAGGCTTTGCCGGTGTAGAAGGAGACCTCGCTCTCCGCGTGGACGCCGAGCCCCTTGGCGTACACCGTGCCGCCCAGGGTGATCGGGTGACCGTCGCCCGCGTCGCTCTCCCCGTTGCTGGTGTCGCGCTCGACCGGCCCCCAGCCGCTGGTGGCCGACAGCCACGGCAGATCGCTGAGGTACGACGTCCCGGCGGGCGGTGGCAGGACGACCATCGCGGTCAGCGGGAGGGTGCTGGTGACGCTCTCCCCGCCGGGTGAGCGGTAACTCGCCCTGAGGGAAAGGCCGTACGCACCCGTCGGCGTACCCGCGGGGGCGGTCACCTTCCAGCCGGTGCGCAGGGACCTGCCCGTGGAGAGGGCGGCGGCCGTGGTCGCCGAGGTCGCGCGCAGGGTCCAGCCGTCCGGACCGGTCAGCGACACGGAGACCCGGCGCGCGGGCGTCCGGCCCAGATCGGTGACGGAGGTCGTCAGCGTGGCCGGGGTGCTGGCCTCCACGAACGGGCGCCCGTCCAGGCCGAGTTCGACGGCGGGCGGGTTGGCGGACCAGTCCGGGTCGGCCGAGACCCGCAGCAGGACCGTGCCATGGGCCGGGACGGTGGCCGCGATGCTGCCCGCGGTGTTGTAACCGCGGTGCTGCCACAGGTCGCGCTGGGTGTAGGCGGGGGCGTCGGGCAGGCCGACGGCACTCGCGGTGGTGGCGATCCGCTGGGCGGTGCCGGACTCGTTGAACAGGGCGACCGCGCGGCTGCCGTCCTTCATCTCCTTGGCGACGACCCAGCGTCCGCCCGCGGAGGACACGACCGTGCCCTGTTTGCCCAGCGGGTCCTGGTCGACGGCGATGACCTCCTTGTTGTCCAGGATGTCGAAGGTCGCCTGGGAGGCCTTGCGCAGGTCGGTGCCGATCAGCAGGGGCGCGGCCATGACCGACCAGAGGGAGAAGTGGGAGCGGTACTCGGTGTCCGTCATCCCGCCGTTGCCGACCTCCAGCATGTCGGGGTCGTTCCAGTGGCCGGGGCCCGCATACGGAGCGAGCGGCAGGTTCTGCTTGAGGATCGACAGCATCGAACCCCAGCTGTCGCTGATGTCCCCGGTGGTCCGCCACAGGTGGCCGTCGTCCGCGGCCCACTCCCAGGGCTTGTTCTCGCCCCATTCGCAGATGCTGTAGACGATGGGCCGGCCGGTCGCCTTCAGGGCGTCGCGCATGGTCTTGTAGCGCAGCTTGGCATCGACGCCGAGGTTGTTGCAGTTGTCGTACTTGAGGTAGTCCACGCCCCAGTCGGCGAACTGCTGCGCGTCGCTGTACTCGTGGCCGAGCGCGCCCGGGAAGCCCGCGCTGTTGCAGGTCTTGATGCCGGCGCTGGTGTAGATACCGAGTCTGAGGCCCTTGGAGTGCACGTAGTCGGCGACCGCCTTGATCCCGTTCGGGAAGCGGGCCGGGTCCGGCACCAGCTTGCCGTTCGCGTCCCGGTTCGGCAGGGCCCAGCAGTCGTCGAGGTTCACGTACTGGTAACCGGCGTCCTTCAGGCCCTTGTTCACGAAGAGGTCCGCGATCCCCTTGACCATGGCCTCGTCGAAGTCGGCGCGGCAGTGCGTGGAGTTCCAGTTGTTGAACCCCATGGGCGGGGCGAGGGCGAGGCCGTCGGCCAGGGCGGGGGCGGCGACGGGGTGCCGGTCGGGGGCCGCGACGGCGGGTGCGGCGAGGCCCACCGTGCAGAGCAGTCCTGCGGCGAGCGCTCCGGCCGCTCTTCGGCGCGTGGTGCGGGTGTGAGGGCGACGCATCGTTGACGTTCCTCCGACTCGCGGGAGATGGGATGACGGCATGTACGTGTCACCGGTGCGCGTTTACGGTAGGACGTGTCGGACTCTGTTGGAAGAGGCGAGTCGGAGTTGTTCGATATTCCGTCATACCCCTTGACGGGTGGGGATTTTGGGGACGACGGGAAAGGCCGGGCGTTCGGTTGTGTTGGTTCGCCCGGCCTCGCCTTGCCTTGCCCGGTCCCTTCGTGCCTTGCCTCGACAGGCCCGGCCGGCCTCACCTGAACTCGTGCACGACCTCGATCAGGCCGACGATGTGTGCGTTGAACTCGTCCAGCTCCTGGGCGGGAACCCACAGCTCCAGGATCGTCGCGCCGCCGGCCTGCTGGACGGGATAGCGTGCGAGGAACTCCGCCTCGACCTCGAAGCGCGTCACGAAGCCGGCGCCGCTGTGCTTGACGTTCCAGTCCCTGGCGATCCTGATCGCGTAGTCCTCGTTGAGCACCGGGTAGAAGATCGGCTGCTCGGGCAGCCGTGGCGGCCACGCCCTCCAGTCCAGCTCCCGGACCAGGTCGAGCTCCTCGGGCCCGGTGGGGCGCCAGAGGGTCGTCGTCGGGCGGGTGCTGGTCATGATGGCGTTCTCCTGGTGGTGGCCCGCCGCCGCACGGCAGGCCGGGGCCCGGACGATACCGGCCCGGTGATCACCGCGGCCACGAGGTTTCACCGGCCCCCGTGGCCCCCCCGCCGGAGTGTCGCCGGCCCGCAGAACCCAATCGCCGTGATCCGCGTGACCCCAGGCCGGTTCAGCAGTTGGTCCCGGCATGAAGAAGCGCAGCATGCTCGCCATCGCCACCCTCGCCACCGGATTCGTGGTGGCCGCCGTCACTCCGTCGCACGCCGTGGACAAGGGACCTGCCGGATCTCTCGGTGACCTCAACGTCTCCGGCACCCTCGACCACGTCGACGACCTGGCCGGCCACGACGGACTCGTCCGGGCCGACCATGCGCTGGGGCAGCAGTAGCCGGCCCGATGTCCCGGCGCGGTGCCGGTGTCCCCGCCCAAAGGGACACCGGCACTCGCGTGTGCGCACCCTCAACTGGATGTGGTTTCCGTGGCAGGGTGGAGCGGGCAAGCCACAGGGGGCCAACAGAAGAGGGGGAGTCCGTGACCGTCGTCTGGATCAACGGCGCGTTCGGTGCGGGGAAGACCACCACCGCACGGGAACTGATCGAACTGATCCCGAACAGCACGCTCTTCGACCCCGAGGTCATCGGCGGAGCGCTCTCGTACCTGCTGCCGCCCAAGCGCCTCGCCGAGGTCGGCGACTTCCAGGACCTGCCGATCTGGCGCCGGCTCGTGATCGACACGGCCGCCGCGATGCTGGCCGAACTGGGCGGGACCCTCGTGGTCCCCATGACCCTGCTGCGCCAGGAGTACCGCGACGAGATCTTCGGCGGCCTCGCCGCCCGCCGGATCCCCGTACGGCATCTGCTTCTCGCCCCGGCGGAAACGATCCTGCGCGAGCGGACGGCCGGGCGTGAGATCCCGCCGGACCTGCCCGACGGCGAGATACGGCAGCGGCGGTGGGCGGACGACCACATCGAGCCCTACCGGGCCGCCCTCGCCTCCTGGCTCACCGCCGACGCCCACCTCGTGGACAACAGCGACCTCACCCCGTACGAGACCGCCGTCCGCATCGCCGACGCCGTCGGCAGCGGCGTCGTACCCCCCTGCGACATCGTGCAGACCCCCGAGCCCACCGCCGAGACCCTCGCCGCGGGAGTACTCCTCTTCGACGAGCAGGACCGGGTGCTGCTCGTGGACCCCACCTACAAGCCCGGCTGGGAGTTCCCCGGCGGTGTGGTCGAGCGCGGTGAGGCTCCCGCCCGTGCCGGCATGCGTGAGGTCACCGAGGAGACCGGGATACGGCTGCGGGAGGTGCCCCGGCTGCTCGTCGTGGACTGGGAGCGGCCCGCACCCCCCGGCTACGGCGGACTGCGGCTGCTCTTCGACGGCGGCCGGCTGGACTCGGCGGAGGCGTCCCGGGTGGTACTGCCGGGGCCGGAGCTGCGCGACTGGCGCTTCGCGACCGAGCAGGAGGCCGCCGACATGCTGCCGCCGGTGCGCTACGAGCGGCTGCGCTGGGCGCTGCGGGCCCGTGAACGCGGCGCCGCGCTCTATCTGGAGGCCGGTGTGCCGGTCGCCGGACAGGCCGCCTGACGAACTCCCGGAACCCGCCGCATGCGCGACGGCGGCGGGCATCCTGTCGTCCCTGGCGTGACCTCGCACCGTCGGCAGAGGGCATGGCATGACTCCGTGGTCAGCCGGTGACCGGGTGGCTGTCCGCCGCTTTGCTCAGTGCCGCCGAAGCCCTGCCCACCACCGGGTCACCGTGCCCGAAGCAGGCCACGTCCGCGTCGAGCTGCGCCAAGCGGTGGAAGGAGTCCAGGAGCCGGGCCCGGTCGACGTTGAACACGCCCGGTATCACCGCCCCGTCGACCGGCGAGGCCGCCACGGTGTCGCCCGTGAACAGCACGCCCTGGTCCGGCAGGAACACCGCGATGCTGCCGTCGGTGTGCCCGGGGACGTGGACCACCCGCGCACCGCCGCCGAAGTCCAGCACATCACTGTCGGACACCGGTGTGACGCTCCGCGGGAGCACCGGCTCGCCCTGGGGAAGGTGCCGTGACACCTCCGCGTGGATCGGCACTTCCCAGTCCTCGAACCGCGGGGGCGGTCCCGGGCGTTCACCCCGGACGAACGGCGCGTCCAGGTGGTGGGCCAGCACCTCGGCCCCGCTGAGCGCGGCGAACTCGCCCGCTCCGCCCACGTGGTCCTCGTGGAAGTGCGTCAGCACGATCCGCCGTACGTCCCCGGGCGCGCGGCCCAGTGCCGTGATCGCGTCGGCGATCGCGCGGCCCGAGCCGATCGTCCCCGCGTCGATCAGCGTCGACTCCTCGCCGTCGTGCCAGAGGTAGGCCTGTCCGATGGAGAAGCGCAGGAGGTGGAGGCGGGGGAGCAGTTCGATGACGTCCATGCGCCGAACGTAGGCAGCGCCCCCGCCCGGGGGCGAGGGCGCTCTGCCGTCGGCAGAAGGGTTCAGCCCGCCGCGTAGTTGCGCAGGAACAGCGCCTCGGCGACCGAAAGACGCTCCAGTTCCTCGGGGGACACGCTCTCGTTGACCGCGTGGATCTGCGCCTCTGGCTCGCTCAGGCCGATCAGCAGGATCTCCGCCTGCGGGTAGAGACCGGCGAGGGTGTTGCACAGCGGGATGGAGCCGCCCTGGCCGGCGTACTGCATGGTCTCGCCCGGGTAGGCGACCGCCATCGCGTCGGCCATCGCCTGGTAGGCCGGGCTTGAGGTGTCGGCGCGGAACGCCTGGCCCTGGCCGATCTGCTCGGTGCTCACCCGGGCGCCCCACGGGGTGTGGGCCTCGACGTGGGCCTGGAGCAGCTTGGTGGCCTCGGCCGCGTCCACGCCCGGCGGCACCCGCAGGCTGATCAGGGCGCGTGCGCTCGACTGCACCGACGGGGTGGCGCCCACCACCGGCGGGCAGTCGATGCCGATCACGGTGACGGCCGGGCGGGCCCAGATCCGGTCGGCCACCGAGCCGTTGCCGATGAGACGGGCGCCGTCCAGCACCTTGGCGTCCTTGCGGAACTGCTCCTCGGTGTATTCGAGACCGTCCCACTGTGCCGTGGCGTCGAGCCCGTCGACCGAGGTCGAGCCGTCCTCGGTGCGCAGCGAGTCCAGGACGCGGATCAGCGCGGCCAGCGCGTCCGGGGCGGCACCGCCGAACTGGCCCGAGTGCAGGTTTCCGCCGAGGGTGTCGATCTGGACCCGGAGCAGGGTCATCCCGCGCAGCGTGGTGGTCACCGTCGGCAGGCCGACGCGGAAGTTGCCCGCGTCGCCGATGACGATCGTGTCCGCCTTCAGCAGCTCGGGGTGCTGCTCGGCGTACCGTTCCAGGCCGCCCGTGCCCTGTTCCTCGGAGCCCTCGACGATCACCTTGATGTGCACGGGGACGCCGCCGTTCGCCTTCAGCGCGCGCAGCGCGAGCAGGTGCATGATCGCACCGCCCTTGCAGTCGGCGGTCCCGCGGCCGTACCAGCGGCCGTCCCGCTCGGTCAGCTCGAACGGCGGGGTCGTCCAGCCGGCCTCGTCCAGCGGCGGCTGCACATCGTAGTGCGCATAGAGCAGAACCGTTTTGGCACCTTCGGGACCCGGCAGGTAGCCGTACACCGACTGCGTACCGTCAGGGGTGTCGAGGAGGGTCACGTCCACGAAGCCCTCGGCGCGCAGCGCGTCCGCGATCCAGTTCGCGGCGCCCTCGCTCTCGCTCTTCGGGAACTGTGCGAAGTCCGCCACCGACTTGAAGGCGACCAGTTCGGTCAGCTCCGCCTTCGCCCGGGGCAGCAGCGAGGCGATGGTCTCGGCGACCGGATTCGACGACATGGGCACGCTCCTCGTAGGTGCGACGTTGTACAGCTGGGTACACCGATCCTCCCACAGTGGCCTGCGACGATCGTCGCCGTAGGATGCGGGGGACAGGTAGCGGCAGCGGCTTGATCGGAGCAGTAGACCATCGTGAGCGGCGAGAACTCTTCGGCGGACGACGTGCAGCGGGTGTGGGACGTCGTCGTGGTGGGCGCGGGACCCGCGGGGGCCTCGGCGGCCTACGCGGCGGCGGTCGCGGGGCGGCGTGTGCTGTTGCTGGAGAAAGCCGAGCTGCCCCGCTACAAGACGTGCGGCGGCGGCATCATCGGCCCCTCGCGCGACGCGCTGCCGCCCGGTTTCGAACTGCCCTTCAAGGACCGCGTGCACGCGCTCACCTTCTCGAACAACGGGCGCTTCGCCCGTACCCGCCGCTCCCGGCAGATGCTGTTCGGGCTGATCAACCGGCCCGAGTTCGACCAGCAGCTGGTCGAGCACGCCCAGAAGGCGGGCGCCGAACTGCGCACGGGCGTCACGGTGCAGCGCGTCGAGCAGCACGGCTCGGCGGTGCCGGACCGGCGCACGGTCGCCGTGGTGCTCCAGGGCGGGGAGACGGTGCTGGCCCGCGCGGTCGTCGGCGCCGACGGCAGCGCGAGCCGCATAGGGGCGCACGTCGGAGTGAAGCTGGACCAGGTCGACCTCGGCCTGGAGGCGGAGATCCCGGTCCCGGAGACCGTTGCCGAGGACTGGAAGGGGCGGGTGCTCATCGACTGGGGCCCCCTGCCGGGCAGTTACGGCTGGGTCTTCCCGAAGGGCGACACGCTGACGGTCGGCGTGATCTCGGCGCGAGGCGAAGGCGCCGCCACCAAGCGGTACTTGGAGGACTTCGTCGCCCGGCTCGGGCTGGCCGGATTTGAACCGAGCATCTCCTCCGGGCACCTGACGCGCTGCCGCGCCGACGACTCGCCGCTCTCCCGCGGCCGGGTGCTGGTCTGCGGTGACGCGGCGGGGCTGCTGGAGCCGTGGACCCGCGAGGGCATCTCCTTCGCGCTGCGTTCGGGCCGGCTCGCGGGGGAGTGGGCGGTCCGGATCGCGGAGGCGCACGACGCCGTCGACGCCCGTCGCCAGGCCCTGAACTACGCGTTCGCGATCAAGGCGGGGCTCGGAGTGGAGATGAGTGTCGGCAAGCGGATGCTGGCCGCGTTCGAGCGCCGTCCCGGCATCTTCCACGCGGTCCTCACCGGGTTCCGCCCCGCCTGGAAGGCCTTCAAGGACATCACGCGGGGCTCGACGTCCCTGGGAGAGCTGGTCCGGTCCCACCCGTTCGCCCAGCGTGCCCTCCTCGCGCTGGACCGAGGTCCGGCCACGCCGGCCACGCCGGCCGAGGACGCCGTCACTTCGTGACGGTGATCCGGAAGACCGGGTGGTCGCCGGCCGCCGCGACGATCTCCTCGTCGGAGGACTTGGCCGTCACTCCCTGGAAGTACTGGTTGACCTCCCAGCCCCACTTCTCCAGGTAGGTCCGCAGGATCGGGAGCTTCTCCGCGTCGGGAAGCTCCACTGCGCGGAACGCGCGCACCTTCCGGCCCACGCGCAGCTCACCACCGCCCGCGGCGCGCATGTTGCGCACCCACTGCGAGTGGCCGCGCGCCGAGACGAGGTACTGCTCGCCCTCGTGGACGTGCGGGTTGACCGGGATGCGCTGCATCGCGCCGCTCTTGCGGCCGCGCACGGACATCTCGGCGGTGCCCGCGATGCTCAGTCCGTGCCGGGCGAGCCAGCCGATGACCGCGTTCATCCGGACGGTCAGCGGGCTGCCCTTGAGGTAGTAGGGCGAAGACGACGACATGGTGACCCCCACGATTTGGGAGAGCGGTGCTCTCGCTTGCCATCAGTGTGGGGGAGGCGGGCACTCCAGAGCAAGAGCGGTGCTCTCTTTTTTGTGCACCGCTTCGGTTTGTGTGCACCGCTCCGCCTCCGTGGCACACTGCTGGCATGAGCACCGCACAGGGCGCCCGCGCGCGGGCCAGGATCGAAGTGACCGCCGCCATCAAGGACGAGGCGCGCAGACAACTTGCGGCGGAGGGTGCGGCCAAGCTCTCGCTGCGGGCCGTCGCCCGCGAGCTCGGCATGGTCTCCTCGGCGCTCTACCGCTACTTCCCCAGCCGCGACGAGTTGCTGACCGCCCTGATCATCGACGCCTACGACTCCCTCGGCGAAGCGGCGGAGACCGCCCATGCGGCGGTGACCGAAGCGGACTTCGTGGCGCGCTGGGCAGCCGTGTGCGAGGCGGTGCGTGCGTGGGCCCTCGCCCATCCGCACGAGTACGCCCTGATCTACGGCTCGCCGGTGCCCGGCTATTCCGCCCCCGAGACCACCGTCCCGCCCGCCGCGCGCGTCGGTCTGCTCCTCATCGGTATCGTCCGCGACGCCCATCAGGGGCCCGGCCTCAGCGATCTCCCCCTGCCCGACGCGCTGCGCCCCGAGGCCCAGCGCATGGCGGCGGACTTCGCGCCCGACCTGCCTGCCGAGGCGGCGGTGGCGCTGGTGGCGGCCTGGTCCCAGCTGTTCGGGCTGGTCGGGTTCGAGCTGTTCGGGCAGTTCCACCGGATCGTGGAGGACCGGGAGGAGTTCTTTCGGCACGCGGCTGCCCGGCTCGCCCAGGGCGTGGGACTGGTCCGCTCCTGAGGCCCGGAGGGCGGGACCGGCTAGGGAGCGGGCGAAGACGCTGACGCAGTCGTATGAGCGGCAGGCGGGCACCACACCGGTGACGGGGATCAGGCCGCGGGTGGGTTTGATGCCGGTGATGCCGTGCAGTGCGGCAGGCAGACGCCCCGAGCCGGCGGTGTCTGTACCGAGGGCCGCGTCACGATGCCCAGGGCGACGGCCACCCCGGAGCCGGAGCTGGAGCCGCCGGAGATCCGGTCCGGCCGGGTGGCGTGCCGGACCGCCCCGTACGGGCTGCGCGTCCCCACCGGTCCGGTGGCGAACTGGTCCATGTTGGTCTTCCCGATGACGAGTGCGCCGGCGTCGGTGAGCCGCTGCACGGCAGTCGCGGACTCGGCGGGGGTGTAGGCGAAGGAAGGGCACGCGGCTGTGGTCGGCATGCCGGCGACGTCGATGTTGTCCTTGACGGCAACGATCAGGCCGGCCAGCGGCAGCCCGGCGGCGCTCGGGCGCTGGCACGCCTTGTCGATGGCAGCGGCGTGGGCCAGGGCCTCGTCCCGCCCGAGCAGAGTGACCCGTACTCTCCGGGCGGTCGGCGTCCTCGATGCACCGGTAGACGGCTTCGACTCGGTCGGTGACCGGCTTCGGGGCGGGAAGCCCGTCTTCGGCTGCGGTCGTGGTCGCGTTCCTGCAGCTGGTCCGATGGTTCCGAGGGTGGGGGTGGCCCTCAGACCGGGTCGACGGCGACGAGCGCCCGCAGCAGCTGGTCTGACGACGTAACTGCTCCAAAGACTCCGCCCTGCATGGTCACCATGGCAAGCGCCGCCTCGTGGTGCCCGCGGTCGGTGGCGCCCGTGCAGTCGGAGAGCACGAGGCACTCGTAGCCGCGGTCGTTCGCCTCGCGCATGGTCGTGTGGACGCACACATCGGTGGTGATGCCGGTCAGGACGAGGTGGTCGATACCTCGGGTGCGCAGGACGAGGTCGAGGTCGGTGGCGTAGAAGGCGCCCTTGCCCGGCTTGTCGATAACGGGTTCGCCCTTGAGCGGCGAGACCTCGGGGACGATCTCCCAGCCGGGTTCCCCACGTACCAGGATGCGGCCGCACGGGCCCAGGCTGCCGATTTCTGCACCCGCGCGCCGGGAGCGCCACCGCTTGTTCTCCGGCAGGTCGGACAGGTCTGGGCGGTGGCCCTCCCGGGTGTGCACGACCAGCATGCCCAGTTCGCGGGCCCGCGCCAGCAGGCGGGCGGTCGGGGCGAGCCCCGCGCGGGTCAGAGAGAGGTCGTAGCCCATGCGGTCGACGTATCCGCCGCAGCCGCAGAAGTCGACCTGCCAGTCGATGCACAGCACCGCGGTCCTGCGGAGGTCGATGTGCCCGCCATAGGGCCAGTCGTACGGGGTGGCCGCGACGGCGTCGGCGGTCGTGGCCACCGGCGGGTGCGTGGGAGGAGTCACTGCGGTGCTCATGTCGAGGTTCCTTGGGATCCGTGGGGAAGGGCCCGGGGGCGGGTGGGTGGGATCCGTCGCGGCGGCCGCGCCTCGCTGAGGAGGAGGACAAGGGCGGCGACGGCTATGCCGATGACCGCGGTGGACAGCCAGTCGGCGACGTCATGGGCCACGAGCGCACCGGCCGCTCCGGCGGCCCAGGCAGCGAAGGCTGCTGGCCGCCACGCGGCACTCCGTGCCGACGCGTCCACGTTCCGTGGCGTGATCCAGAGGGTCGACCGGAGCTGATCGACGATGAGGATCGTGCCGATGGGCGGGACGATGACGCCCAACAAGTTGAGCCACTCCTCAAAGTGGCTCCAGACACCGGCGACCGCCAGGAGCGCGCCGACGGTTCCGAGCAGCAGGGCGGTGGGGCGCATTCGGGTACCCGCCAGCTGGCTCCATGCGACGGCGCCGTTGTAGAGGCAGTGCGCGCAGACCGAGCCGAGGTTGATGAGGACGAAGGCGATGGCCAAAGGAACGAGCGCACCACCGTGGGAAGCGAGGATGCCGAGGAAGTCGCCCCCGGAGGAGGCCGGATCGTCGGCTCCGCCCATGGCGACGATCAGGCCGCCGATCACCAGGGCGACGGAGTTGCCCAAGGGGAAGGCAGACAGTGAGGCCAGGACGGCCGCCCGCCCGCTTCTCGACCAGCGGGTGAAATCAGCGGTCATCGTCCCAGAGTCGGCAAAGAGCGCCACCACGAGGGTGACCGCCGCGGCGAAGCCCATCGTCCCTGCCCCGTCACCCGGGTAGGTGGCAAACTTCGAGGCGCCGGGGCGGGATGTCACGAAGCAGACGGCGGTGATGCCGAGCACCAGGTAAAGCGGCGCGGCGATCACCCCGATCCAGGTCAGGGCGCGGATGCCCAGCAGGGTGACCGCAACGTACCCGGCGCCTGCGGCCAGTGACGTCCACATCGGGCTCCAGCCCGCGCTGTTCTTCAGCGTCTCTCCGGTCAGACCGGTCTGGAAGGCGAACCACCCGGTGACGATCGTGGCGAGGAACGCGGCGGGCACGACGTAGCCGCGCGAGCCGAAAGTGCGCCTGGCCATGAGCGCGAAGTTCTTGCCGCTACATCCGGCCAGGTAGCTCAGGAAGCCCACGTACAACGTGAGGATCAGGTTGCCGACAGCGATGGCGGCCATCCCGGACCAGAAGCCGAGCGAGCGGACGACCAGGCCGCCGAACACGGCACAGGTCAGGATCATCGGGAGGCCGAGCCACGCCGCGGACACCGACGCCAGGCTACGCCGCGCCGAGCGGGGCACTGGTTCGTTCTCGTACTCGCAGAAGTCGTTCCTGACGCCTGGCGTCTGTGGCGGAGCGGATGACTGGGACACAGCGACTCTCCCGGAAGACGGGCGACGGGTGCTTGAGGTCGCGTCCACGGAGCAGTGGAAAAGGGCTCGACGTGGAAGTTCCGTGGGTTCATGCTACGCGGCTTCCTGAAGGGTCGCGGCGATCTCACGTCACCTCCGAGCGCCGCGTGATCGTCTCCCGCGGGCACGGCGGTCGGGAACGGTCCACTCTCCTGAGCGGGGCGGCACATCCCCCTCGTTGTGGCAGAACCAACACGCGATGTTGCAGTGAGGAGTGAAGGAGATGCGGAGTTGCCCGCGTAGAGCGGCGAAGTTCTGCATAGCCGTGAAGTCGACGGCATCGGCTTCTACGGGCCTGGTCAGCCGCGCAGGGCCTCGTGGTGACGCGCGGACGCCGTGCCGATCACCTTCAGGCCGGCCGCGCGGGCGAGCTGGACCAGGACCGTGCCGACACCGCCGTTGGCGCCGTGGACGAGGACCGTTCCGCCGCTGCGCACCCGGGCCTTGCGGTGGAGCATCTGCCACGCGGTGATCCCGTTGACCATCAGGGTCTCCGCCTCCGCCGCGCCGATCCCGGCCGGCACCTCCACCGCGTCGGCCGCGTCGAGCACCACGTGACTGGCCCAGCCGCCGACCTTGACCAGCGCCCCCACCCGCTTGCCGGCGACGCCCGGCGCGACGCCGGTGCCGGTCGTGAGAACCGTGCCGACCAGGTCGTAGCCGCGCACGAACGGGAACGGCGGCTGGTCGTAGTAACGACCCCGGCGCATCTGCTGCTCCGCGAAGGACACGCCGGTGGCCTCCACCCGCACCACGATCTGCCCGGCACCGGGAAGCGGGATGCTCCCGTGCCGGAGCTGCAGCTCCTCCGGCTCGACCGTGCCCGGCCGGACGACCTCGACGAGTTCCTTGCTTTCCATGACGACCTCCGGGTACTTCGGCGGTCGGGACGACCTGATTCACCGAGCTGGTACGGGACGCCTACCGCAGCCTGGCGGACACCTTCCGCGCCACGGCCGACGCGGGCTCGGGGCCGCCCGGCCCGGCCCGGGCGCTGCGCCTCTGGGCACTGGAGGATCCCCAGCGGTACTTCCTCGTCCACGGCACACCGGTCCCCGGCTACCGGGCGCCGGACGACATCACCGCGATCGCCCAGGAGATCATGGCGGCCCTGCTCGACGTCTGCGAGGCCGAGGAACCCGGGACCGCGCAGCCCGACCAGTTCGAGACCCACCTGGCGGACCACCGCCGATGGGCGGGCGACCACCCCGCCCCCACGCCCGTCCTGCGCCGTGCCCTGGCCTTCTGGACCCGTCGGCACGGAGCCCTCTCCCTGGCCCTCGCCGGCCACTTGACGGACATGGGCTTCGACCCGGAGCTGCTGTTCACCGCCGAGGTGGACGGACTGACCGGCGGGCGCTGAGCACACGGGCGGTCGTACTCCCCGGGGAGTATCCGTGATCACCTCGCCCGGCTGACGTTCTCGCCTGCCGTCGGCGTCTAGCGTGGCGGGCATGGAAGAGCAGCGCCGACGCGGTCCCTCGCACTGGTGGCGGTACGGGCCTCCGTGGTGGCACCGCCCCGACGACCCGGAACCGCGCCCCGCCCGCCGGCCATGGCGCTCCACCGCGCTGGTCACCGTGTTCGTCCTCGTCGGCTCGAACTTCGCCGCGCACGCACAGCCCCATCGGGAGCAGCTCGACGGGTACGCGCGCGTGCTGCTGCTCGTGGCCTCGGTCCTGCTGCTGTGGCGGGACCGCCATCCGGTGGCCGTCGCCTTCGGCACGGCGACGGCGGCCCTGGTCTACCTGGGCGCGGGCTACCCCTACGGCCCGGTCTTCCTGACCGTCGCGGTCAGTTGCTTCAGTGCCGTCGTCGCCGGGCACCGCCGGGCCGCCTGGTCGGCCTTCGGCCTGCTCTGGGCGGGACACGCCCTGATCGCGCTGTGGCTCTACCGCTGGCTGCCGCCCCACGACGACAAGGCGGCGAGCGTGGGGCAGGAGATCGTCGTCGCCACCTGGGTGCTGGCCATCGTCGCGGTCTGCGAACTCGCCCGGGCGCGACGCGAACAGTGGGTACGGGAGCGCGCGGATCGCGCTGCGGCCGCCAAGCGCCGCGCCGACGAGGAGCGGCTGCGGATCGCCCGCGAGCTGCACGACGTGCTCGCGCACAGCATCTCCGTCATCAACGTCCAGGCGGGCGTGGGCCTCGCGCTGCTGGACAGCGACCCCGAGCAGGCGCGCGCGGCGCTCACGACCATCAAGGCCGCCAGCAAGGAGGCGCTCGGTGAGGTGCGCCAGGTCCTCGACACCCTGCGCGCACCCGGCGCCGCGCCGCGCGCCCCCGCGCCCGGCCTTGACCGGTTGCCGGAACTGGTCGAGCAGGCGGCGGCCGCCGGCCTGACCGTCGACGTCCAGGGCGAGGCTCCGCACCTGCCGCCCGGTGCCGGCCTCGCGGCCTTCCGCATCGTGCAGGAGGCGCTGACCAACGTCGTACGGCACTCCGGATCGCGGCACGCGCGCGTGCGGTTCGAGGACGACGGAGGTGAACTCCGGCTGCGGATCGACGACGACGGGCCCGCGACCGGAGCCGAGGCCGGCGGCAGCGGGAACGGGCTGGCCGGGATGCGTGAGCGGGCGGCCGCGCTGGGTGGCACCATCGAGGCGGGCCCGCGCCCCGACGGCGGCTTTCGGGTGCTCGCCGTACTGCCCTTGCACACCAGGGAGGACCAGTGATCCGCGTACTGCTCGCCGACGACCAGTCACTCGTGCGGGCCGGCTTCAAGGCGCTGCTCGACGCGCAGTCGGACATCGAGGTGGCCGGGGAGGCCGCGGACGGCGAGGAGGCCGTGCGCAGGGTGCGCGAACTACGGCCGGACGTTGTCCTGATGGACATCCGCATGCCCCACCTGGACGGCCTCGCCGCGACCCGGCGCATCACCGGGGACACGCAGCTGAGGGACGTGAAGGTGGTCATGCTCACCACCTTCGAACTCGACGAGTACGTCTTTGAAGCGATCCGCTCGGGCGCCTCCGGGTTCCTGGTGAAGGACACCGAGCCGGACGAACTCGTGCGGGCCGTACGGGCGGTGGTCGAGGGGGATGCGCTGCTGTCCCCGGGCGTCACCCGCCGTCTCATCGCAGAGTTCGCGGCCCGCTCCAAGGAGCCCGCGGCCGCCGGCTCCCTCGCCGGGCTCACCGAGCGGGAGCGGGAGGTGATGGCACTGGTCGGTATCGGCCTGTCCAACGAGGAGATCGCCCGCCGCCTGGTGGTCAGCCCCCTCACGGCCAAGACGCATGTGAGCCGGACGATGGTGAAGCTGGGCGCCCGGGACCGCGCCCAACTCGTCGTCCTCGCCTACGAGTCGGGATTGGTGCGACCTGGCTGGCTCGGCTGATTCTCCCGCCGGAAGCGGACCAGCACACTCACCACCCGGGCCAGGAAGAGCACCGGGGCGATCGTCAGGCCGAGCCGCAGCAGGGTGGTGTGGAGCAGATGCGGCAGATCGAAGAGCAGCGCGGGGCCGACGACGGCCCCGAACACCACGGCCGCCGCGAAGGCGGCGCTGACCAGTGCGTACCCGATCTCCACCGTGGCCGCGTCCCGCTCGGCCCTGGTGCGCCGTCCCCCGTATGCGTACATACCGCCAGTGTCACAGACGTGCGCCCGGCGGGGCAACCAACTCCCGCCGGGCGCACAGGTGGAGGCGTTCCCCCTAGTCACGGACCGCGACGCGCTCCGCTTCCGCCTCCTCCACGGTGGACTGTGCGACCACGAGCGACGGCTGGCTCCGACGGCTGCGCAGGCCGGTGAGGGTGATCAGCAGGCCGGCCGCAGCGATGCCCGTGACGACCATGAAGCCGGTCCGGTAGCTGTCCAGGACGCCCTGCGGGGTGGCGTGCGCCGGCGCCGCCGCGGTCACCACGGCCGTCACCACGGCCAGGAAGATCGCGCCGCCCACCTGCACCGACGTGTTGAGCAGCCCGGAGACCATGCCCTGCTCGTGGTCCTCCACCCCGTTGGTGGCCTGGATGTTGAGCGAGGGGAAGACCAGTGCGCAGGCCGCGCCGATCAGCAGCATCGACGGCAGGATGACGGCCGCGTACACCGGGTCCAGGTCGACGCGGAGGAACAGCGCGTACCCGACGACCATCAGGGCGAAGCCGGTCGCGATCAGTCGGGGGGTGCCGAACCGGTCGACGATCGCGCCGACCTTCGTCGAGGACACCGCCACCAGCGCACCCGCCGGCAGGAAGGCGAGCGCCGTGTGCAGTGCCGACCAGCCGAGCAGCGACTGCATGTACAGGGTCGTCAGGAACTGGAAGCCGACATACGAACCGAAGAAGGCCACCGCGCCGAGCTGGGCGCGGACCTGGCTGCCCGAGCGCAGCACCCCGAGCCGGACCAGCGGGCTCGGCGAGCGTCGCTCGACCAGGACGAACGCGGTCAGGAGGACGGCGGCGGCCAGGAAGGACAGCAGCGTACGGGCCGAGGCCCAGCCGGCCTCGGGCGCCTGGACGACGGTGAAGACCAGCAGCAGCATCGATGCGGTCCCTATGACGGCGCCCGGGATGTCGTAGCCCTCGTGGTTCTCCTCGCGATCGCTGCGCGGCAGCAGCTTGAGGCCGGCCGCGAGAGCGATCAGCGCGATGGGCGCCGGCAGCAGCATGGTGAAGCGCCAGCTGACTTCGGTGAGCAGACCCGACAGGACCAGGCCCATGGAGAATCCGGTGGCGGCGCAGGTGGTGTAGATGGAGAGCGCGCGGTTGCGCAACGGGCCCTCGGGGAACGTGGTCGTGATGATCGACAGGCCGGCCGGGGCCGTGAAGGCCGCGCTCAGGCCCTTGATGAAGCGGCTGGCGATCAGCAGCGGGCCCGAGTCGACGAGTCCGCCCAGCAGCGAGGCGAGCGCGAAGATGCCAAGGGCCACCAGGAACACCTGCCGCCGGCCGAGCAGGTCGGCGGTGCGGCCGCCGAGGAGGAGCAGCCCCCCGTATCCCAGGATGTAGCCGCTGACGATCCATTGCAGCGTCGACGTGGACAGATGGAGATCGGAGCCGATGGACGGCAGCGCGACGCCGACCATCGACACGTCGAGCGCGTCCAGGAACATCGCGGCGCACAGCACCAGCAGGGTGCCCCACAACCGGGGAGTCCAGCGACCCGCCGAGGACGGGGCCGCGGGGGTGGTGAGCGGAGAGGTCATGGAGAGGACACTACATGCACATACATTGAATGCAAACGCATTTAATTACGATGCAATAATCTAGTTTCTCTGCTACGGTGCGGCCATGGCGGCGAACAAGGCCGAGCAGGCGCTCGTGGAGCAGTGGCGGGGCATCCTCGCGCTGCATGCCCGCACCCAGTGCGAGCTGGACCGGGTCCTGCACGGACACGGCCTGTGCGCCAGCGACTTCGAGGTCCTCGACCTGCTCGCCGAGGGCGTGGCTGCGGACGGCGGTTGCGCCTACCGCGTCCAGGAGATCTCGGAGCGGGTCCACCTCAGCCAGAGCGCCCTGTCCCGGCTGATCGGCCGCCTGGAGAAGGACGGACTCGTCGAGCGGGCCATGTGCCCGGAGGACCGGCGCGGTGTCCGGGTGGTGCTCACCGACAGGGGGCGCGCGCTGCACGGCGAGGTGCGGCCGGTGCAACGCGCGGTGCTGTCCCGGATGCTGGCGGACTGACCGTCTGTCAGATGGCGGACCTCTCCCGCCACAGCGCCGCCAGTGTGCGGTCGCCGGTCACGTTCGGCACCGGCCCGCGGTTCCACAGGGCCAGGTACAACTGATCCGCGGGCCCAAACAGTTCGGCGTCCGCCTCGCCGGACGAGTCCCGCGAGGTCGCCGGCGGTTCCGCAGACAGCCGCACGGTCCACACCCCGTCCGCACCCGCGTCCGACGCCCGCACCCGCAGCACCTGCGGCTGCTCGGTGCGGACCCGGCTGCGGGACCGGGCGTGGAACCCGCGCAGCAGCTCGTCGATCCCGTCGGCCGCGAAGTCCGTGGCGACCGCGGACGTCGTGCCGCCCCGCGCCGCCTCGGCGTCGTAGCGGTGGACGGCCGTCTCGTGCGCCTGCCGCCGGGTCCAGAACGCCAGCGGCGACGGGCACGGCGCCGGGTGGAACGTCCAGCACTCCAGGTCGGCCGGCGCGGCCGCCAGGGTGTCCGTCAGCCGGCGGTGGCTCTCCCGGTACCAGGCCACCAGCTCGGCGCCGTCCAGGTCCGGGCCGTCGTCGAGGGGCCGCGGAACGGTGTGCCCGTCGGCGACGAGCGCGGTGGCCCACCGATGCACCGCGCCCGTGTGCCGCAGCAGGTCTTTGACCTGCCACTCCGGACAGGTGGGCACCTTGGCGTCGGTGCCCGCCCGCTCGGCGGCCGCGGCCAGCAACCGGCCCTCCCGGTCCAGGGTCTGAAGGAAGTCGGCAGTCTCCATGGGGCCGAGTCTGCCGGATGGAGCGGGCTCGAGGGCACTGCATTTCCACGCGAGTGGAAATGGTCCGCCCGGCGTGTCATGGTCGGCGCGTCCTGCCCGGCGCGTCATGGCCGGTGCGGGCTGGGCCTCCTGTCGCACGGCTGGTCTCTGGAGCGGTCGCCTGGAGCGGTCGTCCGGAGCAGTCACCTGGGGTGGTCGTCCGGAGCAGTCACCTCGGGTGGTTGTCCGCAGCGGTCGTCCGGAGCATCTGAAGGCCGCACCGGCGCGCCGGCCGGAACCGTCGTACACCGCGGGCTCGGGCTCTGGACCGCTCGCCCGCCCGCTGGTTGCACGGGTCCTGCGCAGTGTGGTTCCGCCCCGCGCGGCCCGACGCGGCGGCCCGCGAAGCCCTCGGTGATCTCCTCGCGGACGAGTCGGGCGGTCGGCGTGACGGCTCCACGGGAGATGCCGCCCCTCGCATCCTCCTGGGCGTGGATCAGGCGCTCATCACCCGCCGAGTCGTCACGCCGATGAGGGCGGCGACGGCGGCCAGTGCGGCAACGCTGGTGAGTGCGGTGGGCAGAGAGAACCAGTCGGCCATGAAACCGATCGCGGGCGGCCCGAGCAGCATGCCGCCGTACCCCAGGGTGGAGGCCACGGCGACCCCGGACGGCCCGGCCAGCGCGCCGGCCCGCTCCACGGCGACCGGAAACAGATTGGCCAGTCCGATCCCGGTGACGGCGAAGCCGATCAGTGCCGCCCACACGGACGGAGCGAGCGAGCCGAGCAGCATGCCGGCCGCCGCGACGGTGCCGCCGGCGATCACGGTCCGGGTGCGCCCGAGGCGCTCCAGCAGGGCCGTCCCGGTCAGTCGGCCGACGGTCATGGCGAGCGCGAAACACGCGTACCCGGCGGCGGCCGCCCCCGACGAGGCGGCCAGGTCCTGCTGCAGGTGCAGGGCGCCCCAGTCGGCCATGGCGCCTTCGCCGTAGGCGGTGCACAGGGCGATGAGCCCGAAGACGGCGACGAGCCCACGGACCCGGGCGTCCCGGCGGCGCGGGCCGTCCGCTTCCGGGCGGGGGCGGTCCGGCGGGACCGGCGGTTCGTGCCGCAGCAGAGCGCGTCCCGCGACAGCGGTGACCAACAGCCCGACGAGCGTCAGGCCGAGCAGGTGCCGGGTGGGGGAGAGGGTGCCCGCGACGAGTCCGCCCAGCCCCGCGCCGATCATCCCGCCGAGGCTGAATGCCGCGTGGAAACTGGGCATGACGGGCCTGCCCAACGCGGCCACCAGATCGACGGCGGCGCTGTTGAAGGCCACGTTGATACCGCCGTAGGCCGCCCCGAACAGGAGCAGTACGGCGCCCAGGGTCACGGCGGAGTGGGTGAGCGGGGGCAGGACGACGCTGAGGGAGAGCAGCACCGCGCACACCACGGTCACCTGATGGCTGCCGAAGCGGCGGCACAGGCGCCCGGTGAGCGTCATGGTCACGACGGCCCCGGCGGAGACCCCGAGCAGCGCGAGCCCCAGGGTGCTCGCGGAGGCGTGTGTCTGCTCCTTGATGTCGGGGATGCGGACCACCCAGCCGGCGAAGACGAAGCCGTCCAGGGCGAAGAATGCGGTGATCGCGATCCGGAGGCGAGTAAGGCTGTTGCCCGGCACGACGCTGTGCGTTCGGGTTTTGTTTATTTGCGGCACAAACTCAGGCTAGGGCGGGTCGGGGACGTGGAGCAAGGGAATTCCGGGAGGTGTCGACGGGCCGCGCCGGGGCTCACGCAGGGTGCCGCCGTGGGCGGGCGGCGTGGGCGGGCGGCGCCAGGAGCCGGCGTGCGTGGCGCGGGCGTCGGCAGGGCTCAGCGCACTCGCGCCGCACGTCGGCGCGTGTCCCGCAGCAGCACCGCCACCAATGCCCCCAGATCCGCAGCCCCCTCCGCGTCATCCGCGTACCGCGTCGTCTGCAAGGGCCCCACCTCGTCCAGCCGTACCCCCTCCCGCTCCAGTACATGGGCCAGGGCGAGCAGGGACAGGCGGGCGTTGCCGTCCGGGAACGGGTGGAAGAAGGCCACGTCCAAGTAGGCCCTGGCCGCGCGGGACGGCAGGGGCAGGGTGGGGTCGGTGGCCTGCCGGAGGCAGGTGGCGAAGTCCTGCCAGGTGTGCGGGGTGAGGCCGTAGCGCTCCCGGCCCCGCTTGGCGAAGGCGTCGCCGTCGCGGAAGGGCACCTCGGGTGACTCGAGCACGAGGCACTGCCAGGCGGCCAGCAGGGACGGGGTGAGCGGTGTGCGCCGGGCGGCGTCCGCGCGGGTGCGGGCGAGCGCGGTCAGCAGACGGTCCGCACGCTCGGGATCCCGGTGCCGGACCGGGCCGTCGTACCAGGCCCGGAGACCGTCGACGGACGGCCGGACCGGGCCCTCACCGTACGGCCGCCCGGCCACCGCCGCCGCCCAGTTCACCTGCTTCCTGACCCGGCACCACACCGCGAGTGCGTCAGTGGTCACGGTACGGCCGCTCCCCGGTGAGCCCCACGGCCAAGTCCTCGGCGACCGAGTCCACCAGGGTCTGTGCGGGACTGGTCCAGCTGGCGAACCGGCCGCCGATCGCCTCGTCCACCGCACGCGCGGCCTCCTGGGGTGACAGGCCGGCGGAGGAGAGGAACCACGTCAGTACGTGTGCGCACATGCCGTACCAGGCGCATTCGGTACTCGTGCGGTCCATCACGAGGGTGACAAGGCGTGTCGCCGCCCGCTCCAGATGCCAACTGCGGTCCTCGGGGCTCGCGTCGGGCGGCGGCGCGAGCCGGGTGAACCTCTCCGCCAGCTCCTCCAGCCAGGCGCGCCACTCCAGCAGGGAGGCCACGACCCGCTCGGCCGTGGGGCGAGGCTCGCTCACCGAATGGCTCACGCAGCACCAACTGGTGACCACTCCACCGCCGCCGCCCTCGCCGATCGACTTGTGCCAGCCGCAGGCCCACAGCCCGTAGCGGTCCGCCAGCAGGGCGGTGGCCTCGTCGACGAATCGGTATCCGGCCATGCCGTCGGCCTCCGCGGTCTCGGCGGTCGGCACTATCGGCACGATCAGTTCGGTGAGCCGGGCCTGTTCGTCCTCGTCCCAGGTGAAGGGGTGGTGTGCGGGGTCGGCGGCGGACCAGGAGAGCTGGTACCAGGAGAGCCTGGGGTTGCGGGACGTGAGGAGCCTCCGGCAGTGGACGAATGAGAACAGCCGCGCGAGTTTGTCACACGTGAGGTTGTTTGTCATACGGAATTCGGTACGTGAAAAATGCCCCTTGAAGCGCCTTTGACCAGCGCAGGCTTCCTGCTGTCGACCAGGCCCGACGGGGTCAACCAGACGTCGGGCGAAGCCTGTTCGTGGCGTGCTACTGCCCGAGTGCGTCCGATCCCGCTCCGGATACAGGCTGGTTAATGCTTGCTCACGAGCTGGTTGCGAGCGGGTGAGCAGGCCATGATGGGCCCATGACGTTGGCCTCGCGCGCACTCGCGCAACTGGCGACCTGGCCGGACCTGAGACAGGCTGTCCCGAGCTGCGGCCTGGGGCAGGCCGTACGTTCCGCCCAGGGCGAGATCGCCCACTTCCACTCCGACCGGGACGTGGATCTACGGCTGACCGACCGGGCCATCCGGCGGTTGGCCAAGGACCTGAAGCACACAGGCGCCATCCGGATCGTGCCGGGCTCGCAGTGGGTGACCCTCAGGCTCGACGCCACGAGCGACGTCGATCTGCTGCTGACCCTGGTGAGCGTGGCACTCCAGGCCCAGCAGTCCTGGTCCGACCCGGTCGACCGGG
Source organism: Streptomyces sp. NPDC101151 (assembly GCF_044768335.1). Classification (NCBI taxonomy): domain Bacteria; kingdom Bacillati; phylum Actinomycetota; class Actinomycetes; order Kitasatosporales; family Streptomycetaceae; genus Streptomyces; species Streptomyces sp. NPDC101151. The sequence goes on along the minus strand of NZ_JBIWPP010000021.1, from coordinate 97,462 downwards.
TGGTGTCCGGTTGCAACGACCAGCGTGGAGCGGGGTTCGTGAAGGCCGACCTCAGCGGTATCTGACGCCGCCCGCCGGGACGTCACACCGCCAGGACCCGGATGCCCGCCTCCTCGAAGCGGTGCACGGTGTCCTGCCCCACCGCCGTGTCGGTGACGAGCGTGTCCACCAGCTCCGCCGCACAGATACGGGCGAAGGCCCGCTGGCCGAGCTTGCTGGAGTCCGCGGCCACGACCACCCGTTCGGCGCGCTCGCACAGCAGGCGGTTGATCGCCGCCTCCGCCTCGTCGTGCGCCGCCGCGCCGTGCGTGACGTCGAACGCGACCACGCCGAGGACGGCCACATCGAGGGTGATCTGGCCGAGTACACCGTCGGCGAGCGGACCGATGAGTTCGTACGACTGCGGGCGCGCGACCCCGCCGGTCACCACGATCTTGAACTGGGGCCGTACCGCCAGCTCGTTGGCGATGTTGAGCGCGTTCGTGACGATGGTCAGGGCCGGCGAGCCGGAACCGAGGTCGCCGCGCACCGCGAGCGCGCGGGCCACCTCCGTGGTGGTCGTACCGCCGGTCAGTCCGACCGCCTCGCCCGGCGCCACGAGATCGGCCACCGCCTTGGCGATCCGCTGCTTCTCGGAGGCGCGGCGGGCCGTCTTGTAGCGCAGGGGCAGTTCGTACGACACCCCGTGCACCACCGCTCCGCCCCGGGTGCGCACCAGCATCTGCTGCTCGGCGAGCTGGTCGAAGTCCCGGCGGATGGTCGCCGCCGACACCTCCAGTTGGGCCGCCGCCTCCTCGACGTCCAGCCGACCGCGCTCGACGAGCAGTTCCAGCAGCGCCTTCCAGCGGGCGTCCCGGGACATCCGCAGCCTCCGTTCTCCGTCTTCCCGGCGACCCTAGCGCACCTCACTCTCAGCCAAATGCTTGATTGTGCTCGAAAACTCGCTATATCTTGCAGGAACAATCAGCAAGGGGAGGGTGTGGCATGAGCCATGTCGAGGACGAGCTGAACAGCCAGCCCGAGTGCTGGATACGGGCGGCCGAAGAGGCGGGGCGCCATGCCGACGCTCTGCCGGGGGCGGGGGAGCGGGTCGCGATCGTCGGGTGCGGAACGTCGTACTTCATGGCGCAGGCGGTGGCCGCCCTGCGCGAGGCGGCCGGGCAGGGGGAGACGGACGCCTTCGCCGCGTCCGAGTTCCCGCGCGGACGGTCGTACGACCGGGTCGTCGCCCTCACCCGCTCCGGCACCACCACCGAAGTGCTGGACCTGCTGGGGCAGTTGCGCGGGACCGCGCGGACCACGGCGGTCACCGCCGACCCCGCCACCCCTGTGGCGACGGCCGCGGACCATCTCGTCGTACTGGACTTCGCCGACGAACGCTCCGTCGTCCAGACCCGGTTCGCCACCACCGCACTCACCCTCCTGCGCGCCCACCTCGGCCTGCACGGCGACGCGGTCGTCGCCGACGCCCGCACCGCCCTCGCGACTGCCCTGCCCGAAGGGCTCGTGGACTGCACACAGTTCACCTTCCTGGGCCGCGGCTGGACCGTCGGTCTCGCCAACGAGGCCGGACTGAAGATGAGGGAGGCCTCACTGTCCTGGACCGAGGCCTACCCGGCGATGGAGTACCGACACGGGCCGATCAGCATCACCACCGAGGGCACCGCGACCTGGATGCTCGGCGAAGCGCCCGCCGGCCTCGCCGAACAGGTGGACGCCACCGGCGGACTGTGGATCGAGGGCACCCTCGACCCGCTCGCCGAACTCGTCCGCGTCCAGCGCCTCGCGGTCGCCGTCGCCGCCCGCCGCGCCCTCGACCCCGACCGGCCGCGCCATCTCACCCGCTCGGTGATCCTCGCCTCCTGACCCGCCGCCCCGGAAGGGAGACACGCCGTGCCCCTCGCGACCACCGGCGAGCTGATCACCCGTGCCGCCGAAGCACGCTTCGCCGTCGCCGCCTTCAACGTCATCACCCTGGAACACGTCGAGGCCGTCATCGCCGGCGCCGAGTCCACCGGCACGCCCGTGATCCTCCAAGTCAGCGAGAACGTCGTGAAGTTCCGCTACGGACGGCTCCTGCCGCTCGCCCGGGCGGCCGCCGCCGCCGCCGAACGCGCCGACGTGCCCGTCGCGTTGCACCTCGACCATGTGCAGAGCGACGACCTGCTGCGGCAGGCGCCCGATGCCGGGTTCAGCTCGGTGATGTACGACGCCGCCCGCCTGCCCTACGCCGAGAACCTGGCCTCGACGCGGGCCGCGGCCGACTGGGCCCACGCCCATGGCCTGTGGATCGAGGCCGAGTTGGGGCAGATCGGAGGCAAGGACGGCCGGCCCCCGCTGGACGCCCACGCACTCGGTGCCCGTACCGACCCCGACCAGGCGCGCGCCTTCGTCGACGGCACCGAGGTCGACGCACTCGCCGTGGCCATCGGCAGTGTCCACGCCATGACGACCCGCACCGCCGCCCTCGACCACGGTCTCCTCAAGCGGCTGTCCGCCGCACTCACCGTCCCGCTGGTCCTGCACGGCTCCTCCGGCGTGCCGGACGACGGCCTGGTCGCGGCGGTCGGGGGCGGCATCACCAAGGTCAACGTCGGCACCGCCCTCAACGCGGCCATGACCAGGGCGATCCGGGACTTCCTCGCCGCCCGTCCGGAGGCCGTCGACTCACGCAAGTACCTCAGCGTGGGCAGGGAGGCGATGGCCCGGGAGGTCGCGCGCCTCATCGGTGTCCTCGGCCCGTCGCCGACAGCGGCCCGCACATCGTGAGGCCGGATCGGGGCAGACCAGGGTGCGGTACCCGCTAGCTCTTCTTGACGGCCTTCAGCACCACGAACTTCGGGTCGCTCGCGACCAGTTGACTGTTGCCGAACAGCCGCCTGAGTTTGAGGTGGTACCCCAGGTGCCGGTTGCCGATCACCCACAGCTCACCGCCGGGGCGCAGCGCGCGCTTCGCCCCGGTGAACATCCGCCACGCCGTCGAGTCGGTGGTCGCCTGGTGGGAGTGGAAGGGCGGGTTGTTCAGTACGAGGTCCACACTGCCGGGCGCCACACCGGCCAGCCCGTCCCCGACACGGAACTCGGCGTGCCCGGGCACCCCGTTGGCCTTGTACGTCGCCTCCGCCGAGGCCACGGCCTGGAACGACTCGTCCACGAACAGCACTTCGGCCTGCGGGTCGGCCAGCGCCATCGCCGTACCGACGACGCCGTTGCCACAGCCGAGGTCCACCACACGCCCGGCGCCCGGGCCGGCCGGCAGGTGGTCCAGGAAGAACCGCGTGCCGATGTCGAGCCGGTCGGCGCAGAAGACACCCGCGTGGTTGACGACCGTACGCCCGGAGACCGCGCCGACGCCGTCCGGGAGGGCGTAGCTGTACGGCCACGGATTCACGGGCCGCTCCAGGGACGGGTCCGGGGTGCAGAAGATCAGCCGGGCCTTCTGCCGCGCCAGCGAGGTCCGGGTCGGCCCGAGGATCCGCTCGAACAGCTGCAGCGTGGAGGTGTGGATCTCCTTCACCATCCCGGTGCCGACGACCACCGTCCCCGCGTGCACGGCGGGAGCGAGCCTGAGCAGCTGGTCCTCCAGCAGCGCCAGGCTCTTCGGCACGCGTACGAGCAGCACGTCCACCCGCTCCGGCGGCGGGTCCTGGGTGGTCAGGAGGCGTACGGCACCGGGCTCGACCCCGGCCCGCGCCAGGTTCGCCCGCGTCGCCTCCTGGCTCAGGAAGGAGTCGGTGATCTGCATCGGCCGGTGTTGCGCGAGCGCCGTCACCAGCGCGCCCCAGCGGTCGCCGACCACCACGACCGCACCCGTGAGCGGCACCCCCTCCTCGGCCAGGTGCCGCAGCAGGTACGCGTCGGAGGCGTCCCAGGCACGCAGCCGGTCGCGGGGGTCCTCGGGGAAACGGGACAGCTCGAACTCGTCCCACGGCGTCGTCATACGGTCGTTCATCGTGCTCCAGGCTAGCCGAGCCGCAGCTCAGGGCGGGTCGGACGGGGCTCGGGCAGGATGGAGCGCATGGACGTGGAGCTGTTTCCGCGGGAGCGGACCGAGGTCGCGCCGGGCGCCGTGCACGTCCCGCACTGGCTGAACACCGAGCGGCAGCGCGCGCTGCTCAGCGCCTGCCGGCAGTGGGCGCGCCCCCCTGCCGGGCTGCGCACGGTCCGCACCCCCGGCGGTGGCACGATGACCGCCCGGCAGGTCTGCCTGGGCTGGCACTGGTATCCGTACGCCTACGCCCGCACGGTCGTCGACGGCGACGGCACCCCCGTGAAACCGTTCCCGGCCTGGCTGGGCGAGCTGGGCCGCGGCGCGGTGGCCGCCGCGCTCGGCCCCGAGACGGTCCCGGCCGAGCCGTACGACATCGCACTGATCAACTTCTACGACGGCGACGCCCGCATGGGGATGCACCGCGACGGCGACGAGAAGTCGCACGCGCCGGTGGTGTCGCTGAGCCTCGGCGACACGTGCGTCTTCCGCTTCGGCAACACGGAGAGCCGCACGAAGCCGTACACCGACCTGGAACTGCGCAGCGGGGACCTGTTCGTCTTCGGCGGGCCGTCCCGGCTCGCGTACCACGGCGTGCCGCGCGTGCACCCCGGTACGGCACCCCCGGAGCTGGGACTGGCCGGGCGGCTGAACATCACCCTGCGGGTGAGCGGGTGGTAGATCGCTGTGCAGGCCACGGCGACTGCGGATCATGGGAGACTCGCCCTCATGAGCGGCAAGGCGGACCCCCGGACGGCGGGGGAAGGGACCACCTCGAGGGCGCGGCTGGACCGGGGGCGCGGTGCGCTCGGGCCCGCGCTGGAGCTCGTGCACACCGGACGGGCGCCGACCCGGGCCGTGCTCACCGCCGAACTCGGGGTCACCCGGGCGACGGCCGGTGCGGTGGCCGCCGAGCTGGAGGCACTCGGGTTGATCCGGGTCGACGCCCGGCCGGGCGCGGCGGCCGGTTCCCAGGGGCGCCCTTCGCATCGGCTGGAGGTCGCCGAGGACGGTCCCGTGGCGCTGGCAGCGCAGGTCCACGCCGACGGCTTCCGGGCCGCGCTGGTGGGCCTCGGCGGGCGGATCGTCGCGACCGCGCCCGGCTGCGAGACCGTGGACGCCGACCCGGCGAAGGTACTGGGCTCCGTGGTCGAGGCCGGCGCCGACCTCCTCCGCACGACGGGCCGCCGCTGCGTGGGTGCGGGGCTGGCCGTCCCGTCGGCCGTCGCCGAACCCGAGGGACTGGCCCTCAACCCGCTCCATCTCGCCTGGCCGGTGGGCGCACCGGTCCGCCGGATCTTCGCGGAGTGCGTGCGCGCCGCGGGCATCACCGGCCCCGCCTTCGCGGGCAACGACGTGAACCTCGCGGCTCTCGCCGAACACCGGCACGGCGCCGGGCGGGGCGCGCGGGACCTGCTGTGCGTGGCCACCGGACACCGCGGCGTCGGCGGTGCGCTGGTCCTCGACGGCCGTCTGCACACGGGCAGTTCGGGCCTGGCCCTGGAGGTCGGTCACCTCACCGTCAACCCGGAGGGCCGCCCCTGCCACTGCGGCAGCCGGGGCTGCCTGGACGTCGAGGCCGACCCGCTCGCGCTGCTCATCGAGGCGGGCCGTGAACCCGGCCCCGAGGTCTCCCTGCTCCAGCAGGCCGACGACCTGTTGCGCACCCAGTACACCGACCCGGCCGTGCGCACCGCCGCCGAGGCCCTGATCGACCGCCTCGGCCTGGGCCTGGCCGGACTGGTCAACATCCTCAACCCCGACCGCATCATCCTCGGCGGCCTGCACCGCACCCTCCTCGACACCGACCCCGTGCGCCTGCGCGCGGTCGTCGCCGACCGCAGCCTGTGGGGCCAGAGCGGCGGCGTCCCCATCCTGCCCTGCACCCTGGACCACAACAGCCTGGTGGGCGCGGCGGAGTTGGCGTGGCAGCCGGTGCTCGACGATCCCCTGGGGGCGCTGGCCGGGGACGCCTGACGGGCAGACGTTGCCTGCCGCGGCACCAGATCTGTCGTCGAACTCCCGCCGTCCGCCCAGAGGGTGGGCCGCGCGCGGTGTCGGGCGGGAGGTCGACGACACGGTCCGGTCCGGCTCAGCGACGGATCCGCAGCTCCGGTGGAAGTGTCCTGGCAGCGGTGCGCGGCCGGGCCGGCACGAATCGGCGGGCAGGGGCTCCACCGTCAGGCGGTGACCCTGACCGGACCGGTCCGGACACGGGGCCTCAAGCAGACACCGGGGCGACGCGGCGGGGCCGGGCGACCAGTTCGCCACCGCAGTTGGGACAGATCTGCCCCATGGCCGCGCCGCACGCCACGCAGAACGTGCACTCGTACGAGCAGATGAGAGCGGCACCCTCCGGCGGCAGCTTCGCGGTCTCGCAGCGCTCGCAGCGCTCGCGCATCTCCAGGGCCATGGGCTTCGCGTCTCCTCGGGTCGGGTCGGTGACGTACGTCTCCCATCCTCCGGACGGCGACCCGTACCGGAACCGCTTCCAGGGACAGAGATCCACGGGATCGGGCCACGGCCCCGGCCACAGTGTCAGGGCCGCCGTTCCCGAGGCCCGGCCATGGTCTCAGGCCCGCCGTTCCCGATCACGGGCTCCGACCACGCACTACGGGCAACCCGTGCCTGGCCCTGGGTTCCGCGCCGCGGGTTCCGGGCCATTGCTCCGGCCGCCCGGGGCGACAGCCGGGTCACCGTTCGGGCAGGCGCCCCGCTCACGGCCAGTCCACCGCGAACGCCCTCCCCGGATGCTCCGTGAGGATACGGTCCACCAGCTCCGCACCCACCGCCTCCGCCAGCCGCGGCCGCACCCGGCGCAGCAGGTACGGCATCCCGGGCCCGCCGTCCACCGACCGTGCCCCGGCGACCACCGTGTCCCCGCCGAGCAGCAGCCGGTCCCCGTACCCGGCCTCCGCCAGGGCCCGCACAGCCTCCGGCATCCGCCAGTCGGTGGCGTGGTGCGCCCGGGACGGCCCGTCGAAGGCCAGCCAGCAGCCCGACGCGCCGGCCTGTCGCTGCACCACCGGGTCGGGGGAGCGGTTGAGGTGCCCGAGGATCACCCGGTGCCCGGGCACGCCCAACTCGCCGCACAGCAGGTCGAGTACGTCCAGCGCGCCGGTCCCCAGTTCCAGATGGACGGCGATCGGCGCGCCGGTGGCGTGGTGGGCCTCGGCCGCCGCGGTCATCGTCCAGCGGGTGTGCGCGTCGAGGGCGTGGAAACCTCCGGCCACCTTGATCAGACCGGCGCGTACCCCCGAGGTGCCGATGCCCTCGGTCAGCTCGGAGACGAACACCTCGGCGAGCCTGCCGCGCAGCCTGTCGAGCAACTCCGGTTCGTAGTGCGCCACTTGGTGCAGACCCGTCGCACAGACGAGGCGCACGCCGGTGGTCCGGGACAGTTCCGGAAGGTCCGCCGTCCGCCGGCCCATGCCGTGGGGCGTCCACTGCACGACGGCCCTTCCACCGGCCGCCCGGAATGCCGTCAGCTCGGCCCGCGCGGCGGACACGTCGTCCAGTTCCAGGCCCGGCAACTGCGGGCTGCGCAGGAAGAGATGGTCGTGCGCGTCGCAGACGCCCAGCTCCTCGGGGCGGATGTCGCCGAGGACCGTACGGACACGGCTCACCACTGCCGGCCACGAGGGAAGCGGGCCCGGCCGGGCGCGGACAGGTGCAGCACCTGGAAGAGGTCCCCGTCGGCCTTGGGCGCATCGTGCTCCCAGAGCGAGAAGTGCACCAGCTCCCAGCGGTGCGGGTCCACGGCCGCCGCCGCGAGCACGGCACCGTCCTCGGCCGCCAGCCGCTCCGTCTCGGCGACCGCCTCCCGCATCAGCGCCGCCAGTTCGGCCCCGTCCGGGACCGGCTGCCGCCGCCGTACCGCGAACGCGGCCGGGGAGTCCGCGACGGCGCCCTCCTCGAAGGCGAGCCCGGTCCACTGTCGCACCGCGGGCCGCCCGAAGTCGTCGACCAGACCCTGGAAGGCGCCGCCCCACAGGAACCGGTTCATGCCCTCGACCGTGTTCCACAGGTAGAACGGCGCGTACTGGCTGACCGGGGAGCCGTGGACGCCGCGCTCGCGCACCAGGTAGGCCTTGAGCCCGAGCCCGTCCCAGTCGTCGAGCAGGTGCCCGATGCGGGCGACCCGGGCGCGGATGATGCCCGTGTCGTAGTCGGCGGGGAGGGTCAGCTCGTACTGCATGGCGTGCATGGAACGGTCCCTTCACAGAAGCAGGCGCGAAAAGCCATGTCAGGTTGGGTAGTCGGCTGTGGACACGGGGGCGTCCCACTCGGTGGTGGTGCCGTCCTCGGAAGCCTCCACGACCGCGAGGTGGGTCATGAAGGTGCGCGGAGCGGCACCGTGCCAGTGCCACTCGCCCGGCTCGATCCACACCGTGTCGCCCGCGCGGATCTCCTCCAGGTCACCGCCCCTGCGCTGCACGAGCCCCTCGCCCTGCAGGACGTGCAGCACCTGGCCGTGCGGATGCCGGTGCCAGGCCGTGTGCGCGCCCGGCGCGAAGTGGACGTTGAAGAGTCGCAGCCGGGACGGGGCGGCGGGGGCGGCTATCTCGTCCAGCCACACCGCGCCGGTGAAGTTCTCCGCCGGCCCCCGCAGGCTTTCGGGACGCTGGCTGGTGATGTGCACGGAAATCGGTCCTCCAGTCAGGGAGTTCGGGGTGCGAGAAGGGAGAGCAGCCCGCGGACGCCGGTATCGAAGGCGGCGGGGGAGCCGGAGGCGCGCGCGAGGACGTAGCCGCCCTGCACGGTCGCGAGGACGGCCGCGCCGATCTCCTCGCCGTCCAGACCGGGCGCGAACTGCCCCTGCTGCTTGCCCTCTTCGACGATCCCGGCGATCCGCCCGCGGATCCACTCGATCGTCTCGTCCACCGGGGCGCGCAGCTCGTCGCTCGCGATCACGTCCGGATCCATGGTCAGCCGGCCGATGGGGCAGCCGCGCAGCACGTCGCGCTCGCGCAGCAGATACGCCTCGATGCGCTCGTACGGCGTGCCCGGTCCGCCGAGTGCCCGCTCGGCGGTGGCCCGCAGCTCCTCGGCGGTCCGCCCGATCGCCGCCAGGGCCAGATCCGGCTTGCCCTTGAAGTGGTGGTACATGCTGCCCTGGCCGGCTCCCGCACGCTCCAGGATCGCCTTGGGACTCGTACCCACGTAGCCGCGCTCCCACAGCAGCTCACGGGTGGACTCGATCAGTCGTTCCGAGGTGCTCATGAGATCACTGTACATACTAGTAGTTACAATCTGCCAGTCCACCAGCCCGGTCGACCGGCCCAGTTCGCCGGCACACTTCACCAGCCCGGTCCGCCGGCCCGATCCGCCGGGTCCGCAGGGAGCAGCCGAGCCTCCCCGGCCTACTCCCGGGGAGGTACACGCACTGCCGCCGGCCGCACGACGACCCGGACCCCCTGTCGGAGGGAGTCTCGTGACATCACCCGAAGACCCTGCCGACAAGGGAGATGAACCCGAGATGCAGACCCTCGCGAACTGGGACGGCGGACCCGGCCCATGGATCCTGTTCTTCCCGCTGATCTGGGCGGTCGTCGTGATCGGCACCGTCACCTTCCTGCGCCGCACCGTCTGGCGCGGACGCGGCGGACCCTGGCGGGCCATGGACGGCGGACGCCCGGCGGGCGACTCCCCGCTGGCCGTCCTCGGCCGCCGCTTCGCCTCCGGCGAGATCGACGAGGACGAGTACTGGCGCCGGCAGTCCGTCCTGGACGAGCAGTTCGGCCGTACCGGCAAGGGCGGTGCGGCATGACCACGGCGACGACCGCACTGCGCACGGCGGCCCGCGTGGTGGGCGCGGTGAAGGTGTACGGCGGTGGCGACACCGCCGTACACGCTCTCGACGGCGTGGACGTCGGCTTCCCGGCCGGCCGCTTCAGCGCGATCATGGGCCCCTCGGGCTCGGGCAAGTCCACCCTGATGCACTGCGCGGCCGGCCTCGACACCCTCACCTCGGGCACCGCCTACATCGGCGACACCGAGCTGGGCGCGCTGGACGACCGCCGTCTGACCCTGCTGCGCCGCGACCGCGTCGGCTTCGTCTTCCAGGCGTTCAACCTGGTGCCGACGCTGACCGTCGCGGAGAACATCACCCTGCCCCTGGACCTCGCCGGACGGCGCGGCGACCAGGAGTGGATCGACGCGCTCGTGGACGTCGTCGGACTGCGCGACCGGCTGCACCACCGGCCCTCCGAGCTGTCCGGCGGACAGCAGCAACGCGTCGCCGTGGCACGGGCGTTCGCCGGGCGCCCGGACGTCGTCTTCGCCGACGAACCGACCGGCAACCTCGACTCACGCTCGGGCGGCGAGGTCCTCGGACTCCTCGGCCGCGCCGTACGGCAGATGGGCCGAACGGTCGTCATGGTCACCCACGACCCGGTGGCCGCCGCCCATGCCGACGAGGTCCTCTTCCTCGCCGACGGGCGGCTGGTCGACCGGATGGAGTCCCCGACCGCCGACAAGGTCCTGGACCGTATGAAGGCCTTCGAGGTGCGGTCATGAACGCTTCGCTGCGGCTCAGTCTCACCTCGCTGCGCGCACACCGGCGGCGCTTCGCCGGCACCTTCCTCGCGGTGTTCCTCGGTGTCGCCTTCCTGGCCGGCACCCTGGTCATGGGCGACACGCTGCGCGCCAGCTTCGGCAGTATGTTCGGCGAGGCCACCAGCGGCACGGACGCCGTCGTACGCGGCGCCGACGCCATCACCACACCCGGGGAGGCCCAGGGCGTACGTCGGCCGGTCGACACCTCGCTGGTCGGGGTCGTCGAGCGGGTACCCGGCGTGGCGGCCGCCGCCCCCGACATCCAGGGCGCCGGTCAACTCGTGGGCACCGACGGCAAGCCCGTCGGCGGCCAGGGTCCGCCCACTCTCGCCGGCAACTGGATCACCGACCCGGAGCTCAACCCGTACCGGCTCGCCGAGGGCCGCGTCCCCGCGAAGTCCGGCGAGGTCGTGGTCAACCGGGGAGCCGCGAAGAAGGGCGGCCTGAAGATCGGTGACACCACCACCCTGCGCACCCCGGACCCGGTCAGGGTGACCATCGTCGGCCTCGCCACCTTCGGTGGCCAGGACGGCATGGCCCAGGTGACCTTCACCGGAATGACCCAGGCCGACGCCGAGAAGTACCTCACCGCGCGGCCCGGCCAGGCGGCGAGCATCCAGGTGCGGGCCGGCCCCGGGGTGAGCCAGCAGGAACTGGTCCGCCGGCTGACTCCCGTGCTTCCCACGGGGGTCGAAGCCATCACCGGCCAGCGGTCGGCGCAGGAGAACAACGACATGATCTCCAGCCAGTTCCTGACCCTCTTCACCACGTTCCTGCTCGTCTTCTCCGGCGTGGCCCTGCTGGTCGCCACCTTCTCCATCCACAACACCTTCGCGATCGTCATCGCCCAGCGCACCCGTGAGAACGCCCTGCTGCGCGCCCTCGGGGCCTCCCGTCGCCAGGTGACCGCCGCTGCCCTCGCCGAGGCCTGCGTCGTCGCCGTCATGGCCTCCGGCGCCGGGCTCGCGGGCGGCATCGGTATCGCCGCCGGGCTCCAGGCGCTCTTCCCGGCGATCGGATTCCCCTTCCCGGACGGCGACTTGGTGATCAAGACACTGTCGATGGCCCTGCCCCTCGCCGTGGGCATCGTGGTCTGCCTGGGCTCCGCACTGCTGCCCGCCGTACGCGCCGGCCGCACCGCCCCGCTGGCCGCGCTGCGCGAGACGGCCGTCGATGCCTCCGGCGCCTCCCGTTTCCGCGCGCTCGCCGGAACGGTTCTCGGCGTGGTGGCCCTCGCGGCGACCCTCATCGGAGTTCTCGTCTCACCGTCCCTCTGGTCGGCCGGACTCGGCGCGCTGCTCGCCCTGGTGTCCTTCGTGGTCCTGGGTCCCGTCGCCGCCACCACGGCCGTACGGCTCCTCGGCGGCCCTCTCGACCGGCTGCGCGGTGTCACGGGTGGCCTCGCCCGGCGCAACGCCCTGCGCAGCCCGAAGCGGACCGCCGCCACCGCGAGCGCGTTGATGATCGGCGTGGCCGTCGTGTCGCTGTTCACCGTGTTCGGTGCCTCCCTGAAAGCCACCATGGACCAGACGGTGTCCCGTTCGTTCGCGGGTGACGTCGCCGTAAGCACACCCTCGTTCGGGGCGGGCGGCAGCGGGCTCAGCCCTCGGCTCGCCCCGGCCCTGCAGCGGCTGCCCGAGGTGGACACCGCCGTGGGACTCGGCCGCGGGGTCGCCGAAGTGGACGGGGAGGGACGGGCGTTGACCGTGACGGACCCAATCGCGCTCGCCCGTACCTTCGACCTCGGCACGGTCGACGGATCCCTGCGCGACCTCGGCTCCGACGGCATCGCGTTGACCCGGGCGGAAGCCGAGCGCCGGGGCCTGCACACCGGCGACAGCACTCGGCTCACCTTCACCGACGGCAAGTCGGAGAACTTCACCGTCCGTGCCGTCTACGGACAGTCCGAACTCGCCGGTGACTACGTCATCACCCGCGCGGCCTGGGCACCGCACCGCACCCAGGACACCGACACGCTGATCGCCGTCTCGTTCGCGCGGGGCGTGAACGCCGACGCGGGCAAGGCGGCGGTGAAGAACCTGGCCGCCCGTTACGGCAACCCCGAGGTGCAGACCCGGGAGGAGTACGCGCAGTCCTCGGCCGGCGGGATCGACATGATGCTCACGCTCGTCTACGCCCTCCTCGCCCTCGCGGTGGTCATCGCCCTGCTGGGCATCGCCAACACGCTGACCCTCGCGCTCCACGAACGCACCAGGGAACTGGGCCTGCTCCGGGCCGTCGGCCAGACCCGGGCCCAACTGCGGGCGATGGTCCGCTGGGAGTCGGTCCTGGTCGCCGCCTTCGGCACGGTCGGTGGACTCGCCCTCGGCGCCTTCCTGGGCTGGGTGCTGGTCAAGGCCTCCGACGGCGCGAGCGACACCGCGTTCGCCTTCGCGCTCCCGCCGGCCCGGCTCGCCGTGGTCGTCCTGGTCGGCCTGACAGCAGGCGCTCTCGCGGGCCTGCGCCCGGCCCGCCGAGCGGCCCGCCTGGACGTGCTGCGGGCGATCGCCACCGAGTGAGGTGGCGGACGGGGCGCGGCGGACACGGCACCCGCGACCACCGGACCTGAGCGGGAAGCCGGCCGCCGCCTTCCCGCTCCACCGTCCCGCCCGGCTGCCGGACCTGAGTGTGCGACATCCCGCGAGTTCGCCCGAGCCCACGAGTCTCTTTGCCCGTGGCCAGGGGGTTGTTCCCTTCGGGTGCGGTGCTCTGCGATCTCGTGACGCAACTTCGGGATCATCGAGTGATTCTCACCTCGTCCGACCCCTGCGGGACCGGGTCCGGAGCGCGCTGGAGGACCTGTACCCGGGGCTGCGGCTGGTGACGATGCTGGGCTACGTCAGCGAGGTCACGTCCTACGAGGACATCGCGGCGCTGTGTGCCACGCCGGTCGGCACCGTGCGCAGCCGGCTCCACCAGGCGACGCGCGAAATGATCCGCGCCCCGAGTCGCCCTCACCGCAGAAGAGCCGGCGCGCAGCGCGGCCGGCGGGGTGCTCGGGCGGTGCCGCTGTCGAACGTCCGCTGCCGGGCCCGTCCGTCCGGGCTCGGCTCCGCTACGCCGCACGGGCTGCAGGTCATCGCGACACGCAGCCCGTACGTCGTACCGGCGAGGTCACCGCCCGGTCAGCCGGGAACGGCCGACCGGGCGGGAGCGGGCGTAGCGGCCGGGGCCCGGGCCACCACGGGGGCCGGAGCGGCCGCGACCGGTGCCGGTGCCGGCCGTACCTCGGTGAGCCGCGGGGCCGGCTGCTGCTCGGCCATACGGCGGGGCGTGCGGGCCGGCTGCCGGCGTGCCGTCGACGGTGCGGGCAGCGTGAACCACACGATCTTGCCGTTGTCGCCGTCCGGGCGCGCCCCCCAGCTCTCGCTCACCGCGGCCACCATCGCGAGGCCACGCCCGCAGGTGGCCAGCGGGGCGACGTCCGTCGCGTCCGCGACTTCGGCCACCACCGGAAGGCGGGGATCGTGGTCACGCACGGAGACCGTGAGCCGGTCGACCAGCAGTTCCAGTTCGACGATGCACGACTTGTCGGGCCGGGCGTGCCGGTGGACGTTGCTGAGCAACTCGGTCACACCGAGCGCGGCCCGGTCTATCAACGGGTCCAAATGCCAGTAGCGCAATTGTGCAGATACGATTCTGCGGACCTGGCCGATCCGCGACGGCAGGGCTTGGAGCTCCACCGTGCAGTGCCTGCTTGGGTGACTGATCACGGCTGCGACTCCCCGATGTGAGGTCCGGAGGGGACCGGAGGAACACGGAGAACAACGGATCCAGCAGGGTGCTTGCGTCCAAACGTCCGCCTGCTGTCGTGGCCGGCGGGCTGGTTCGCAGCGTTATCGCCGGTAAACCCAGAGTGACGTGAGACCAGCGTGACGCAGCGGATGCGCTCCCGCAACTCGCCGCGACCAGGCCCAGGTCAGCCGCCGCGTCCGGCCGCCCGCCGTACCGCCTCTATGAATCGCCGCGCCGCGGGCGGTCCCGGCTCGCCCGGAGCGGGGTCCTGCTCGCCCAGTGTCAGCAGGTACCGGTTGCCGTTGAGGTCCGCCAGCGCCCGGTCCTCAGCGGCGTACCACGGCTTGGAGGCCCGCACCGCCTGCACCGGCGCGCTGTCGATCTCGCTGCCGTAGCTGGTGAGCAACTCCAGCCTGCCGTCGTTGATCCGGACCTGTCCGGCCCGGGTGAGCGAGCGCAGCCGCTTGCCGATCCGCACGCCCGTGGCCGTGAACTCCGGCTCCGCCATCCTTCGCGCCCCCTTGTGCGTCGCTCGCCGGATCCGGCCCGTGCCCGGTCGTACCGCCGGGGCCGAACCGGCTCTGGCGATCCAGTGTGCGCCCCTGATCCAGTGTGCGCCCCTGTTCGGGACGATCGTCCCGTCCGGTGCAGTCTGCCCCGATGCCGCCTGGAGCACCAGTACGCACGGGGCGCGTGCGACGGGCGCCCGGAGCACTCGCGTCAATGCGCCCCCGAGCGCGTCGCACGGGTGTGCCCCAGCCCGTCTTTGGGTGGCTCAAAGATGCGTTTATGCAGGTGAGAAGCGGTGCGGAAGGTGCTTATGATCGAGGTGCCGGCCGCGCGAGGCGCCGTCGGTGCCCAGCGTAAGGAGCCCCGCCGTGAGCACCACCCCACAGACCCGGACCGGCACCACCCTCGACGTCGACCGCAGCGACTCCGCCTACCGCGACTGGCTGAAAGACGCCGTCCGCAAGGTGCAGGCCGACGCCAACCGCTCCGCGGACACGCACCTGCTGCGCTTCCCGCTGCCCGAGCAGTGGGGCATCGACCTGTACCTGAAGGACGAGTCGACACACCCCACCGGCAGCCTCAAGCACCGGCTCGCCCGATCCCTGTTCCTCTACGGCCTGTGCAATGGCTGGATCCGCCCGGGCCGCCCGGTGATCGAGGCGTCCAGCGGCTCGACGGCCGTCTCCGAGGCCTACTTCGCCAAGCTGATCGGCGTGCCCTTCATCGCGGTGATGCCCCGCACGACCAGCGCCGAGAAGTGCCGACTGATCGAGTTCCACGGCGGTCGGTGTCACTTCGTGGACGACTCCCGGAAGATGTACGAGGAGTCCGCCCGCCTCGCGGTGGAGACCGGCGGCCACTACATGGACCAGTTCACCTACGCCGAGCGGGCCACCGACTGGCGGGGCAACAACAACATCGCCGAATCCATCTTCCGTCAGCTGGAGTTGGAGCGGTTCCCGGAGCCCGCCTGGATCGTCGCCACGGCCGGCACCGGCGGCACCTCGGCGACCCTCGCGCGTTACGTCCACTACATGCAGTACGACACCCGCATCTGCGTCGCCGACCCGGACAACTCCTGCTTCTTCGAGGGCTGGACCACCGGCGATCCGGACGTCACCTGTGACTGTGGCTCCCGCATCGAGGGCATCGGCCGGCCGCGCATGGAGCCGAGCTTCGTGCCCGGCGCCGTCGACCGGATGATGAAGGTCCCGGACGCGGCGAGCGTGGCCGCCGTACGCGCCCTGGAGCGTGCCATCGGCCGCAAGGCGGGCGGCTCGACGGGCACCGGCCTGTGGAGCGCCCTGAAGATCATCTCCGAGATGGTGGCCGCGGGCCGCACGGGCAGCGTGGTCACCCTGCTGTGCGACCCCGGGGACCGCTACCTCGACAAGTACTACTCGGACACCTGGCTCGAGGAACAGGGCCTGGACATCGCCCCGTACGCGGCGGCGATCGACTCCCTGCTGGCTACGGGCGTGTGGCCGGACTGAGGCGTGACATGGGCCGGCGGTTCACGGGAGGAGCCCCAGCCGTCGGTCCAGCGCGCCGACCGCCTGCCGGAAGGCGTGCCCCGTCCCCGGGCGGGCGAGGCGGCACACCAGGCGGAACGCGGCCGTACCGTCGAGGGCGAAGATCATCCGGATCCGGGTCCCGGTGCCGGCCGGGGTGAGCTGCCACTCCTCGATCCAGGCGCGGGCCCCCGGAACGTTCGTCACGTCGACGCGGTAGGCGTACACCTCGGGTGCCTTCGCCACCAGAACCGACTCCTCGAAACGGGTGCCGCCCCGGAGCCGTACCTCGCGCCCGCCCTCGGTCGGCCGGACCGACGACACCGCCGAGAACCACTCCGGCCAGCCGGACACGTCGTCCGCGAGCGCGCGGAAGACCGCGTCCGGAGCGGCCGAGACGTCCCGGGTGAAGACGAGCCGTACGGGGGCGGTCTCGACGAAGTCGATCCCCACCGGGCGCAGACGGTGTGCCATGGCGACGAACCTCCTCATGAAGCCCCTTGGGAATGCAGGACGCTGCACCGGCAGACTAGCTGACGCTTCGTCAGATGTCCCCGTCGTCCTCCAGGTCTTCCGGTTCGCCCGCCACCACCAGCCGCCGCAGATGCTCCGAGATCTCCGTCCGCGCCTCCGTGGGCAGGCCCGCGTCCGTGACCAGCGTGTCCACCTGGTCCAGTGCGGCGAACGAACTGAGGCCCACCGTGCCCCACTTGGTGTGGTCGGCGACCACCACGACCCGGCGCGCCGACTGCACGAGGCGCCGGTTGGTCTCGGCCTCCGCGAGGTTCGGTGTGGACAGGCCCGCCTCGACCGATATCCCGTGCACGCCGAGGAAGAGCAGGTCGAAGTGGAGGGCGGCGATGGCCTGATCGGCCACCGGGCCCACCAGCGAGTCGGACGGGGTGCGCACCCCGCCGGTCAGCACCACCGTGGCCGCGCCCGGCCGCTGCCCCGAGGTGCGCTGCGCCGCGTGGAAGACATCGGCCACCCGCACCGAGTTCGTGACCACAGTCAGGTCGGACACCTCCAGCAGGTGCTGCGCGAGTGCGTAGGTCGTCGTACCGCCGGACAGGGCGATCGCCGTACCCGGAGTGACCAGCCGCGCGGCGGCACGCGCGATGTCCTCCTTGGCGGTCAGCTCCAGACCCGACTTGGCCTCGAAGCCCGGCTCGTGCGTGCTCGCCTCGACCACCGGGACCGCGCCGCCGTGCACCTTCTCCAGCACGCCCTGGCGGGCCAGCGCGTCGAGATCGCGGCGCACGGTCATGTCGGACACCCCGAGCTTGCGGGTCAGTTCGTTGACGCGAACACCGCCCCGGCGCCGGACCTCGTCCACGATCAGGGCGCGACGCTGCTCCGCGAGGAGGTTCTGATTCTCACTCACGTACGCTCCGGTCCTTTCGCCGCAATCCGTCCGACACGCCCGCCGCACCCGCTCCGACCTGGACGTTCCACCCGTGGTCGGTGTGCGGCCGTCCCATCTTTTCACGGGACGGCACCGGTTGCGCCACCACCTGTCACGACGCGCGCATGCCATTTTGGGCACATCCGGCATCACCTCTCGCGCCCGTCGTCACACGGATCGGGGAGATTCCGTGACGAGAGGTGTACGCCGCCCCGGAAAGGGAGAGCCTGTTGCGCGCACGGACACAGGCCTTGAGGCGCGTCACGGGGGAAGTGCGAGAACAGTGGAACGTGCACACGAACGCATCGCCGCGCGGGCGGCGGACGAACCCGCCGCGCAGGTCACACGGGCGGAGCCCGAGCTGGAACTCCTGGTGCACGGTGTCGGCGGCACCACCCCGGAGAAGATGCTCGGCGACCCGCGAACCGTCCGGATCACCGGCGACGACACGGCCGCCGTCTTCCGGCGGGCCGATCATGCCGAGGACGCTGCGGCCGGACCGGGGCAGGGGCCCGGGAACGAGCCGGTGCAGGAGGCGTACGTCTGGTGCAACCTCACCTCCGGCGACGCCAGCCGCGCGTTATGGCTCTTCCTGCTGCCCTTCATGGTGGTCAACCTCGCCCACTGGATGCGCCCCGCCGCCCGCGGCCGCACCCGCACCGTCCGCCTCTACGGCCTCCTCGTGCGGCTGGCCGCCCTCACCCTCACGGTGCTGCTGGTGTCCGCGGCCTGCGAGGTCGCCCTCGACCTGGTGGCCTGGCAGTGCGCGGGCGTCGCCGCCTGCGCCGACCGCCACTCCTGGCTGGGCTTCCTCTCACCCGCCGCCTCCGGTGACGCCTGGTGGAGCCTGCCCGGACGCCGGCTCGCCCTCGCCGCCCTGGTCCCGACCGCGCTCACCGCCCTGCTCTGGTACCTCTCGCACCGCACCTGGAGCGCGTACGAGTCCCACCGGCCGATGTCCCGGGACCCCGAGCCGGAGACCGACGACCGTGCCCTGGCCCGGCCCGGCTTCTGGTACGGCCGGCGCCTGGTCGCCCGGCTGCGCGCGGCCCACACCGCGGCGGGCCTGCTCACCGTCGCCGCGGCCGTCGTCACCCCCGCGGCCCGCTACGACCGCCGCCCCGGCGGCCCCGCGGCCCTGGACGCCCTCGGCTGGCTCCTGGCCGCGGCCCTGCTCGGATGCGCGGCCGCCGTGGTGGGCGTGGTCTGCCGCCGGGGCCGCAGCGAGAACAGCCTCGACCAGAAACTCGACCGCCACCTCGTACACCGCCTGCCGCTCGGTGCCCTCGGCCTGCTGCTGCTCACCCAGCTGTACGCCGGCTGGTCCCGGCCCGGCTGGCGCTCCGCCGGGCGGCTGCCGGGGGACGCGACCTTCGGCGCCCTCATGCTGGCCCAGGGGGCGCTCGTCGTCGTCCTCGCCGTCGTCGCCCACGACCTGTACCGCAGGCACCCGGACCCGCGCGCCGGCATGCGCGGGCTCGGCGGTCCGGCGGTCGCGCTGCTCGCCTGCGCGCTGGGCGGTGTGATGTCCGGCGGGGTCGCACAACGTGTCGCGGACTGGCTGGACGGCACCCGGGCCCTGCTCGACGGACCGCCGGTGCTGCTGACCTGGCAGGCCTCCGCGATCCCGCCCCTCGTCACGGTGCTGCTCGCCGTAGCCGCCCACCTGGCCCGGCGCACCGCGCGCCTCACCCGCACCGAACGCGCACACGTACGCCACGAGCACCCCGGCGAGCCCGAGGACCCCTCCCGTACCCACAGCATCGCCCAGGCGCGGGCCATGGCCACCCTCACCGACCGAACACCTCTGGTCGTCGCCGTGCTCTCCGCCACCACCCTGCTGCTGGGCTCCGCCGCGCTGGCCGGCGCCCTCGCCACCGGTCAGCCGCCCGAGGGAGCGGCCCGGCGGACGTACGACCTCGTCCAGGCCGTGGCCGAGACCTCGCAGGCGCTCGGCTCCTGGCTGGTCGGAGTCGGCTTCCTGCTGTTCGTCACCTGGGGCCGGCGCGCCTACAAGGACGCCTCCGCCCGGCGCACCATCGGCATCCTGTGGGACGTCGGCACCTTCTGGCCGCGCGCCGCCCACCCCTTCGCCCCGCCCTGCTACGCCGAGCGCGCGGTGCCGGACCTGACCTGGCGGATGGCGACCTGGACCCGCGGCACCGGCGGCCGGCTGGTCCTCTCCGGCCACTCCCAGGGCAGCGTCCTGGCCGCGGCCGCGGCCTGGCAGCTGACCCCGTCCGTACGCAAACGGGTCGCCCTGCTCACCTACGGCTCCCCGCTTGAACGCCTGTACGGCCGCTGGTTCCCGGCACACTTCGGCCCCCCGGCCCTGGCCGCCCTGCACGGCGACGTCGCCTGCTGGCGCAACCTGCACCGCCGCACCGACCCCATCGGCGGCCCCGTCCGCCTTCCCGGAGACTGCGGCCCGGAAGTCGACCATGAGCCTCTTCGCGACCCGCTCGCCTACGGCCGCACCCCCCAGCACCCCCTGCCGGCCCCGATCCTCGGCCACTCCGACTACCAGGCGGACCCGGCCTTCGCACAGGAGAGAGCCCGTCTGCTGGCCCGGCTGCACCCGGACCTCCCGGTGCAGCGCCCGGAACCGGGGGCGCCGATGGCGTGATCCCGCGCGCGCCGGGAGCCGGGTCCTCAGGTCAGTTCCGGCAGGTCCTCCGCGTACAGCAGGGTCAGGTCGTCGGTGCTCGGGTCCTCCAGCTGGGCGACGCGGCTCGCATGCCGTTCCACCATCGCCTCGAAGGTCTGACGCGCCGTACGGCCGTTTCCGAACGCGGGCCCCTTCGGGATCGCCGTGAAGTACTTCAGCAGCGCCTCCGCGGCGCCCGCCGCCAGCCGGTACTCGTGCTCGTCGGCCTGCTGCTCCACGATCCTGAGCAGCTCCTCGGGGCCGTAGTCGCTGAAGGTGATGGTCCGGGAGAAGCGGGACGCCACACCGGGGTTGACGGAAAGGAAGCGCTCCATCTCCGCGGTGTAGCCGGCGACGATCACCACCACCGCGTCACGGTGGTCCTCCATCAGCTTCACCAGTGTGTCGATGGCCTCCTTGCCGAAGTCCCGTCCGGCGTCCTCCGGGGACAGGGCGTAGGCCTCGTCGATGAACAGCACACCGCCGCGCGCCCGGTCGAACGCCTCCTGGGTGCGGATCGCGGTGGAACCGATGTGCTCGCCGACCAGGTCGACCCTGGACACCTCGACCAGGTGGCCCTGCTCCAGCACCCCGAGGGAGGCGAGGATCTCGCCGTACAGCCGGGCCACCGTCGTCTTGCCGGTGCCGGGGGAGCCGGTGAAGACCAGGTGCCGTTTGACCGAGGCCGCCTTCAGGCCCGCCTGCTGGCGGCGCCGGCCCACCTCGATCATGTCGGTCAGCGCCCGCACCTCGCGCTTGACGCTCTCCAGGCCCACCAGTGCGTCCAGCTCACCGAGCACGGCCTTCGACGTCCGGGACGGCTTCTCCGGCTCGGCCGCGGTGATGAGCGGCTCCTGTTCCGTGGTGCGCTGTCCGGGAATCGCACCGAGCAGCCCGGGGGAGGAGGACCCGGTCTGTGCGACCGTCTCGCGGACCGCCGGCGGCCGGAGGCTGCCGCTCTCGTCGCTGGTGCAGTCCTCCACGACGGGGCCCGTCCCGGCCCCCGCGTCCGGGCTCGCATCGGCGAACTCGTAACCGCCGCGCGCACACCGCTCCGTACGGCACTTCCTCAGCGTCGTGCGGCAGCCGTCGATGACATGGAAGCCGTAGCCGCCGCTGCCACTGACCCGGCAGTTCAGGAAGGTGCCCCGGCCGCCGGCGGACACGTAGAAACCGGCTTCGGCGGGAGAGTCGACCGTGCAGCGCTCGATGGTCGGGTCGGCGCCCTTGGTGACGATCACACCGGTCTGGGTGCCGTCCACGGTGCAGTTGCTGAGCGTCCCGCCGCTGCCGTGGTCGCGGAACCAGGCGCCGGTGGCCGCCTCCCGGATGCGGCAGTCGTCGAGCTGTGCGGTGGCGCCGTCGCTCACCGAGACGGCCGTGTTGCGCACCTGGGTCAGGTCGCTGTCCACGACGTCCGCGCGCGAGCCGCGGTCCAGTACGAACAGCGCGTCGGGCACGTCGTGCACCCGGCAGGAGTCGAGGACCACGGTGGCGCCGTCGCTCACCCACACCGCCGGGTAGTCGCCCGTGCTGTCGAAGATCTCGCACTGGTTGGCGTCCACCCGGGTGCCCGGGTCCCACACCGACAGGCCGTTGCGGCCGAACTGACGGACCGTGGTCCGGGTCAGGGTGAGCACCGAGCGGGAGCGCAGGTCGACCGCGTTCTCCGGGATGTCGTGGATCCGGCAGTCGGCGAGCGTGAGCACCGCGTCCGTGTCGAGCGTGACTCCGTCGGCCGTGGTGCGGTGCACATCGCAGTCGGTCAGGTGCGCCGTGGCCCGCTGGGTGACCTGCACCCCGGAGCCCCGGACCTCGTACACCTCGCAACCGACGGCCTCCAGCGCGGAGTTCTCGCCGGTCGCGGTGAGTCCGGTGCCGGAGACATGGTGCACCCGGCACCGCTCCAGGCGTGGGTGGCCGCCACCGCGGACCGCCACGCCCGCCTGCCCGGCCGCGATGACCTCGCACTCCTCGAACACCCCGCCGCCACCGTCGAGCACGGCGATGCCGATGCCGGCCGGGTTGTCGACGGTGCAGCGCCGTACGGTCGGGCGCGCCCCGCCCCGCACCTCGATGCCCGCGGCGGACCGCGTGACGATCCGCACGTCCGTCAGCTCGGGCGTGCCCTCCTCCACCAACAGGGCGGGCGCCGCCGCGTCCTGACCTTCCACATGCAGGTCCTGCACCGCGGCGGAGGCCCGCAGGGTCAGCGGCACACCGTCCACGGGCGCGATCCGCACCGAGCCCGGTGAGCCCTCCGGGCCGCGCAGTGTCACCGCCCGCTGGACGACGAGGTTCTCCCGGTAGGTGCCGGGGGCGATGGTGAGGACGTCACCGTCGGCGGCGGCCTCCAGGGCGGCGGCGAGCGAAGCGTACTCACCCGTGCGGCGCCGCCACCGCGATGTACCGGTGTGCGTCACCTGGACCGTGCCCTGTGCCATGGCGCTGCTGTGCCCCCACCTCGTCGTACTGATAGCTCGTTCGCCTTCGGGGCGCTCCAGCCGGTCGCGGGATCGTGACCGGCACGCCCCTGCGGTTCACTCGCGTGCGGGTTGATGCCGAATGCGAG
This sequence comes from Streptomyces sp. NPDC101151, assembly GCF_044768335.1. NCBI lineage: Bacteria > Bacillati > Actinomycetota > Actinomycetes > Kitasatosporales > Streptomycetaceae > Streptomyces > Streptomyces sp. NPDC101151. The sequence continues at coordinate 74,536 of NZ_JBIWPP010000021.1, read as the reverse complement.
TCGGCCGCTCCACCGTAGCGTGCGCGCGGGTGGTGGGTTGACCAGAGCCGGAAGGCCGTCAGCTGCCGGTGCCTGCCTTGCCCCAGTCCGGGCCCGCCCGGTCCCAGGCCTGGTCCCAACGCGTGTACCGGCGGCGGACCATGCGCCAGACGATCAGGCGCCTGCCCGTCTCGCCCAGGCCCGCGGTCAGCAGGGCCGCGCCGAAGCCGGCGAGCACGGCGTGCGTCGTCGCCGTGGGGGAGTCCAGCGGGCGGGTCGATATTCGGCCGTGCGGATCCGTCCAGAGCCTGAAGTGGTCGCCGTGGCGCGGCGACTTGAGGTTCGCCAGCGCCGGACCGTGCTGCCGGGTGCCGTCCGGGGCCGTCCACTCGGCGAGGACGCGGCTGCGGGCGTCGTGTGCGGCGCTGGTGTCGGGGTCGGTCTCCAGCGGGGCGCCGCCCAGCACGCGGACCACGGTGGCCGTGACGAGGTGACGGCTGTGCGCCTGCTCCCGCACGGAGCGCTGCAGGGAGTCCTGGGCCGCCGCCCCGACCAGGGAGCCGATCACGGGCGCGGCCACGGTGACCAGCACCACCGTCACGAGGGCCACCCAAGCCTCGGCCAGATCGGTCGTACGGCGCAGCGGATTGCGCCGCCAGCGCCACAGACCGCTGATTGCACGCACGTCCCCCACCCCCTTCCGCTCCGTCATAGCCCCCGGCGGAGTCGCTCACCCCGGGACAGGGCCAAGAGAGAGCGACATCACTCCTGGCCGTGACCCCTCACACTTTTCTCACGACGTCCCAACGACCGGGCGCCGCCACCGGGTTCCCCGGCCGCCGGGCCGATTCCCGGGCCGCCCGCGTGCCTTGAACCCGGCACGGCGTACCGGCCGGCGGACCGTGCCGGTCGGCGGGTCACTCCAGCAACCGCACCGGGTCCCCGACCCGGATCGTGCCGGCTGAGAGGGGCACGAGGTTCTGGCCGAAGAGCAGCTGCCCGCCGACCCTGCGGTGCCGCGCAAGGGTACGCAGGGGTTCACGGCCGCGTACGGCGGTGCCCTGGTCGGTCGTGGTGACCACGCAGCGTCCGCAGGCCCTGGCGACCCGGAAGACGACCTCGCCGATGGAGAGCCGCGACCAGGTGTCCTCGGCCCAGGCCTCGGTGCCCGCGACGACCACGTTCGGCCGGAAACGGTTCATGGGCAGTGGGCCCTCGGCGGCGCGATCGCCCTGGGCGATGAGGGAGTTCAGGGCGTCGAGCGAGGCGATGGTGGTGACCAGCAGGGGGTAGCCGTCGGCGAAGCTCACCGTCTCGCCCGGCAGCGCGTAATCGGGGTCCACGGGACGGCGGGTGGCCGGGTCGTCCATGTGCACCAGGCGTGTCTCGGCACCCAGATACGTGGAGCACCAGTCATGAGCGGCGTCGCAGGCCGCGACTGCCTCCACCTTCGTCCCGAAGACGTGTGCCGGGACCGTGGCCACCGGCTCCGGGACCGGGACGGTCAGTGGCTCCAGTCCGGGCGCGGACAGCCGAATGCCGCCACCGGCCATGGGCTCGGCGGCGGCCAGCGCGAGCCGCGGCTGCTCGCGCTGCGTGACGACCTTTCCCCCGTCGTCGATCAGTGCCCAGCGTCGGTCCCCGGCCAGGCCCCAGGGCTCCACCCCGGCTTCCCGGGGCGCTACACCCCGGAACGCCTTGACCGGATGGATGTGGATCGACTGCAGTTCCGCGTTCCCCATGACGCCATCGTGCCAGGTGGCACCGACAGCCGGGGGCGCCGGTCAGTAGCCGCGGTACTGCTGGTTGTTGTACGGGTCCTGGTAGGGAGCCGGCGCAGGACGCGGCGCGGCGGGGCGCATGGCCTCGTACCCCGTGCCGGCCCCCATCGGACGCTGCTGCGGGGCCTGCTGGCCGGGATAGCCGCGCGGGGCGCTCGCCTGCTGCGGGATGTACGCCGTGGGCGCCTGCTGCAGTGGGGCGGGCTGCTGGGCATGCGGATAGCCGTAGGCGGGGGCATGCGGGGAGGGTCCCGCCGGGAGGGCGGGCAGTGCCGACGGCAGCGCGGGCAGGCTGCTGCCCATGTCGTACGCGGCGGGGACCCGGATCGGGGCGATCTGCGGGGTGCCCCGCTCGGCCACGAGCGAGTCGTAGATCGGGGTGTCCGGGAAGGAGGCGGAGTAGTAGCCGCCGCCATAGGTGGAGCGGGGGGAGGTCATGGCACATAAGTTAAGCCCACGATGTGCTGGTTGGGGAGACCGATAAGAGGGTTGTTTTCTGTGCCGGCAGTGACTCGGGATCCCCAATCCGAGCGAACTTGGCAAAAATGGACGCGGTTCAACGTTCGGATCCTGTAAAGGGCAAGGTCCTGGCAGGTTACCGGCGGTTGACCGGGGATCTTTCTGTGCTGCTCGTGGGAGTTCGCTGCCCCCGGGAATAGGTTGGGCGGGTAGGGATGATCCCGGAGCCCGGGCACGTCCGGGACGCCGACACACGATGGGGGCGGACATGACAATGCCGAAAGGATCGAATGCGCCGGTGCCGACCACGGCCCTGCGCGTCGAATTGGGCTGGCGTTCCGGACCCGGCGTGCCCGACGCGGACGCCTCGGCGCTGCTGCTCGCAGCCGGGAAGGTCCGCTCGGACGGGGACTTCGTCTTCTACAACCAGCCCGCGCACCCCTCGGGCGCGGTCCGTCACGAGGGCAAGCGGACCGCCGGTGAGCGGGTCACCGACACCCTCCTGGTGGACCTCGCGCGCGTGGAGAGCGGGATCGAGCGGATCGTCCTCGCGGCCTCCGCCGACGGCGGGTCGTTCGGACAGGTCCCGGACCTCTACATCGAGGTGACCGACACCGCCGGCGGCGGTGGTCCGGTAGCCCGCTTCGACAGCCCCGGCGCGACCGTGGAAACCGCCTTCGTGCTCGGTGAGTTCTACCGCCGCCAGGGCAGCTGGAAGTTCCGCGCCGTCGGCCAGGGCTACAGCAGCGGACTCGAAGGTCTGGCGACGGACTTCGGTATCACCGTCGACGAACCGCAGCACGCCGCACCGCCGCTCACGCCCGCCGCACCGGCTGCCACGCCCGCCGCGCCGCCGGTCCCGCCTCCGGTGACCATGCCGCCGCCGACCACCGCTCCCGTTCCCCTGCCGCCGCCCCCGGCTGCCTCCGCGGCCGCACCGGTCCGCCTCTCCAAGGTCACCCTCACCAAGGCGGCTCCCTCCGTCTCCCTGGCCAAGCAGGGCGGAACCTCCGGAGCCATGCGGGTCAACCTCAACTGGCAGGTGCGCAAGCAGTTCCCCGGCTGGGGCGGCCGATGGGGCGCCGGCCAGGGCGACCTCGACCTCGACCTGTGTGCCCTGTACGAACTCGCCGACGGCCGCAAGGGCGTCGTCCAGGCACTCGGCAACGCCTTCGGGTCCCTGAACCGACCGCCGTACATCCATCTGGACGGCGACGACCGTACGGGCGCCGTGGCGAGCGGTGAGAACCTCACCGTCAACCTCGACCACAAACAGGACTTCCGGCGCATCCTGGTCTTCGTCACCATCTACGAAGGCGCCGGCTCCTTCGCCGACCTGCATGCCACGGTCACCCTCCAGCCCCAGCACGGCGCCCCGATCGACTTCTCACTGGACGAGTGCACGATCCCCTCCACGGTGTGCGCGCTCGCCCTGATCACCAACACGGGCAGTGACCTCGTCGTCCAGCGCGAGGCGCGGTACCTGGTCCCGGAGCGCGGTGTGAGCCCGCAGCGGACCATAGACCGTGCCTACGGGTGGGGCATGAACTGGACGCCCGGACGCAAGTAGCCGGGTCAGCCCTCGTCGGGCACGGCGTCGGGACGCGCGTACGTGCGGCCTTTCCAGGCCGCCCCGCGCCCCCGGTAGTGCTGCACGGCGGAGTCCACCGTCATGAGGAGGTAGAGGAACGCGGTGAAGGGCAGCAGCGGAGCGAGCCACGGCGGCTGCCCGTAGTAACGGAGCATCGGCAGGTACGTCCCGGTCATCACCGCCCACGCCGCCGCACCGGCGAGGGTCGTCGCCGTACTGCCCGTGACCGCGCCCGCCACCACGGCCGCGGGCGGCACCAGGTACACCAGGGCGAGCCCGGCCACGGTGCCGGTCAGCAGCAGCGGGTTGTGCCGCAGCTGGGCGTACGCGCTGCGCGAGACCATCCGCCACAGGTCGTGCAGCCGCGGATAGGGACGCACGCTGTCCACCCGGTCGGCCAGCCCCAGCCAGATGTGACCGCCGGTGCCCTTCACCGCGCGCGCGAGGGCGACGTCGTCGATGACGGCGTGCCGGATGCCGTCCGGGATCCGTGCCCGCTCGGCCGCGTCCGCGCGCAGCAGGACACAGCCGCCCGCCGCTGCCGCGGTCCGCGACCCCTGCCGGCCGATCCGGCGGAAGGGATACAGCTGCGCGAAGAAGTAGACGAACGCCGGGACCACGAGCCGCTCCCACAGGCTCTCCACCCTCAGCCGCGCCATCTGCGACACCACGTCGAAGCCCCCGCTGCCGGCCGCCGCCACCAGCTCACGCAGGCTGTCCGGCGCGTGTGCGATGTCGGCGTCCGTCAGGAGCAGATATTCGGGGGCACGCGCGCGGGCGAGACCGATACCGTGCCGCACCGCCCACAGCTTGCCCGTCCAGCCCGCGGGCGGTTCGCCGGGGGAGTCCACCGTGAGCGGCAGCCCGCCGTGCCGCCGCGACAGCTCGCGGGCCAGCTCTCCGGTGCCGTCCGTGCTGCCGTCGTCCACGAGGAAGATCTCCGCCCGCCCCGGATAGTCCTGCGCGAGCAGCGGCGGCAGGCTCGCGGACAGCACCGCGGCCTCGTCACGAGCGGGGACCACCACGCAGACCGACGGCCACGCGGCAGGTTCCCGGCGCGGGGGAAGCCGGACGTCCGTGCGCCAGAAGAAGCCCTGGCACAGCAGCAGCCAGCACCAGGCGGCGAGGGATACGACGGTGGTCCACACGATCGCGCTCACGGGCGCAGTCTGCCCCACCGGACCGGCCCGCAAGGTCGCATCGTCTATCGTGGCCGGGTGAAGATCGCGCTCATGGACTCCGGAATCGGCCTCCTGGCGGCCACCGCCGCGGTACGGCACCTGCGGCCCGACGCGGATCTCGTCCTTTCCCTGGACCCCGACGGTATGCCCTGGGGGCCGCGCACGACCGAGGACCTCACCCGCCGTGCCCTGGCCGTCGCCGAGGCCGCCGCGGCCCGCCGGCCCGACGTGCTGATCGTCGGCTGCAACACGGCCACCGTGCACGCGCTGCCCGCCCTGCGCGCCCTCCTGGAACCGGGCATCCCGGTGATCGGTACGGTCCCGGCGATCAAGCCGGCCGCCGCCGGTGGCGGCCCCGTCGCCATCTGGGCGACGCCCGCCACCACCGGCAGCCCCTACCAGCGCGGTCTCATCGACAACTTCGCCGGCGGCGTCCGGGTCACCGAGGTGCCCTGCTGGGGACTCGCCGAGGCCGTGGAACACGCGGACGAGGCGGCCATCGACGCGGCGGTCGCCGCCGCGGCCGCGCTGACCCCGGAAGACGTAACGACCGTCGTCCTGGGCTGCACCCATTACGAGCTGGTGGCGGAACGTATCCGCGCCGCCGTCCAGCGGCCCGGTGAAGCGCCGCTCGTGCTGCACGGCTCCGCCGGAGCCGTGGCCGCCCAGGCTCTGCGCCGCCTCGGCGAGCAGCCCGCCACCGAGGCCCCGGCCGAGGGCGCGCTGACGGTATTGCTGAGCGGACGCGAAGGTGCGCTGCCGCCCGCCGCGCTGCACTACGCCGAAGGACGGCTGCTGCCGGCCACCGAGCCGCTCGCCGACAGTCGCTGACCCGGAGCGCCTGCCGCCTCCGCTGTGCCACCTGGAGCAGTTACGCTCCGCGAGCCGGTACCCGCGCAGCGAAACCTGAGTAATCTCATAGGCATGAGGGAGCACCGCGACGCCGAGGACACCTCGCACCCCGACGTCTGGACCGGGCGTGCCACCAACCGGGTGCAGTGGCTGCTGGCGCTGGTCGGCGCCGCCTGCATGGCGCTCGGTATCGAGCTGGCCGTGGACTCGGCCTGGACCTCCGGCGTCGCCCCGCTGGTGATGTCCGTCGTGGGCTGCATCGCCGCCGGCCTGCTGGTCCTCTTCGGCACGCTCGCCTTCGTGCATGTCGACCTCAAGCTCGACAAGGAGTGCGTCGAGGTGCGCTGCGGTCACATCGGCGTGCCGCGCCGCCGCATCCCGCTCTCAGAGGTCGCGGGCGCCGACTTCACCGCGCATGTCACCCCGCGTCACTGGGGCGGCTGGGGCTACCGCTGGCGCCCCGAGAAAGGCACCGCGGTCGTCGTCCGCCGCGGCGAGGGCATCGTGCTGCGCCTCTGGGACGGCCACACCTTCACGATCACCGTGGACAACGCGGAGTCGGCGGTGCAGGCCATCAGGGCACGGCTGCGGACGATCACACCGGGCACCATGCTCTGAGACGGGCGAACCGGCAGATTCTTCCGGGACGGCAGCCTGTTCCAAGTCGGCCGCTGTTCTTGCGCTGTGCCGCGCGCCCCGGTCCCGGCCGGCGCCGGAACCCCGCGTCGCCATGTCCTACGGCTCGGTGCTGTCGCCGGTCCACGGTCGTGCCGTCGCCCATCCCGCCAGGAGTCCCGCCCCTGCTGTCACCGTGGTGAAGCTGAGCGCGTTGCCGACGGCGGCGATGGTGGCAAGTGCGGTCAGGGCGGCGCCTGCCGTGAGGGCGATCGGCGTGGAGCGCGGCGTGCGCCACAGGGCGTGCAGGGCCCAGCCGAACGCGGCCGCCAACAGGAGCACGCCGACCAGGCCCTGCTCGGCCGCCTGCTGGAGCGGGGCCGAGTGCGGTCTGTCGTCGGACAGCACGGCCGGGGACGAGGTGCCGCTCAGCTCGCCGAAGCGGCCGGGGCCGACGCCGACGCCCGCCTCCCGGCGGGCCAGCCGCAGCGCGTCCTGCCACAGCTGGACCCGGTGCGGTGTCAACCGGCTCTCCAGCGCCTCGGCCGGACCGCCGGGCAGCACGCCCGCCGCAATCGCCCAGATCGTGCCCGCCACCAGGGCGGCCCCGAGGGCCAGGCCGACGATGCCGGTGCCCCGGTGGGGCATCGAGTCCGCGGCGAGCGAGCACAGCAGTACGGCGGCGCTCGCCGCGCAGCCGGTGGCCGAGCCCATGGCGGCCCCGGTCAGCGCGATCCCGGCGGCCAGCAGCCGCAGCCCGAGGCGCAGCGCGACCGAGCGCGTGGCCCAGGCGGCGCAGCACGCCGCGCCGGTGGCCAGCGCCAGCAGGGCGGCGGTGGCCCCGGCGTGCCCGAGCGGAGCGGTGTACCGCGGGCCGGTCGAGAGATCGGGCATGACCACGGCCAGTACGAGCCCGGTCGCCGCTCCGGCGCAGGGCGCGGCCACCGGAAGCAGCGACCCGGAGATCCGGCCCGCGGCATAGCCGGCGACCACGGCGAGCACCGCGAGCAGCACGCCCTCCGGCCGCCCGTCATGGGCCGCCGCCGTGATCAGTGACCATGCGGCGCATGCTCCGAGCAGGGCCATGCCCGCCCCGTCAGAAACGTTTCGTCTGGTGCTGTAAGAGTCCGCACCGGCCGCGGACCTCGTCCCCGTCGACCCCACCCGTCGCCCCTCGTACCCCGGTCCCCCGACCTGTGGCAGGCCCCGGCCGCACGCACCGGGGTGTCCGGCCGCACCGCTGAGGCTGGGCACACCGTAACGGGTGAATGCCGATTTGGGGACGAGTTGCGCAGGAGCGCCGTGATTCCGGTGCCACGCAGGTGGGGCGACCACCCAGACAGCCCGTGCTGTCGGCATCAAGGTCAACCGCCGTACACTCCCCGGGTGACCGTCACCGCAACTTCCGTGGGCCAGTCCGGCCAGCTCCAGCCGTCCCCCGCGCCGACCGCGCGCCGCCGGCTGCTGCGTCTGGTCCCGGCCGCCGCCTCCGCGCTCTGTGGAGTGCTGCTCTACGTCAGCTTCCCGCCGCGCACCGTGTGGTGGCTGGCCCTGCCCGCCTTCGCCGGCTTCGCCTGGCTGATGCGCGGCCGCAGCTGGAAGGCGGCCTTCGGTCTCGGCTACCTCTTCGGGCTCGGTTTCCTGCTCCCGCTGCTGGTGTGGACCGGCGTGGAGGTCGGTCCCGGCCCCTGGCTCGCGCTCGTCGCCATCGAGGCGGTGTTCGTCGCCCTCGCCGGCGTCGGTGTCGCCGCGGTGGCCAAACTGCCGGCCTGGCCGGTGTGGGCGGCCGCCGTCTGGATCGCCGGAGAAGCGGCACGCGCGCGTATGCCGTTCCGCGGCTTCCCCTGGGGCAAGATCGCGTTCGGACAGGCGGACGGCGTCTTCCTGCCGCTCGCCGCCGTGGGGGGCACTCCGGTGCTCGGCTTCGCGGTCGTCCTGTGCGGGTTCGGCCTGTACGAGGTGGGGCGCCTGATCGCCGACGGGCGCCGCACCCGGACCCTCCGGCGCGGGGCCGCGGCCGCCGCGTTGCTGAGCGTGGCCGTCCCGGTGGCGGGAGCGGTGGCCGCCAGGCCCCTCGTCAGCGACAAGGCGGAGGACGGCACCGCGACCGTCGCGGTCATCCAGGGCAATGTGCCCCGTTCGGGGCTGGAGTTCAGCGCCCAGCGGCGGGCCGTCCTCGACTACCACGCGCGGGAGACCCTCAAGCTCGCCGCCGACATCAAGGCGGGCAAGGCCGCCAAGCCCGACTACGTGCTGTGGCCGGAGAACTCCTCCGACATCGACCCCTTCACCAACCCCGACGCGGCCGCCGTCATCAACGGCGCCGCCAAGGCGCTCGGGGTGCCCATCTCGGTCGGCGGAGTCGTCGAGAAGGACGGCCGGCTGCTCAACGAGCAGATCCTGTGGGACCCGGTCAAGGGACCGACCCAGATCTACGACAAGCGGCAGGTCCAGCCGTTCGGCGAGTACCTCCCGCTGCGCGGGCTCGTCGGTGCCATCAACAAGGACTGGACCAGCATGGTCCGCCAGGACTTCAGCAGGGGCAGCAAGCCGGGCGTGTTCGACTTCGACGGCGCCAAGGTCGGCCTCGCCACCTGCTACGAGGCCGCCTTCGACTGGGCCGTGCGGGACACCGTCACACACGGCGCGGAGATGATCTCCGTGCCGAGCAACAACGCCACCTTCGACCGCAGCGAGATGACCTACCAGCAGCTCGCCATGTCCCGCATCCGGGCCGTCGAGCACAGCCGGACCGTGACCGTCCCGGTGACCAGCGGCGTCAGCGCGATCATCATGCCCGACGGGAAGATCACCAAGAAGACCGGCATGTTCGTGCCCGCCTACCTCGTCCAGAAGGTCCCGCTGCGCACATCCGAGACGCCCGCGACCCGGCTCGGCATCCTGCCGGAGATGGCCTTGCTGCTGGTCGCCGCGGGCGGGCTCGGCTGGGCGATCGGTTCCGGGGTACGGGCGCGGCGCACGGGCGACGCCCAGCCGCACGCCCGGCGACGCCCGAGCAATCCGCAGGACTGATGGAACCGGCCCGTTAGGGTCGGTTCCATGGCTACTCCTGACTTCATCCGCACCATCAGGGCCTCCGCGGGCCATCAACTGCTGTGGCTCCCCGGGGTCAGTGCCGTTGTCTTCGACGACCACGGCAGAGTCCTGCTGGGGCAGCGCGCGGACAACCACAAGTGGACGGTGGTCTCCGGTATCCCGGATCCCGGTGAGCAGCCGGCCGACGCCGCCGTGCGTGAGGTCCAGGAAGAGACCGCCGTACGGTGCGTGGCCGAGCGGGTCGTCATGGTGAAGGCCGGGGACCGGGTGACGTTCGACAACGGCGACATCTGCCAGTTCATGGACATCACCTTCCGCTGCCGGGCCATCGGCGGCGAGGCGCGCGTCAACGACGACGAGTCGCTGGACGTCGGCTGGTTCGACGTGGACGGACTGCCGACGATGGACGAACGCCAGGTGTTCCGGATCAAGCAGGCCCTGTCCGATGAACCCACATGGTTCCAGCCCACGAGTCTTGAATGAAGTATGGGGCGTGACCACATGTGGCTGGGAGGAGGCGCTGCTTAGGGTCGATGCATGACCCAGTCCAGCGGCCTGCCCGGCCCCCATGCCCCCTCGCTCGACCTCGGCGGCCGTACCGCCCTCGTCACCGGCGCCGCCGGCGGCATCGGCGGCGCCTGTGCGCTGCGGCTGGCGGCCGCTGGAGCCAAGGTGAGAGCCGTCGACCGGGACGCTGCGGGCCTGGACGCGCTGGCCGAGCGGGCCCGGGACCTGGCGGGCACGGTCGAACCGCAGGTCCTGGACCTCACCGACCTGGACGCCGCCGAACACACCGCGGCCGGCACCGACGTCCTGGTCAACAATGCCGGGCTGCAGCTGGTGCGCCCGATCGAGGAGTTTCCGCCCGACGTCTTCCACACGGTACTGACCGTGATGCTGGAGGCGCCGTTCCGGCTCATCAGAGGCGCCCTCCCCCATATGTACGCGCAGGGCTGGGGCCGGATCGTCAATGTGTCCTCCGTCCATGGACTGCGCGCCTCGGCCTACAAGTCCGCCTATGTGGCCGCCAAACACGGTCTCGAAGGCCTGTCCAAGACCGCCGCCCTGGAGGGCGCACCCCATGGCGTCACCTCGAACTGTGTGAACCCTGCCTATGTGCGCACCCCACTGGTCGAGCAGCAGATCGCCGATCAGGCTCAGGCGCACGGCATCCCCGAGGAGCGCGTGCTGTCCGAGGTGCTGCTGAAGGACAGCGCCGTACGCCGGCTCATCGAACCCGAGGAGGTCGCCGAGGCCGTGGCCTACCTGTGCAGCCCGCAGGCATCCTTCGTCACCGGCACCTCACTGGTGCTCGACGGCGGATGGACGGCCCACTGAGCGGGCCGGCGGCGTCGGGCCCCGGAGTTTTCCAGGCCTGACGGGCCGGGCGGCGGGCGGCGGCGGCCGATACGGAATCCTTTGACTCCTCCCCCTCGTGAATGGAACGAGAGGGATTCCTGGCTCACTCAGCCTGACCCCCAGCAGGGGAAAGGCTTACAAGATCGGCACCAGCCGGGTCGAGACCAGCCCGGACGAGCATCACGCGGGCGGAGTTCTTGTCTCGTGGCGAGACGGCTCCGCAAGCAGTGCACATACAGGTTCTCGCGGAGAGGGGGAGCGCGTGCTTGGCTCTCGCTCCCCAGTGCGCGCAGTCCATCGCGGTGTGCGCGGGGTGAACACGGTGCACGGTGCGCCCATGCTTGCGGGCCATGTCGAGCAGCGCCGTCCTGGTCATGCCGATCGCGGCAGCGGCGGCCTTACGGGCCATGGCGGACTTCGAGAGGAACTTCGGCCGGAAGTCCCCTACCGCGATGCGGCCGAAGTCCCGAACCACACGCTTGGGCCACGTGCGGCCGGTGTCCTGACGCTGCCGGGCGATCTTCATCGATCCCTTCGCCGCCTTGCGGGCCTTGCGGTATCCGGCCGATACGTCTGCCGGGCGAGCCCGGCCACGTCAGTGGCTATCGCAGATGCCGTCATGGTCAGCAAACTGACAACCCGCACTGACAACGGAGGAAGCACGGGCCACAGCAGATGCGCGGCGGACTCCGCCGCTACGTGGTGGCCGCCCTGGGGGCCTGTTCCTCCCGGGGCCGAAGCCCGGGCACTCCTCAGAGAAATCCGGTGACCATGTCTCGCGATTCCGTCCAAGCCGGGCGCCCCGTCATCGGGCATTCCGCCGGCACGCCCTCCGGCAGCGCGGAGGCGGCGTACCTCGACCTGCTGGCCCGTGGTGCCTCCGTGGAGGCGTACGAGGAGCCAGTGCTGCTCGCCCGCGCCCAGGGAGCGCCGGCCGACCGGATCGCCGCGCTGGAGCGCGCCAAGCTCCTCGCCCTGCGGGTGCGCTCGGAGCTGGAAGGGCGCCGACGGCGCGAGGCGGAACTGTCGGCGCTCTTCGAGACCGCCCACGACCTGGCCGGCCTCAGGGATGTCGACGCCGTCCTCCAGGCCATCGTGCAGCGCGCCCGCTCCCTGCTCGGCACGGACATCGCCTACCTCAGCCTGAACGACCCGGCGCGCGGCGACACCTACATGCGCGTGACGGAGGGCTCGGTCTCCGCCCGTTTCCAGCAGCTGCGCCTCGGGATGGGCGAGGGGCTCGGCGGACTGGTCGCCCAGACCGCACGGCCGTACGTCACCGACGACTACTTCAAGGACGGCCGCTTCCAGCACACCCTCACCATCGACGCCGGTGTCCGCGACGAGGGCCTGGTCGCCATCCTCGGCGTCCCGCTGATGCTCGGCCCGCACGTCATCGGCGTCCTCTTCGCCGCCGACCGGCGGGCCCGTGTCTTCGAACGCGAGCAGATCGCCCTGCTCGGCTCCTTCGCCGCGCTCGCCGCGGCCGCCATCGACACCGCCAACATGCTCACCGAGACACGCTCGGCCCTGGCTGGACTGGAGCGGGCCAACGAGATCATCCGGGACCGCAGCGGCGTCATCGAGCGCGCCTCCGACGTGCACGACCGGCTCGCCGAACTCGTCCTGCGCGGCGGCGGAGTCCACGACGTGGCCGCGGCCGTCTCCCAAGTCCTCGCCGGAACCGTCGAGTTCACCGAAGCCCGTACGGCGCCGGCCGGGGCGCTGGAGGCGTCCCGCGCCGAGGGACACGCGGTACGGCACGGAAGCCACTGGATCGCCGCGGTGGCCGCCGGCGGCGAACTCCTCGGCGCGCTGGTACTGCGCGGCCACCCCGACCTGGACCCGGTCGACCAGCGCACCCTGGAACGCGCGGCCATGGTCACCTCGCTCCTTCTGCTGGCCCGCCGCTCCGCCGCCGAGGCCGAACAGCGCGTACGGGGCGAGCTGCTTGACGACCTCCTGGACGCCCGCGACCGGGACCCGCGCCTGCTGCGCGAGCGCGCCGCCCGCCTGCGTGCCGACCTGGACGCCACCCACGTCGTCCTCGCGGCCCGGCTGGACGGCCCGGCGGCCGACGCCGACGAGGAAGCCGCCGCCCGACGCCGCCTGTGGTCCGCCGCCTCCCACCTCGCCGCCACCCGGCAGGGCCTGGCCGCCGCCCGCGACGGCGGCACGGTCCTGCTGCTCCCGCTCGCCACCGGCGACACCACCACGGACCTGGCCCGCCGCACCGCCCGCGATCTCGGCACCGCCGTCCACCAGCCCGTCACCGTGGGCGCCTCCGCCCCCGTCACCGACCTCGCCGCCCACCCCGACAGCGTGGCCGCCGCCTACACCGAGGGCCGGCGCTGCCTGGACGCGCTGCGTCTGCTGGGCCGAGACGGAGACGGCGCGGCGGCCGAGGACTTCGGCTTCCTCGGCCTGCTCCTCGCGGGCGAACGGGACATCGGCGCCTTCGTCGACCGCACCATCGGCCCGGTCGTGGCCTACGACGAGCGCCGCGGCACCGAACTGCTGCGCACCCTGGACGCGTACTTCGCCTGTGGGATGAGCCCGGCCCGTACCCGGGAAGAACTCCATGTGCACGTGAACACGGTCGCCCAACGGCTGGAGCGCGTGGGCCGCCTCCTGGGCGATGACTGGCAGACCCCGGCCCGCACCCTGGAGATCCAACTCGCCCTGCGCCTGCACCGGTTGGCGGCACCCGGACGGCACTGACCGGCCCCGTGCGAGGGCCGGTCCTGGACGGGACGACGTCGCGCCGTTCAGACGGTGCGCGCCTCGGCCGCCCGGCCGGCGGCGGTGCGCTCGTCGTCCCCGGCCTCCACGTCGGCCAGATCCCGGTGCCGTGTCTCCCGGGCCACGCCCACGGCGATCAGTGTCAGCACGGCCGCCGCGATCACGTACAGGGCGATCGGCGTGGAACTGTCGTAGTCCGCGAGCAGCGCGGTGGCGATGAGCGGGGCGGGCGCACCGGCCGCCACCGAGGCGAACTGGGCACCGATGGAGGCGCCGGAGTAGCGCATCCGGGTCGCGAACATCTCGGCGAAGAAGGCTGCCTGGGGCGCGTACATGGCACCGTGCAGCACCAGCCCGACGGTCACGGCGAGAACCAGGTACCCGAACGAACCGGTGTCGACGAGGGAGAAGAACGGGAACATCCACAGACCGATGCCGGCCGCGCCGAACAGGTACACGGGCCGACGTCCGACCCGGTCGGAGAGCGCGCCCCAAGCCGGGATCACGGCGAAGTGCACTGCGGAGCCGATGAGGACCGCGTTGAGCGCGGTCTGCTTCGAGACACCGGCGGACGTGGTGGCGTAGACGAGGATGAACGCGGTGATGACGTAGTAGCTGACGTTCTCCGCCATACGGGCACCCATGGCGACGAGCACGTCCCGCCAGTGATGCCGCAGCACGGAGACGAGCGGCAGCTTCTCCGCCTCGTCGGCCCGCCGGGACTTGGACTCGGCCCGCTCCAACGCCTCCTTGAATACGGGCGATTCATCGACAGAGAGACGAATCCACAGACCGACCATCACCAGCACACCGGAGAGCAGGAACGGAATCCGCCACCCCCAGGTGCCGAAGGCGTCGTCCGAGAGCACGGCGGTGAGCAGCGACAGCACACCGGTGGCCAGCAACTGCCCCGCCGGCGCCCCCGTCTGCGGCCACGCGGCCCAGAAACCACGCCGCCGGGCGTCCCCGTGCTCGGACACCAGCAGCACGGCGCCGCCCCACTCGCCACCCAGCGCGAACCCCTGCACCAGCCGCAGCATGGTCAGCAGCATGGGCGCGGCGGCGCCGACAGTCGCGTGCGTCGGCAGCAGCCCGATGGCGAAGGTCGCTCCGCCCATCAGCAACAGGCTCAGCACCAGCAGCTTCTTGCGCCCAAGCCGGTCACCGTAGTGCCCGAACACGAGCGCCCCCAGCGGACGCGCGGCGAACCCGACGGCGTACGTCAGAAACGACAGCAGCGTCCCGACGAGCGGATCGGAGTCCGGAAAGAACAACTTGTTGAACACCAGCGCGGCAGCGGAGCCGTACAGAAAGAAGTCGTACCACTCGATGGTGGTGCCGATGAGGCTGGCGGCGACGATGCGGGGGAGGCTGGACGGGGCTGGTGGAGCGGTCGCTGGGGAGGACATCGGCACCACTTCCTGGCGTTCGACGGGGACGTTTGCGTGTCGCCGCACCGTAGGAACGTGCAGGTCAGAGGCGTATGTGTTGGGACACCATAGTTCTGGGTGCCGGAGTGCGCGCTCACACCATGGAGGCGGGTCTGATGCAGGTTCGGGTGACAGGTTCGGTCACGCGGCCTGGAGGTCCGGTGTGGTCATGACGGTCTCGAATTCGACGGGTGTGAGCCGACCGGGTGCGGCTTGTCTGCGGCGCCGGTGGTAGGTCCTCTCGATCCAGAACACGATCGCGATCCGCAGTTCTTAGTAGCCCACGATCCTGTTGCTGAAGACATCCTTGATCGCGCAGAGGTACAGCTTGCCCTGGCCGGTGGCGTGTTCGGTGATGTCGGCGGGCCACAGCCGGTTCGGGCCGGTCGCGGTGAAGTTGCGGCTCACGAGATCGTCGTGGCCCGGCGGGCCGGCCTTCTTGCCCCGGCCACGCCTCTTCCCGAAGACACTCCACCAGCGATTGTCCCGGCAGATCCGCCACGCGGTGCGCTCGGCCATGCCGGCCCCGGCACCACGCGCTTCATCGGCCAGGAACCGGTAGCCGAACTCCGGGTCGTCGCGGTGGGCGTCGAACAGCGCGTTCGCGCGATATGCCTCCTCCAGCACGGCGTCGGCAACCGGCTTGCCCAGCCAGCGGTAGTAGGGCTGTCTGGCGAGCTTGAGCACCCGACACGTCACCGTGACCGGCACCCCGTCCACGGCCGGCTCTTTCACGAGCGGGTAGATCCTTTTCCCGGCAGATGCGCCTGCGACAGATAGGCCGCGGCCCGGCGCAGGACTTCGTCCTCCTGTTCCAGCAGCTTGATCCGCCGACGTGCTTCCCGCAGTTCCGCGCTCTCCTGGCTGGTCACCCCGGGCTTGGCCCCGTTGTCGACATCCGCCCGGCGCATCCATTTCCACAACGTCATCGGGTGGACCCTTTCCACCCGCCCTACAGGGCAAGCCAGTTCAGATGTTCCGTTGTCGGCGCGCCGGCGGACCGGTGAGGGCTCACACGGCGCCGACGCGTCCACGGCCCGTCGGCCTCACCTGGATCCATGCCACCCCGGTGTAGCCCTTGGTTTCGACGTGTATCTCGGCCCGCTCGAAGCCGTTCCCCGACAGTCCTTCGTAACCGATGGCCACAAGATCCTTGTAGAGCGTGTCGGAGAAGGCGACCGCCAGATGGGAGGAGGGGTTGTCGGCGAGCCTGCGGCGGACGGGACCGGAGTCGAGGACGCGGAAGAGGGCTACCACCGTCGACCCCGCGTAGCCGCTGTCCGCCTCGTGCACGATGCCCTGGTGCAGGCTGGCCCGCATGCGGACCTCGCGGGCGACGGCGGGGCCCCGGTCCGGCTCCGTGCCAGGAGGCAGGTGGGCGGCGGCTGCGGCATTGGCGGTTGCCAGACCCGCGGCGAGTCCGTCCAGCAGCTTGGGGACGACCCTGACCTCGTCGATGCCGGGCTCCAGCACGAGCAGATAGCCGTCTCCCTGAGCCTGGCGGCCACAGCGCTGCCAGTCGACGCCTGCCCTTGCGCAGGCGGCCCGCAGGGTCCGCAGCAGGACACGCTGCAGCCGGACCATGTCGGCGTTGTCGCGGGCGCTGTACTTCTCGATGTCGACGGCGAGGCAGAGCCGCCGCAGCCCCGGGGGCAGTTCCTCGCCGTCGGCGGAAGCGCCGTCGCCATCGCTGTGGATCTCCCTGCCGGTCTCGCCGTCGCCGTCCGGCATGGCGCCGTCCTCGTATCCTGCGAGCGCCCATGACCCGGGGAGTGCCCCGTGGGGCGCGAGCGGTGCGGCGGCCGGCCAGGCGTCGGCGAGCCTCAGGCGGAACCGTGTGTCCTGCGGACTCGCCGCCTCTCTGCGCACGAAGGCCCCGCCCAGCACCGATTGCACAGTCACCGTGGTCAGGCTCAGCCGGCCGGACACTTCCTCCGCCGTCGCCGGTACGCGGACGACGGCCTGGACCCAGCGGCCGTCTGGGCGCAGAGCGCCGCCCCGACCCGGGGCACGGAAGGTCCAGCGGAGCCGGTCCTGGCCGAGCCCGAACGCGACGATCTCCGTTCCGTCGGCAGCGGTCGTGCCGGGCGCCGGCTGCAGGGCCAGGGCGTGTGTCCCGTCGTCGAACCGCACACCCAGGGTTACCTGCTGATATCCGCGGCCGCCCGGCAGTTCCTCCAGGTCGAAGGGGAAGCACAGAAGCATGTCGCGGTGCACTTCAGCCTCGCCCCCGCCCCCACCGCCGGCCCCGGGCAGGACGTAGCCGAGGGGTCGCCCCAGGGAGGCACTGGCGACGCGGTCGTGCACGGGGTGCCCTCCCCCCTTGGCCACCACGCTGTCGAAGGCGATCAGGTCCGTGGTCGCCAGTACGTCGTCGTGGTCGCCGTGCGCTGTGTCCCGGTGTCCTGCGTCCGGGTGCGCCACGTCCCGTTGCCCTGCCTCACGGTGCCCTGTGTCCTGGTGCCCCGAGTCGTGCCGGTCTCCTCGATCGTGCTGCTTCTCCGAGTCCTGCTCGCGGTCCCCCATGTCCCGTTCCCCCTCGATGTCCTGTGCCATGGCCGGCCGTTCCGTCCTGTCGCACGTCCCGGCCGCGGTGCCACTCAGTCGTCCACTCAGTCGTCCGGTTCCGTCAACCGTGCCGCCCGGCGCAGTCCGGCCGGGGAGACGACGGTGATGCGGCTGTAGCCGACCTGGATGATTTCCTGCTCGGCCAGCGCGCCCAGCACGTGGTGGACCCGTCGTTCCTTCGCCCCGACCAGTCCGGCGATCTCCGCCTGGGTGAGCCGCGGCCCGATCAGGAACCGGCCGCGCGACGGCTGCCCGTAGTCCTCGACCAGATCGACGAGCACCCTGGCGACCCGCGTCGCCACCGGGCAACCGCTGAAGTCGCCGCGGCGCCGCACCGACCACCGGTTCTTGCGCACGAGCATCCGGCTGACCGCCAGCGCGGCCACAGGACGACGGTCGAGGCAGCCGAGGAAGTCCCGCTGTCCGATGCGCCGGGCCGTCGCCCGGCCGGCGGCCGTGACCGTGGCCGAGCGTGGTCTGTTGTCGAAGGCCGCGAACTCTCCCACGAGGTCCCCGCCGATCCGTACGGCCAGCAGCGCTGTGTCCCCGTCCTCCGTGAGAGCGGTTACCTTGGTGACACCGCTGAGCAGCAACAGGACGAACGTCTCGTGCAACCCTTCGGTCAGCAGCGTCTCGCCGGGCTCGTACGACCGCAGGGTCCCCAGGGAGAGCAGGGTTTTGACGGACTCCGACGAGCCGGCCAGCTCTGCCAGAAAGGTGCCGTGCGGCCAGCGCTCGGCGGACTCCGTGCTTTGCGTGTACGTGCCCGGCATCACAGCACCTCTCCGGCTTCTCGGGCTTCTCCGGCACTTGTGACGTACGGCATCGTAGTCGCCGCGCAAGGACGAACGGCCGCTTTTCCGACGGAGGTTGACGCCGTCCCACGGGATTCCGCACTGCTGCGGGGACGTGGTCTTCGTGCTTGCTGCACGGGGGACAGCGCGGGGACCCGGCGGCCGTCGGCGGCCACCGGGCCCCCGCCACTCGTTCCTCTTCGGGCCTCGTCCGTGCAGGAGTTCACGCCCGCGCCACCGGAAGGAGCCGGAGATCGGCGTTGCCCAGCAGGCTGAAGCCCGCCCAATCCTCCGGCCGTAGGTGACGTCGCCTGGTGTCGCACACGGCCAGGCGCAGGGCCTCTCCCGTGGTCGTCCCCGTGACGAGGTGCCGGTGGAACGCGGTCATGAGATCGGCCGTCGCCCTGTCGTCCACGGGCCACAGGGCAACCACCACGGATTCCACCCCGGCGGCCAGGAAGGTACGGGCCAGGCCGAGGTTTCCCTCCGGTGAAGGCTTGCCCCAGCCGGTCTCACAGGCACTGAGTACGACGAGCGGGCAGCCTGTGAGGTCGAGCGGCTCGATGTGGTCGGCCCGCAGGTACGAGCCGTCCGCGCCGTCCCCGTACTTCCCGCGGGCCGGATCGGGCGTGCCGCTCGGGGCGAGGCAGAGCGCGCCCGGGATCCGAAGGACTTCCTCACCGGCGAGGGCGTGTGTCGCGAAGTGCGCGAACCGGGCCCGCGGCAGCCGGGCGAGCACGGCCTCGTGGGTGGCTTCCGCGCCGAGGAGCGCGCGGGCTCCGTAGAGGGCGGCGACGTCCCGGGCCTCGCGTTCGGCCGCGGGCAGGGCCCGCAGGACGGGCGCGGGCAGCCCGGGTATGAGAGGTTGCGTCGGCGGGTCGGGGTTTCCCACCACCAGGGCCTTGGACGCGGGTACTTCGACGGGCCGGCTGCGCGCGGTGGCCCGAGGGCCTTGCCGGGCGGAGGGCGCCACCGCCACGGTGAACCGGTCCACCAGTGGGGTGGTGTCCTTCAAGGGCAGCGCGTTGAACGGCAGGTGGTGCAGGAACCCGTCGGGTACGACCACCAGCAGCCGCGTCCCGGCTGCCGTCAGGTCGTCCTCGACCGGCCGCAGGAACGCGTCGGCGAGCAGGCGCAGTTGCGCGTCGGTGATCCGGCGGGAGTCTCGCTCGGCGAGCGGGCTGCTGTCGCGGGTGCTTGCGTCCGGAACCACAGTGCCCTGGGACAGGGCCCGCAGAAGCCGCTTCTCGGGAGGCTCGGCGGCGGTGGCCCTGTCCGTACCGCCGCCGGAGTGGGCCGCGTCGGCAGCGACGGCGCTCGGCATCGCGGCGCGCACAGTGGCAAGGTCGACCTCGTGATGCCTTCGTGTTCCGTCGGGTGCTATCACCCAGATGTAGGCGGTGGCGGCGTTGCTGCGGACGCTGGGGCGGGCGGGCCCGAGCAGGCTGTACACGAGCGTGACCGTGTTGTTGCGGGCGGCCTGCTCGGACAGGTGTTGCGCGGTCCTGGGCGCCGTACGCGGCCCAGGGCTCGTGGCGGGGCCGGGGGAGCGTCCCGCGAGGAGCCGCTGTTCCAGCAGCAGGCCGCGGACCCGTTCCGCCGCCTCCAGCGCGCCGTCGGTGTCGCCGCGGGCGACCCGGCAACGCTGGAGGGCCCGGTACACCTGGGCCTGTTCACCGAGCAGGTCGATGTGCTCGAGCTCGTCGCGGGCGGTGGCGCGTACCTGTTCCCAGAGCGTGACCGCCTCCAGCAATCGGCGGTCGGCCTCGGCGTGCTCTCCGCGCACCTGCAGCATGGTCCCCAGGGTCAGCAGGGCGGAGGCGGCCATGTGCGGCCCCTGGCCGGCCTTCCGCGCGGCGTCCACGGCTCGCTCCGCCCAGGCGAGCGCCTCTTCCATGCTGTCCACCAGTGCATGGGCGCCGGCGATGTTGGCGGCGGAGGAGACGATGAGGAGGGCGTCGCCGCGCTCGACCGCCTCCGCGTGGTTGCGGCGCAGCAGATCGATCGCCTCGGCCGCCTTCTGCGGTTCGTCGCAGGAGAGCAGGCAGGTCGCGAGCCGTTCACGGGACTGCGCCAGTACCGCGACGTCCTGCCGGCCGACCGGGCCGGACAGCAGTGTGAGGGCCTCGCGTGCGTACGCGACCGCTTCCTCACCACGCAGTTCGCGCCGCAGCACGAGGGCCCGGAAGCCGAGGGCGGAGGTCAGCACCGTGGTGCGTTCTCTTCGGGTCGACGCCCGCGCCAGCCGTTCGGCCTCGGCCGCGCAGTCGCGGGCGGTGGCGTTGTCGCCCACCGTCGCGGCGGCGACACCCAGGCTCACCAGTTCCTGGGCCACCTCCAGCCCGTTTCCGCCGGCCCGTGCGGTCTCGACGGCGCGGGCGAAGGCAGTCAGGGCACCGCCGACCTGTCCCCGGAGGATCAGCGCCTGGCCCAGCCGGTGGAAGGCCTCGGCGGCGAAGTCGGCGTCCTTCCCGGCGGCCATGTCGTAGACCCGGCGGGCGACTTCCTCCCCGCCGGTGAGATCACCGGTGCGGTAGAGGGATTCGGCCAGGGCCAGCAGGGCTCTGATCCGCGTCCTGCGTACCAGAGGGGTGTTGAGCACCGTGCCGTTCAGGAGGGCGAGGCTGCGCCTGCTGCAGTCTTCCTGCTCGGAGTAGCGGCCGAGCCGGCCGGCCATGCCCGCGGCATCCTGCCAGCAGGCGGCGGCGAGCACCCGCTGGGGGTAGGCGCGGGCGGCTTCGCGGTACAGGCCGTACGCTTCGGCCCACCGCTGCTGCCTGGCGCTGCGGTCCGCCTGGATCCGGCGCACCGTCGGGGGCAGGTGAATCATGGGCGCCTGTCTTCCGGCTCCGGTAGCGCGTCCGCGTGCACGGTATGTACGCGGTAGTGGAACTCCTCGCCCACCTCCAGCATCTGGTCGCGGGTGCCCTCCCAGACGTCCTGCAGCAGCGCGCTCAGGGTGGGATCGGCGGTGTGCACGGACCGTTCGCGCGACGCCAGACCGCTGAGGTCCATCGCGCGGTCGCCGACGAGGACGTGGATGGTCTCCGGCCGTGGACCCAGCTTGGGTACGTCGTGCGGCCAGTAGATCGTGACGGGCCGGGTGGTGCGCGTGCCGTGGTGCTCGGCGCCATGGGGTTCCAGACGGTAGCCGCTGGGCTGGTCGTTGGTCACCAGAGTGGTGCGGCCGCTCAGTCCGACACCGATCACCCAGAAGCACAGTGGGGCGCCGGAACGGTTGTTGACCGTGACCCGGTATTGGTCGCCGTGGTGGAGCCGCTCGCCGACCGCGTGCAGTTCGCGCCAGTGCCCGCGCGTGGGGGGCTGCCGGACCTCGATCAGGACGTCCAGGCCCGCCTCCAGGCGGCTCGGTCCCTTCGGGTCGCCAAGACGCCGTACGCGTTCACCCCGGGCGAGCTCCTCCAGTAGAGCGATCAGCCCGGACGGACCGGCGTGGGCCGTTTCGGACAGGTCCCGGAAGGGCAGCCCCTCCGCGTTCAGGACCTCGCAGGTTCCGTCGTGTACGCGAACGGTGGCGAAGGCCTCCTGAGCGTCGTCGGTCTCCGCCAGCCGTGGGCAGCGGGCCAGTTCCTTGCGCAGCGCGTCGGCGAAGAGGCCTTCGGCGTCGATGAGGACCCGGCGGCGGTCGTGGACGCGTACGGCGAGCGCGTGGGCGCCGGGGGGCAGCATTGCGGTGCGCAGGTCGCCGGCAGCAGGGCTCGAAAGGGCAGACGGCGCTGGGCGCAGGAGAGCGTCGCCGGCCTTCATCTCGTCCACGGTCGCGGGTATGGAGGTCCCGGCGCCGCCGTGCCGCGTGCCACTGCCGGGGAACACCATGCTGACCTGGTCCGCGACGCCGAGACCGAAGACGGCGCCGCCCGGTACGGTGAACCGGCCGTCGCATCGCACCAGCGGGAGCCGTTCGGGCTCGGCGGGCTCGTCGAGGGAGAACGGCAACCGCCCGGACGGCCCACCCGCCTCGGGCCACTGGCGTACCTGTTGCTGTTTGATGCGGTCGCGGATGCGGGCGATCAGCACCGACCAGGGCACACGGGGGTGCGTGTGCGGGCGCAGGAACTCGGCCAGGGCCGCGGTGAAGACGCCCTGCCGTCCCTTGCCTGACACGAGTTCGGCCTCGTACGCCGAACCGTGCTGCAGACATGCCGTCAACCGGACGACGCCGGGGACGAGCGGGTCCCCGGGCCGGGCGAGTCGAGCCGCGCGGGTGAGTCCCGCGTCCTGGTCGACGGTGGGCAGCTCGACCGACTTCAGGGCCCACCGCCCGGACTCGTACGCCGCCTCCCGCACGGCGCCGCCAGAGTGGCAGGAGTCGAGGATCACGGTGAGATTCGGCGTCTGCTCCCTCAGCGCCCGGACGGCGGCGGTGAGTTCCTCGGCCAGATAACCGCGGAAGTCGGTGGGGGTGCTGTCACCCATGTCGACGGGGACGAGGTACTGCAGCTCACCCAGGAGCGCCCCGTGCCCCGAGTAGTACACCACCACGCCGTCACCCGGCCGGGTGTTCGCCCGGAGCCGGTTCATCTCCTCGGTGATGCCCCCGTACGTGGCGTCGTCTTCCACGCACCTCCGCAGGCCGGTGAAGCCGCGGGCACCGAGCACGTCCGCCATCACCTCCACGTCGGCGTGCACACCGGTCAAGCCGTAGGTCTGGGCGCCGATCAGCAGCGCTCGCAACGTCATCTCAAACCCCCACGTGGATGAAGGGCGCCCAGTGATACGGATGCCGGTCGTCTGCGTCCGTGCACAGCGTGTCGCTGTCCCTGGCCGCATCCGAGGAGCGGGCCCAGGAGGGCTGTCCGGGGCGGGTCCCGGCCCGGAGGACCAGCGTGTCGAACTCCTCGTCCCGTTCGGCGCGGGACAGGTCGCGCACCGCCCGCTGGGCGCGTGCCAGCGCCGAGCCGACGAAGACAGCGGGGTCCTCGAGGAGGTACCGGTAGGTCCTGGTCATGACCAGGCAGCCCGTACGGTCGTGGACCGGCCACAGTGAGACGACGGCATGCCGGGCTCCCGTGATCAGGGCGGCGCGGGTCAGTCCCAGGACGTCGCCGCCCGCGGTGGCGGTGCCCCGGCCGGTGTCGCAGGCGGAGAGCACGAGCAGCTGCGGCTCGTGGGCGGCACGCAGGAGGTCCGCGATGCCGAGGACATCGTCACCGGCGAGGGGCAGCCGACTGCGGTTGGGGGCGAGTTCGTCGACGAGACCATGGGTGGCGAGATGGAGCACCTGGCAGTCGGAGGCGGCCTCCAGCACCCGGTTCCGGGTTGCCTCCGTCGCGGTCAGGAGCCGGTGGCGGGGCAGCAGCCGGGCGAGTTCCGCGGTCTCGGCGACGGTGCCCGGCAGTGTCCGCAGCCCGAGCCGGGGGTCGGTGGCGGGACCGCCGACCAGCAGCGCGTGCAGCTTCGACCACGGCCTGTCCGGCGTGCGGCGCAGGCGGGTGACCAGAGAGGCCGAAGGAAGGTAGGACACCTCGTGGGTGGCGCCGAGGACGTCCCCGTCCCAGGGAAGGGCGTGAAAGGGCAGCAGCGAGAGCATGGCCGGGGGCACCACCAGCACGCGCCTGTGGTCGCGCAGGAGCGCGGCGAAGGGGCGCAGCAGCAGTTCGGCCAGTTCCCGTCCGTCGGCTTCGCCGCCGCGCCCGCCACCCGCCGCCGAGCACCAGCTGTGAAACCGGCGCACGGCCGCCACCATGGACTGCGCCCACCGGGTCTGGCGGTCGCTCACCAGTGTTCGCCGGGTCATCGCCCAACCGACCAGGGTGTTGTCGAAGGAGTGGTAAGTGAGGAGGACGGTGTCGGAGGGCAGGGCCTCGGCCACGGATGCGGCGTCCGGCAGCGCGCCCTTGCCCGATGCGGTGAGCGCGGCTGGGACGAGCTTGCGCACCTGCGTCTCGGCGGCGTCCAGGACGCGCTCGGCCTCCTGGATGCGCACGCGTCGGTCTTCCCGGGGTGCCCGGTCCGTGCGGGCCCGGGCCCTGGCTGCGCCGACCGCTGCCGCGGTTGCGTCGGATGCGTGATGTGTGCGCGCGCCGGGGGCCGCCGGGACGTGCTCCGCAGGACGCCCCCGGGTGGGGAGACCGCCGACGTCCGGTGCCGGCCGGGGCCCGAGCGGGAACGCCCGGGCGCCCAGGGCGGCCGCGTGGTCCTCGAACTCCGCGGACCAGTGGACCTCCGCGACCAGCCACTCCCTGACGGCGGTGCGGGCGGCCCGGTCCGTGCCGGCGGTGTCGAGGGCGTGGAGCGTGTGCAGGAATCCGGCCCGGCCGCGCTCCGCCTGGGCGAAGGCGGCGGCCGCCGCGTCGGGGCCGCCGAGGCAGAGGGACGAGAGCACTGCGACGTGGTACAGGCCGGCGACCACCGGGTCGTCGGCGAAGGAAGCACGCAGTGCGTCGCGGGCCAGCCTGACCTGGTGCGCCTCATAGGCGTCGAGCCCCTGTCCGGCGTGGCCGGCGGCCTGGTCGTACAGTCCCCGGGCCAGGGCCAGGTCCGCCCGGATCGCCGCCTGTTCCCAGGGGTGCCTCTGGTCCGCGGCGCCGGGGGTGGAGCCGGCGTCGATGAACGGCACGTGAGCAGCGGCGCGTTCGGGGCGGTGCAGTCGCAGCCAGAGAGCGGCTGCCTGGACGGCGGAGAGGCGTGGTTCGACCGCCGTCATCTCAGCCCTGGCCCGGTGCCATTCACGCAGGTCGACGTGGGCCGCGCAGCGCAGTACACGTCGGAACGTCTCGTCCGGGATCTGCTCGGCCGCGTCCAGGGCCCGCCGTGCCAGGAGGTCGGCCTCTCCCTCCAGGCCGGCCGCACGGGACCGCCGAGAGCGGAACAGTGTCTCCTGTGCGGCGCAGGATGCGAGGTCTGAGGCGAGCACGTCGAGGACCTCGCTCACGGGCTCGACGTCGGCCAGGAAGTCGGTGCCGATACGCAGCGCGAGCTCGATGCGGGCGCGGGAGGCCGCCATCACATCGGGGTCGCGAAGCGCGGACGCCTGATCGTGGAGGATCTTGGCGGCCTGTATGAGGCCCAGGCAGTCCGCGAGGCTGGGCGGCTCGCCCCGTTCGCCGCTGCGCAGAACGCGCTGCAGGTGGTCCTGCTGCTCCAGGTCGGTCAGCACAATGCCCGCCAGGCGGTGCCTGGCCCGCACGTAGACGCCCGGGGCGGGGACACTCGCCATGCCCGCCGGCCGTGCGTTCGCCGCGTCGTCCCGCTCGGGTCCCGGGCAGAGCCGCTCAGCGAGAAGGGCGGCCCTCCTGGCGCGGACGACGTCCCCCTGTCCGCTCCAGAACTCGGAGCGATTCAGGACGAGTTGTCGCAGACCTCGCAGCCAGGACGTGCTGCCTGCCGTCGTGGCCCAGGCGACGGCGGCCTCGGTCTCCGCCTCGGCCGCCCGGTCGGCTCGCCCCCGGGACGTGGCGCCTGCCTGGATCAGGTCGAGCGCCTGATGGACACGGAGCAGCGCGGTACATGCGCCGTCACCGGCCGCCACCGCCAGTGCCCTCGCCCGCTCGACGGTTTCCCTGCACGCGTCCAGGCTGCCGCGGAGGCGCTCGACATGGGCGAGGCGCAGAAGCGCCGCGGCACGGCCGCGCCGCGAGAGCACGGCCCGGTACGCCGCGTCGGCCCGCTGGTAGTGCTCCTGTGCCCGCATCAGCGCCCGTGCGTCTGGCGCGGCGGCCTGGAGAGCGCACTGCTCGGCGGTTCCCGGTGTGCCCAGCTCCCAGTCACCGGCGAGCAGCGCGTCCAGTCCGGCGGTTGCGTGGCTTCGGGAGGCGAACTGCCGCCCGTGCCGCAGCAGCGGCTGGGCCGCCTGCGGGTCGCCGGCGCGGACACGGAGGTCCGCGGCGAGCAGCAGATGGCAGGCTGCGGCCTCCTCGTGGTGGGAGGCGGCGATCTCTTCGTACAGGCTGTCGAACCAGGCGAGCGGCTCCCTGAGCCCGGCCGAGAGGTCCTGATGGTCCCAGTCGGCACGCGCCCCGTACGCGGCGGCTCGCTCCTGGGCCGCCAACGCGCACATGGCGTGCCCCAGGGTCGTACGGGAGGAGAGGAGCACGGGGGTGACGCGTCCCGCGAGGTGCGCGCAGAGCCTCAGTCCCGGGTCGGTGACCGACGCGACGGCGGCCTCGATTCCCGTTCGGGCGGCGAACTGCGCCTGCTGGGCGACGGGTGGAAGGTGCGTCGGCGAGCCGCCCGGATGCCACGTGCCGTCCATGGCGATCGCCGCGGTCCGCAGTGCCCGCGAGAGCGGGGACAGACAGGATGACCCGAGGCCGGAGGCGTCCGGTGGCCGCTCGTCGAGGAGGATCAGTGCCGCTTTGGGCTCTCCGGCGGCCAGTGCGGCCGCCGGGGCGAGCCAGGGCCCCAGCCGTGCGGCGGCCGTCGCCCCCGACGGTACGCCGGGCGGGGCGGCGCTGGGATCGGTTCCCCGTTGCTCGACGAGCAGGAGTCCCGTCAGCCGTGCGAGATTCTCCCCGTCCGTTCCGGTCCCGTCGGCGTCGTTCTCCGTAGGTGTGGTCATGGCTCTCCCTCCCCTGCGTGCCGTCTCCGGGGAACGCCAGGTTGACGACCGTAGCCGCCAAGTCGCGGTCAGGAATATGACCGTGGGTTCAACTGGCCGCCCCTGACACATATCGATCGGCAGAACGGTCAAACAGCGACACTTTGAAAAGCAATTCAAAAGTCGAGCGACTTCCTTTCTGGCAGAAGCGTTCACGCCTGTCACCTGCGGACTCTTCTTCCTCACGGAGTCCCCATCTTCGGGCAGCGGCGCACAACACTGGATACCGCACGCCCCCGAAACCAATTCCGCAATACGACTGGTTGTGTGCCGCTGTTCAATGGCATATTTCAGACCGGTTCCAGGCAGGGCTGGGGGGAGCAGCATGGGGCGGCTGGAGACATGGGGGAGGTCACGGGCGCGCCGGCGCAGGCACAACGCCCTGGCCGACGAGGGGAGCGCCACACCCAGCCCCACGCATCACGAACCCGAGCGCCTGGCCGCCGAACTGCGTCTTCTGGCCGGCCACCCGCGCTGCGCGGCGCACGCGGCGGCCCTGGCCCGGCTCGCGGACGCGGTGCAGTCGAGCAGCGAGGACGAACTGCGTCCGTGGGCGGGCGGCGGACTGGTCACCGCGTACTGCGGACCCGACGCCCTCTCTGTTCCGCCCTCGGCCGAGGGCGCCCGAGGGCGACGGCTTCTGTCCGCGCTGCCTTCCGTGCTCGTCTTCGCCCCACTGCTGGTCACCTGGGCGGGGCTCGGAGCCGCGGCCTACGCATACCAGCGGATGCGGGACTCGGGAGCCACCGGGCAGGACGGGACAGGGCCGTCCGGCTCGTTCCTGACTCTGTGGCAGCAGGGCTTCGACGGCCACCTCTGGCCCGTCCTGCGCTTCGACACGATGGTCGTCTACACCGTCGTCGCTCTGCTGGCGCTGATGGGTACGACCGTTCTGGGCCGCCTCAGGGAAGCGGCGGAGGAGGCCGAGCGGCAGCGGCTCGTCTCCCGCCTCTCCGCGGCACTCGTCCAGGTCGAGGCACTGGCCGTGCGCACTGTCCACGCCTCCCCCGCGCGTTTCGCCGAGGAGCTCCAGGGCGCGGCCTCGGGCCTCCGGGATCTGCTGTGCGAGGCGACTCGTGTCCACGAGCGCGCACGACACCTGCTGAAGGGGGCCAGTACGGCCGCGGAGCAGCATCTGGCGGCCGTCAAGGCCCTGGAGTCGGCCGTAGCCGAACTGAGGGCCGGCACCACGGACGTCCGGACGTCCGTCGGCTCGGCCACTCGGGCAGCCGACGAGGTCGCGGCCGGTACCCGTCGGCTGGCCGAGGAACTGGCCAGGTCGGGCTCCGCGATGGCGGAGGGCGTGGACAAGGCGGGCCGGCTCGTCGCGGAGCGGATAGGTTCTGCCGGCGAGTTGGCCGCCGTACGGATCGGTTCCGCCGGGGAGCTGACTGCCGAACGGATCGACCGCGCCGCGCTCGAGGCACAGGAGCGGGACCAGGCGGCCGGCGAACGCGCCGCGGAGTGGATGCGTCAAGCCGTACGGGAAGTGACAGCAGCTCTCGCCGCCGTGCGGGCCTCCACGGCCGACTCCACCCAGGTCCTCGCCGCCACGCTGGACGGTCTTCACGGCACGCTGACGGGCCTTCCGGCGGCCCTCGAAAGGGCGGCGACCGAGGGCGCCGAACACATCGGCGACGCCTACGACCTGGCGGTGGCGGCCCTGGCCGTCTCCCTGCGCGATGAGGTCCGCACGGTCACGGCCGAACTGGCCGCCCGTATCGCGGAGATGCGGGAAGCGGCCCTCGCCCACCGGGGGGACCAGAGCGAGGCACGGGACCGGCTGTTGAAGACCGTCGAGCAGGTGCACGGCGCCCTGCGGGTTCTCGTGGACGCGCTGCCCAGGACCTCTTCCACCGGGCCGGCAGCGCAGGCGCTTTCCGCACCGCAGGAACCACATGGTCCCTCCCGACCGCAGGCGCCGCCCGCGGCCTCCGCACAGCAGCCGTCGCCGGCGCCCTCCAGCCCACAGGCGCGACCCATGCCTTCTGCGCGGGCGTCCGCACCGCCGACGGTCTCCCTGAGCCGTCCGGTGCCCGCCGACGACCCGCGGATCTCCGAGCCGGCCGCAGAGGTCGACCGATGAGGCCGCCGAGGACGACGGGGGCGCAGGCGGCAGGATGGCTCTTCGCCGATCTGCTGCTGGTCATGGTGGTCGTCGCCCTGGGCGGTGAGACGATGGACCGGGCCGACCCGCCCCATCCCTGCGCCATGGCAGGCCCCAGCTGCACACCGTCGCCGTCCGGACCGACGCTCCCCGGTCCCTCCACCTCCGCACCGACCGGTCCGCCGCCGAGCGGCGGACTGGACCCCCACACCCGATCGATCACGGTGCGCACGGACCCCGAGGCGCTCATGGGCGGCTCAGCCCGTGCCGCCGCGAGCGTCCGTGAACAAGTGGCCCGCCGGATACGGCAGTTCCGGGGCAAGCGGGCGGCCTTCGTGATGGTCTTCGGCAACGCCGGCCGGTTCCCGGGCGGCGCGGTCGACACCGGGACCAGTACGGCCTTCGCCGAAGCCGTCGCCCGGCTCCTGCCCTCCGCCGCGCCGGAGTTCTTTCCGCAGTACCACAAAGAGATCATTCGCGGCTACCACAACACCGACCCCGGCATCCCGTCCGGCACCGCGGAGATCGAGTTGTTCTTCCTTCTGCACTGACCCGCCGTCAGGCCGCCTGATCGATACACCGACTCGCGGCCGACCGTCAGACCGGCCCACCGACAAACCGACTCGTCGTCAAACCACCCGCTCACCGCACTCACCGCGGAGTCGCCGTGTCCCACACATCCGCCTCAGCCGCCACAAGTCCAGCGGCTTCGCCCACCGCTCTGGCCGATGTGCGGCGATACGCCAAAGACGCCCAGGCCATGCTCCAGGATCAGGAGATACCCGACACCCCGGAGTGCCACGCCGCCCGTGCGCGCGTCGCAGAGACCGCCCAGGAACTGCTGGACCGGGTCGATTCACCGGTCACCATCGGCGTTGTCGGGGAGTACAGCGTCGGCAAGTCCCTGCTCCTGGGCACGCTCCTCGGCTGTCCCGATCTGCTGCCGGTCGAGGAGCGCCCCACGACCGGCAACATCACCGTGCTGTCTCTGACCGCGGGCGAGTCCGGCAGCCCGACGCGGGCAGCGGACACCACCGAGATCCGCTATCTGAGCGAAGCCCAGCTCAGCCGCTGTGTCGAGGACATCCTCTCCACGCTCGTCACCAAACTCGACCGCAGACACCCTGAATTGGGCGCCGGCGTCGCACTCGCGGGGTACGACCCGGTGACCGATCCGCGCGGCTGGGCGCCGTTCGACAGCTGGTACCCCTGCCTGTGGCCGACGCCCGCCGGCGCGTCCCCGGCCCCGGTGCCACCCGAGCTCATCGACGACGCCCATCGGGACACGGTGGTGGAACTGTGCCGGATTCGGGACGCCCTGCTCAGTCAGCGTGGCCGGTACAGCGTGCTGGGTCACCGGGCCCTCGTCGCCCGGAAGATCGTGAACGAGGCACTGAAACTGCCCCCTGCCAAGGTCACTCCCAAGACGCCGCCCAAGTTCACCCTTCAGCCCTTCAACAGTGAGAACATCGAGAGCGACAAGGACGCGCTCAGCCGCAGCTTCCCGCTGATCGAGCGCGTGGTGCAGAAGGTCACCGTCTCGCCGGACCACTGGGCCCTCGGCCGTCTGCTGGCCGAACACCCCGTCCAGCTTCTCGACTTCCCCGGCATCGGCGCCGCCGGCTCGTACGGCAGGGACAAGTCCCTGAGCCGGCGCGCCCTGGTCGACGTGCACACGATCCTGCTGGTCGTGCTGTCCTCCCGCCCCGAGTCCAAGGGCGCCTCGGAGTTCTGGGACATGCTGCTGGAGGACGGCCGCAGTGCCGATGCCCTGGGGCAGGCGGCGCTGATCGCCGCCAACGTCTTCGACCGGACGCACCTTCCGTCTCTCGCGGCCCTCCCCGGCACCGCTCTGCCCGTGCCCGATCTGCTGCGGCACGCCGACGAGCTCAATGGAATCCACGTCTACGGCAGCAAGTTCGTCCGGGGACGCCAGGACGGCATCGTGGTGACCTCGGCGGTACCCGCGATCCGTGCCTATGAGCTTTCATACACCCGTCTCTCCGACGAAACCCGCGAGCGGGTACGTGCTGCCATGGGCAAGCTGCCCCCGCCCGGAGAACGCCCGTGGGAGCCGATCGCGGCCCGTCTGGAGAGCACCGACCCCGGCAACCCGTGGACGCCGCGCCTGCGCGCATACGACAAGGACGGCGGGATCGACCACCTGCGCCACGCGATCGAGGACCACGTACGCAGGAACGGCGTGGGCCAGAAGCTGGAGCGCGCCGAACGTTCTCGGCGGAAGCTGGACGCCGCGCTGCTCACGCTGCGACGCCAGGTGTACCGCGCCGCAGCGGGCGGGAACGCCGCATACCGCGAGATCGCGGAGACCTTCGCCGAGCTGCGCTTTCTGCTGGACAAACGGGTACGCCCGGCGTTGCACGCCCTGCGGCGCCCCGACCGGCTCGACGGGGGTGGCTTCGAGGCGCCGATATACGGCGACGGCGAGGGCGCCTCGGCGCCGGCCGCGCCACCAGGTCTCGCGGAGACGGCGGCTGCCGTGCACCGGGCCGTTTTTCAGTGGAAGGAGTGGCACCATCTGCTGGAACGGGCCGACCGGGACCCGCAGCACCTGGTCACCAAGAGCGGGCCGCCCACGTCCGAGTCCGACATGCGTATCGACTATCCGGGCTTCGGTGACGCAACAGGTGCCGACGGGGCCGTGGGGGACGAGGATCCGGCGGAGGACTCCTCCGATGCCTTCGTCGAGCATTTCCAGCACACCGTCGAAGAGTGGGGGAGCAACGGCCGAGAGGCGCTACGCGAGTGGTGCCAGGACTGGGCCGCGCACTGGCAGCAGGAGTTCGCACCGCTGCGCGAGTGGTTCGCGGACCCCGGGACGAGCCGGCTGCTGATCGAGCTGTACTCCCGGCGCCGTGGCGGAACGGCGAAGGCCCGACGCCAGCTGGGCGACCTGTGGACCTGTCTCAACCCCGGGAAGGCCATCGAAAGGATCACGCCCGCGCTGGACCACCGGGAGCGGGACAAGGGGGAGCTGGCGGGTCGCTTCCCGGCCCGGCCGCACCACGCCCTGGCCTGGCACCACCTGATGCGGGACCTGGAGGAGCACATCGAGGAGCGGGAACGGCACCCGCTGCGGATCATCGAGCTGCGCCAGCACACGGCTGTCGCCGCGGCCCGCACCGTCACCGACCTCCTGGACGAACTCCTCGGCGTGGTCACGGACAAGCTCGTTCCGCTGTACGACCTGGCGTCGGCGGCGCTGCTCGACGAGAGCGACATCGTGCCGCCCCGGCAGGAGCCGCCGGACGACAGCCACGGCAGCCCGTCCCACGGGCCGTCCGGTGACTCGCCGGACGACCACGAGGGCGGCGCCCAGCCCGACCACGACGAGCAGCCGATCGACCGTCTCATCAGTACCTGGAGCGTCGACTGACCATGAGCACACTGGAGATCACCTTCCGCGTCCCCGACCCGGCCGGGACCTCGGCCGGCGCACCGGCCCCCGGCAGTGTCGTCGCGCTCGGCCGCCGGCACTTCCGCGTCTACGCCGACCAGTCCGGCTTCCCGCTGCCGGAGGTGCAGGTGGAGCGCGAACCCGGCAGTCCCGGCTATGTCACCGTCCATCTGCCACCGCGCGTCGAGGTCCGTGCCGAGCCCGGCGTGCTCATCCCGGCGCAGCTGGCCCACGCCCTGGAATCCGTCTGGGTGCCCCAGGACTACACCGCTGCGAGTGTCGACGGGCCCCGCATCCTCTCCCTGGACTCCCGGTTGCCGGTGAGTCTGGTGTACGGCGATCCGCGCACGGCCGACGTCTTCGGCTCCGGCCACCCCACGGAGGTGCGCGTCGACGTCCACTGGTCTCTCGAGTACACGGGTTCGGTCGGTGCCGACACCGCATCGAGCAGCGTCGCCCTGGAGTTCGCCCCGCTAGGTGAGCAGCCGCCTCCTGCGGCCCACGGTGGGTTCTGGGCGGGATGCGGCCTCGCATCCGAGGATGAGGACGAGTTCCTGAGACTGCGTCCGCCGCAGCCCACCGGGGAGAACCTCCAGCAGTTCGTCGCGGTCGACCTCGGTTCCACCGCGTCGACCGCGACGCTGTGGGACCTCGGCGCCATCACCCAACGGTTGGTGGATCCCGACCAGACGGCGGCCTTGGCCCAGCTGTTGGGTGAACTCCTGAGCCCGCCCGTGGACGCCCCTCCCGAGTGGCGCACGGCCGTGGAGTCGATCATGGCCGGAGAGCTGGCGCTGAGCCGCCGGGGCGGGTTGCGGATCACGGGGCGGCAGGCCCTGTCCCGGCTGGATGACGCCGATGTCGTGGACGCGCTGATGGTGAGGGTGGAGCAGAGCCTGCACCAGGGCGGACGGACGACGTTGCGGGACTGGCTGGTGCCCCACCTGTTCGAGGGCTACGCCCGCGTCATGAACACCCCGGCGCTCGATCGGCACAAGCTGCGGCCTGTGGACTACCCCGACGTCAACGGCGAGCGCACCAGAGCACCGGCGAGCGCGCTGATCGAGCGGGCGCCGGTGGGCGACGGCGGACTTCCGCCGGGGCTGATACCGGGTTCGGACGGGTCCGCTGCCACCGTCGACGCCACGCGGCCCGGGGATCGGCGCTTCGCACTGCCCGGTGAGTCCCAGGACGAGAACCGCCCCGAGGTCACCATGATCACCGGCATCAAGCGATCCGTGCTCCAGCAGCAGCCGCCGGCCGTCAACGGCTCCGACATGAGCGCCGTCCATCTCGCCCAGCACCTGTATCTGCGTCTGGTGGAACGGGCCGAGGAGCTCGTGCACCGCCGGCCGGGCCGCGAACGCCCCACCGTACGCACCGCAGTGATCACCTACCCCACGACCATCCTCCCGGAGATCAAACAGCGGCTGGAGAAGCTCGTACGCTCCGGTCTCGGCATTCCGCAGGTGGTCATGGACTACGACGAGGGGCTGGCCGCCTGCCTGTTCTTCGTCATGCGGGAGCTTTCCGACAACCAGAACCTCGGCCTGGAAGCTCTGCGTTCGCAGTCGCGTCATGTCAGTGACGACCCGCCGACCTGGCACCGCATTCTGCTGGCCATCGACATCGGCGGCTGCACGACCGACATCGCCCTGCTGCGGCTCGCCCTGGTGGACACCACGCCGTCCCTGACGCAGGAACAGGAGTTCGTCTCCGGCCGCGACTACCGGCTCGAACCGCAACTCCTCGGCTCCACCGGGCACGGGCAGCTGGGCGGGGACCTACTGACGCTCCAGGTCTTCTACTGGATCAAGGCGTGCCTGGTGGACCAGCTGAGGACCGGGCCGGCGTCCTCCGCCACGGGCTCGGGGGTATTCGGCGACCGCGAGGAGCGCCCGCTTTCCACCAGGGTCGCCGAGCAGGCCTCCGAGATGCTCAGGACGATCGTCGCCCCGGACGTGAGGCAGGCCCTCGACCACTTCCTGCCGACCCGCTGGGACGGCATCCAGGACGAGGATGAGCGCACCCGCCGACGGGACCGGTTCGATCTGCTGTGGCGGCTGGCCGAGTCGAAGAAGCGCAGTCTCGGTGGGGGCGAGGACGACAGTGCGTCACCGGACGCCACCATCGAGGAGGAGCACGTCCTGCAGATCCTCAACTCCGGCTCCCACCGGCTCGGCACCGCCAAGGAGGTCGCTCTCGACCCGGCCGAATTCCGTACGCTGCTCGAACCGGTGCTTCGGCGGGCCGCGGAGATGGGCGCGGATCTCGTCCGTACGGTCTTCACCCGGATCCACGAGGACAACGCCAAGCGGATCGCCAAGGGCTTGAAACCGCATCCCGAACCCGTCCTGGACCAGGTGGTGCTGTCCGGGCGCAGCAGCGCCCTGGAGCAGGTGGGGCAGACCGTGGTCAGCGTTCTCACCCAGGCCGACGCCGGTTCCCAGGTGCGACTCGGCTGGAATCCCACCGCGCTGTCCGTCGAGAAGGGTTCCGTCGCCAAACAGGCGACGTCGATCGGCGCCGCCTGGGCGCATTCCACGCAGGCGCTCGCGGGCCAGCTGGCGATGAGGAACCGGTTGTCCGGCACCGACCCGGTGATTCGCCTGAGCGAGCTGGACATCCGGACGCAGGGCCTCTTCTCCAGCCTGCCCGGCGATTTCGGTACCGTCGCGGCGGGCGAGGCCAGGGTTCTCACCGTGCTGCGGGCAGGGACGCCGTTCGCCGAGCTCGACGCGCGGGGCCGCCGTGGTGTCCGTACCGGCTGGAAGCCGCTGACGGAGGTGGTGATGCTGCACCGAGCCACGTCCTCGAAGGACCACATCCAGTGGGGCAGCTTCAACCTGGTGCTGTCCGCCGGTGCGGACTCGCTGCCCGAGCCACTGGACGAGGTGTGGCGCAGGAAGGACGGCACCGGTGTCAACTACCAGCTGGAGATGGACCAGGAGCTGTTCCCGTACATCCTGCTGTGCCGGGGCATGCCCCATCTGCTGGTGACGGGCCAGTTCCTGGAGTTGGACGGCGCCCGGCAGGGCCTGTCCTTCGACGCCGGGCTGCACACGTTCTCGCTGCCGGGCAGCATCTGTGTGTCGCTGGGCGAACCGCACACGGGCAGGCCGGAGCTGGTGGAGGTGTTCCCGGCGCCCCGGTCCGAGGCGACGTATCTGGAGGAGTTCTTCCACGACTCCACCGACTCGGAACAGCAGTCGGTGCCCGGCCGGGCGGTGATCCTCGACGCACCACCTGTGCACGGTGGGTACCACTTCTATCTGGTACGCGAGGGGACGGGCGAACCGGAGGACCTCGGCCGGCTCCCCGCCCCGGGTCTCGCCGACCACTGGGCCACCCTGGACGCCCACGGACGGCTGCGGGTCCATCGCGGCGCCGTTCCGTATCTGCCCGCCGAGACCCTGCGGGAGGTGGAGCAGCGCCCCGGCCGGGTACTGCGCCGGCCTATGAGCAGCGGCCTGACGGAGTTCAACGAGTACTGGGACCCCTCGACCGGGAGGCATTGATGGAGGAGACCACCGCCGCCTCGGCCGATCCGCCCACGGGGCGGCCCGCCGTCGTAGAGCGATGGAACGCGTTCGCGAAGGCCATGGCCGACGTCTTGGAGTCAGGGCCGTCGGCGAGCCGGAGCAAGGTGCTGTACGCCCTTGACGCGTGCTTCTGGGAACTGAACAAGGTGGCTTGTCACTCCGAGCCGTACAACGGGGAGGCAGAGGAGACCGCCGTCCGCGTGGGCAAGGCGCGTGACGCCCTCAGCTCGGCCATCAGGGCGGCACGGGAGACGGCCGTGCCGGTGGCGGCCGAGGGTGCAGCGGCGGCCGGAAGTGAGCCCGAACACGACAGGGCGATCGGAGCCGGGAAGACCGCCGTCACCCCGTCCGACGGGGACACAGCGGCGGACGCCGAGCATGAACCGGCTACTGAGCCGGAGCCGCTTCCCACGACCGGACCAGAACCAGGGCCAGAGCCGAGAACAGAACCGGACCCCGAGCCGGAACCAGGGCCAGACCCTGAGCCCGAACCCGAACCCGAACCCGAACCCGAACCAGAACCCGAACCAGAACCCGAGCCCGAGCCCGCAGCCCGGTTGGGGGAGCGGCTGGACGCGCTGTGTTCTGCGCTCGGCGGCAAACACACCAGGCATCTCAGCGGATGGCGGCACGCCCGGCCCAAGAACCGTCCGCAGGCGGCAGTCCCTCAGCAGGCCGGCGCGGTCTGGACGGCGCTGCACATGGCCCTCCTCCGGCTGCCCGACGCCGACCGCCGCCTTTGGCAGGAGAAGGCGGCGCAGGCCGCGCAGGAGTGCCTCGGCGGACCGCCGCCCGGCTGGGAGGACCCGGCCGTCATCGTGCCCGCCCTGCACGCCCCCGAAGGTCCCGGTGAACCCGACGGACCCGGCGGCATCGCCCCGGAGATCACCGTGCCCCTGGATCTCAGCGACGCCGATGCCCTGAAGCAGGCCGCGGCAGCCGCGCCCCTCGAGGTTCTCAAGGCAGTCGATGTCATCGACGTCGGTTCCGTCCGGCCCGATGACCTCCGGCTGTTGTGGGCCGCGCGGGCGGGGCAGGCTCTGCTGCTCGCGAGGATCGACCCCGAACTGCAAGCCGTCAGCTATCCCCGCAACTACCCCCGCACCAGTCGCGTCCCGCTTGCCGAGGAGAGGCATCAGAAGGAGTTCCGGACCACGCTGCTGACCAATCTGACGAGCGCCGCGCACGCTCACGGGGACAAGCGCGATGGGAAGACCCAGTTGGGCGCTGCCCGCCAACTCGACTCTGTGCTCGGCGGATTGCTGCACAGCCCCACTGCCGCCCCAGGCAGCTGGTGGTGGCGGTGGCGCAAGGAGGTGGCGCTCATCCTCGAACCGCTGGCCCATGCCGTCGACTACGAAGTCGTCTTCGACCAGACCTCGGAATGGCAGAAGACCGACCTCGACAACTGCACCGAGACCGCCTTCAACCTCGCCGGCGCGAGGGAACCGGACGAGCGCCTGGTGCAGTGGGTGTTCCTGACGCCCCTGCGCCGAATCGATGTGTCCGAGCTGCGGACTGCGTATCCCGGCCGGGTGGTACGGCGGCCCGACCGGCCGGCCGGCACATGACGGGCCGTGCCGTGACAGCGGTGGAGCAGGTCTGGGGCCGTGCGGGCAACGGACCCTGGTGGGTGCGGGCGTGTGGGGTGCTGGGCGCGTCCGGGTTGGGCCGTGCCGCGGGGCTGTCACCACACTTCGCCGCCGACGCGGCGATGCTCGGGGGAGAACCGGGCGGCGGGCGACGGGTTCCCGTGCGGATCGTGGTGGCTCGTACAGAGCCCGGCCTGGTTCCGCTGCTGACCGGGGTGCGCATCGCCGATTCGCCGTTCGCCACGGACCTCCTTCCGGTCCCCGTCGTCCACTGCGCCGTCGACCGGCCCGAGCTGCGGCTGCCGCCCGGTCAGGCGGCGGCGCTCGACCGGCTCGCCCGCCTCCTGATCACCCACCGGACACAGCCGCCGCAGGCGGTGCTCCATGCCGCCCCGCGCACGGCGGCATGGCTCCGCATCCGCGTGTCCCAGGCGCCCGCCGGCCCTCTCTTCGGCACCGGCTGCGCAGGCACCGATGCGGTCGCGCGTGCGCTGCGCCGCTGCCATGACCTCACCGCCGCTGCTCCCGTGTCGCCGACTCTGGACGCGGCGGTGGCCGCACTGCTCCGCGAGCACGCGGTGATCAGCGCGCAGATGCGTGCCGCCCCCCTGCCCTGGCCCGCGCCGACAGCCCCTGCGGACGCCGGTGAGCCGCAGGACCGCCGTCGTCCCGCAGCGCGCCACCCAGCGGCCCCCGGGAGGCTCACGCCCCCTGAGCCAGGGCGCGACGTCCTGCACCTGGAGGTCGTCGACCTTCCCGTCGCCTCTGCGGACAGGACCGGCCCGCAGAGCGCGCGGGCACTGCGCCGGGCGGCCCTGGAGCTGCTGCACGCCGCACACCTCGTCCTGGCTGTCGTTCCGGCGGCCGAGCTCGGCGGGGATGTGGCACCCTCGCCGGCCGTCGCCGTGCTCAGCCGGCTGCTGGACCGTGTTCGGCGGGCACCCCACCCGCCGGCAGTGGTGCTCGTCGCGACGGTGGCCGGGCTGAGCGGGCCCGACGGTTTGGCCGATCTGGGCAGCTGGCTGCGACGCCGCGGCGGACGGACCCTCGGGTCTGCGGCCGAAGGGCTGCCCGTACGGGCGCTGGCCCTGGCCGAGGCCGGACGGGCGGTGGGGCTGCTGGATGGGTCGGCGCGACGGGCCGGGTACGCCGTGCGGCAGGCCGAGGCGGACTGTGCGGCCTCGGGGCTGACGGTGCTGTGCGACGACGTACTGCGGCCGCTGATCCAGGAGGCGCCCAGCCGCGTCCCCGAGCTCACCGCTCAGCGTGTGCGGGCCGCGTGCCGCGACATCCGACTCGACTGCCTCGATCTGACGGCCCGCCAGGAACATGCCGCCGCCCTGACGGTGATGCCCCCCGCAGGGCAGGCGGCCGTCAGCGGCGTAGCGCGCCCACGCGGGGGAGCACGCGCGGGCACGGCAGCCGTGGCAGCCGGTGTTCACCAGGAGCGCGACGGCCGCGAACTGTGGGACCGCCTCGAAGCCCTCGCCGTCTCCGCACTCGCGGAACGGACCGTGCGGCGGTCGGTCGCGGAAGGAGCAGAGCCCCGTGGAGACTGAACCGCTCGCCCTGGATGTGCTGTACGTGCTGTTGCTGGCGTCCGTCGTTCTCTGTGGGGCGCTCGGCCTCGCGTTGCGCCGTGCGTCACGTCGCCACAGCGTCGCAGCACCGACGAACCCGTCTCATGAGCTGGTCGCAACCGAGGTGGACCGGACCGGTAGGCAGCACGAAATGCAGCTCAACGCAGTTCTCGCGGAACGGGACCAGGCCCTCGCGGCCAACCAGCACCTGTACTCCCAGCTCATTGAGCTGCAGGGCAGCATGGAGGCACGCATGGAGGCCGAGGTGGACGGACGGCTGGCGGCTGCCCTGGAGGCGAGGTTGGAAGCCGCTGTGGAAGCGCGGGTGGCCGCCGTACTGGAGACGAAGGTGGAGACCGGTGTGGCGGCCCGGCTCGCGGAGGCGTCGGCGAAGGCTCTGGCTCGGTTCGCACCTCGTGACACCGGCCAGGTGCAGGAACCGCCGGGCGCGCCACCGCAGTCGCCGGCCGTA
Source organism: Streptomyces sp. NPDC101151 (assembly GCF_044768335.1). Classification (NCBI taxonomy): domain Bacteria; kingdom Bacillati; phylum Actinomycetota; class Actinomycetes; order Kitasatosporales; family Streptomycetaceae; genus Streptomyces; species Streptomyces sp. NPDC101151. The sequence goes on along the minus strand of NZ_JBIWPP010000021.1, from coordinate 34,857 downwards.
CCGCACCAATTGCCCCTCGGCCGCGACTGCGCGGCCGACAGCACTGTCGACGGTGCCGACCTCGGCCCCCTGATCGTGCGGGCCGCCTCCGTGCGGGGACCCCGGCAGCGCGAGGACGGTGAACACCGGCGGGACGCCGTCATGGTGAGGCTGGTCGAGGAGATTCCCTCACCGACCCTGCTCAGCGTGGTGGCGGCCGGAGCGCCGCGCGGGCTCTGGTCGCAGTCGGCCGCGCAGCGGGCCTGCCGCAGCCTCGCCGCGCAGCTGGGTCACTACGGTGAGCGTCTCGGCGGTGTGCTCGATCGCGGCCGTGATCCGGATCCGCACACCGCCACGCCTCCGGCCGGGCACGCCGCGGTGGGGGACGAGGCAGAAGACGGTGAGCTGGGCGGTCTGCTGCGCGCCGCCGTGCAGGGTGTCGGGCACTCCATCCGTCTGGTGGCACGTGACGAGGGGGGTGCTACGGGCGTCGGTGCCGACGCCGCCAAGACGGAGGCCGACGTCGGGGTGGACGTCGCGCTGACGGCACTGCTGTCCGAGCTCGGTGATCATCAGCGGCGTCGGCACGTGGCGTTCGGTATCGGCGACACCTGTGTCCTGCGGCTCAGGAACGGCGTGTGGGAGACAGTCTTCGCCGGGGTGCGCGAGGCACGGCTTCCCACCGGCGTGGGTGAGTTGCGCTGCGCACGGTTCGAGACACGCCCGAACGATCTAGTGGCCGTGTGCACCGCTTCGGTGGCGGAGCTGCTGCTCCGTGAGGATCTCGGCGAGTGGTTCGCGCTGCGGTGGGCGCGCGGCCGTCCACATCTGACGGAGTTCTTCTCCGACGTCAACGTCCGGGTGAGGTGTACGGGCGGGGACCGGTCGGTGGTCTGCCTCTGGGACTTCGGCGAAGCCCGCCGAGCCCCGGAACCCGCCTGAGCCGCCGTTTTCCGCGGAGATCCGTCCTGGGTCGGTGCGGGCGATCGTGACGCGACACGGTCCGCTGCCCGTGCTGGTTCCGTGCTGGCTTGGTCCGCCCTCAGCTACGGCGAGGTGGGCAGGTGCGGGGAGCGGAGCACGAGCAGGGTGATCTCGCTGGGGGCGAACACGCGGAACGGCGGGCCCCAGAAGCCGGTGCCGCGGCTGGTGTAGAGGAGGGTGCGGGTGCCGTGGTGGCTGAGGCCGGCGAGGGCGGGCTGGTCGATGCGGACCAGGTGGTGGAAGGGCCAGATCTGGCCGCCGTGGGTGTGGCCGGAGAGTTGGAGGTCGATGCCGTGGGCCGCCGCCCGGTCGACGAACTTGGGCTGGTGTGCCAGGAGCAGGACGGGCAGGTCGGGGTCGGCGCCGTTCAAGGCTCCGGCGAGATGGGCGCGGTGGCCCGCCAGGCCGGAGGACTCGGCGGTGACGTCATCCACGCCGGCGACCACGAGGGTGTCGCCTCCGCGTTCGAGCAGCAGATGGCGGTTGCGCAGCGGCTCCCAGCCCAGCTCGTCCATCAGGTCGACCCAGCCCTGGGCCTCGCTGTAGTACTCGTGGTTGCCGGTGACGTATACACGGGCCCGGGTTGCGCGCACGGTTCCGAGTGGGGCGGCCTGGGCACGGCGGCGTTCGGCCGTGCCGTCCGCGATGTCGCCGGTGTGGCAGACCAGGTCGGCTTCCAGAGCGTTCACCGTCTCGCATACCCGCGCCGACCAGCGAGCGCGATCGAGCGGGCCGTAGTGGGTGTCGGTGATGAGGACGACGCGAATGCTGTCCAACCCGGCGCCCAAACGCGGGAGTTGCACGTCGAGTCGGCGCACGCGTGGTACGCGGCGGGCCTCGGCGTATCCCCAGCCGAGTAGTACGGCGGTTACGCCGAGGACGGCCCAAGTGACGATTCGGGCCCGGTCCTGGCTCTCGCCGACGCCGGCCACGGCCAGGGCGAGCCGCAACAGGACGCCGAGCAGAACGGACCAGGTGAACAGGACCCAACTGGTGCCCAGCAGGGTGTCCCCGACGATCGCCGCCCGGTCCTGCTGGCGCCGGCCGTGGCCGCGCACCATCGCGAGCGGCATCCCGACGAGGCCGAGGGCGAACAGGGCGGTGCCGGCGAGCGTGATGGGCAGCGGCCAGTGCTGGCCGCTGTGCAGGAGCACCCAGCAGGGCACGGCCCACAGCAGGACGGGGGCGATCAGAGGGATGTAGCGCATCAGGCGGTGCAGCCGGCTCTGCCGCGGAGCTTGCGCTTCGCTGTCGGCGGGTCGGGTGTCGCTGGTGTCGGTCACGCTTCCCCTCTCTGGCCAGGCTGGCCGTCTCGCGCACTGTATCCGGTCGCCCTCGGGCCGGCCGGACCGGCGTTCATGGGCGGCGGCCCCTTGGGGCGGGCTCGGGCCACGACCGCCCCGACCACCGGCTGGGGGCGGCGTGCGGAATGGGCATCAAGCTGTTCGGAGTTGCCGGCCCCTTGCTGCAGGACGACCGACGAGACACTGACGTGAGCCAACAGCACATTCCTTCCCCACCAGGAGATCATGTCGCGTGATCGCCGAACAGTGCGAGGCAGACGGCACCAACCTGCGCAGGGCCAACGCCGTCGGCGGTCTCGTGATCGTGACCAGCGCCCGGTATCCCCGGTGGCGGTCCCAAGGTCACGCCGCCCGAGGACGACGCCCGCTCGGGCAAAGCCTGCACCGCCGAAGGCCCAGCACCTCAGGGGACCGCGCAGTGAGCAGCGACATCACTCCTGTGCGTGACCCGGTCAGCAGGCCATCCCGGCGCGGCATGACGGTCGAGGCGGAGGACCGTGTCCCGTGCGGCCGGGTCCTTGCGGTGGGTCCTGGCATGGCGTGTGAGTCGGATGGTCTTCAGCATGGGGGCATTCCCCCGGGGCCGACGGCGTGCCGGTGCTTGGCGGGCCGGTGCCAGACGTCAGGGAACAGCGATGAAATCGCGCTGACACCGGACGCCGTCACGGCTCATCTCCGCCGGTGGGCCTGGGTGAGGCACCTTTGCAGACGGGCGTGGCGGAACTGGTAGACCGCACCGGCCTGGCGCAGGACGCCACGCCGGTAGGCGTCGTCGAGGACGGTGGCGACGGCCCAGGGGAGGCGCCGGTCAGCGGCAGCCGGATGCGCGAGTACACACCGTTGCCCCCAGGCGGTCAGGCTCCTCCCGGCGTCCGAGGGACGTGACCGGCGGCCACACGCAACCCACCGAACCCAGCAGGAGACAGCCATGGCCGACAGCTGCCGATACCGGTGCGGTGAGTGCGGGCACCGCACCGCCTGGGGGAGCGAATCCCAGGGGGCGGAGGCGATCGAGGCGCACTACGGCCGAAGCCATCCGGATGTCGTTTCCGGCGGGATGGTCGAGTTCCGCAAGGGATCGTCTTCCGGCTGCTCCGGATGTTTGATCGCCCTGGGCATCCTGGTCCTCGTCCTGATCATCGCCTCCCGGCACTGATCGCGCTGACCGCACGGTCGACGGCCTCCTGGCGCCGGGCCATGCCGTAGGCCGACCACGGCACCCGATGTGCTGGGTAGCGGCCGGCGCCTGACACCACCTGTGTCGTCACCCGCGGTCACACTCTCCTGGCCCGCGGTGTGAGGGCGGCGCAACTGAACTTCCCACCCGGTCTAACAGGTCGGAAACCGGCCGCTACGGCGGTCGGACTACCTTCGTGAGCATGAGGGTGTGGACGCCAGTACGGTCGGCGCTCAGCGGGCTTGGCGCAACCGGCAAGGGCGGTTTAGGCAACAGCGGTTTAGTCAAGGGCAGTTCGAGGCGCCGCCGAAGGGGCCGTACGTCTCCCGGCCGTCGGCCGATGCCTGGCTGGCGCAGCGTCAGGGGCCGTGTGGCGTTGGTCATCACGGTCCCGATCTGCCTGCTGCTGGCGGTGGCCGGTCTCGCCGTGCACGGCCGCGCCGTGGCCCTCGACGATGCCCGGACGACCCTTTCCGAGGTTGACCTCAGTCTTCGAATCCAGGCCCTGGTACACCAGCTGCAACGCGAACGCGGCCTGACCAACGGTTTGTTGGGAGGTGAGGAGGAGTTCCGCCCACCGCTCGCCGTTACTCGCAAGCGCGTTGACACGGCGCTGCGCGGAATGCGCGGCGAAAGCGCCGTCGAGGATGTCATCCAGCGGCACTTGCAGCGCCTTGCCGACATCCGGGCCGCCACCGACACGGACACCGCAGACCGGGCCGGGACCTTGACCTTCTACACCACGGCCGTCGAAGCCCTCAACGCCGTCGACCCGGTGGCCGCAACCGCGACTGGCGCGAACCGTCAACTGCGTGGTGATCTGGGGGCGTTGCGGGAGCTGGCTGCGGCCAAGGAGTCAGTCGCTCTGGAACGCGGCTTCCTCAACGGCGTGTTCGCCGAAGGCGGCTTTCACGGCCGCGAGTACCTCACGTTCACCGAGGTGCGTGCCACGCGCGTCGCCGCCCTCGCCCGTTTCCGTCAGGTCGCCACCGCACCCCAGCGGGCGGCTCTGAAGAATGCGTTCGGCACCGAGGACGCCGAACGCGCCACCGGCTACGAGAACCGTGCGGAAGGCGCCGCCGACGGCTCCGCGCTGCACGCCGACGCCGGCGCCTGGTGGGATGCGATGACCGTACTCGTCGACGATCTGTACGCCGTCCAGCAGTCGGTCGGTGACGACGCGAGGGACCGGGCCGGCCGGCTCGGCGACAACGCCGAGATCGGCCTCGCCGTCCATCTCGTCGCAGGAGCACTCGTGGCGGCCCTCGTCGCGGGCCTCGCCGCCTTTGCCTCCCGTTCCCTCACGCGCCCCCTCGGCGCGCTCGCCGCGTCCGCCCACGACGTGGCGCGGCACCGACTTCCCGCAGCCGTCGCCCGTATCCAGCAGTCCCCGCAGGACCATGCTGAGCTCCTCCCGCCGGCGGATGCGCCGGACAACCCCGACCCACGGCTGCTGGGCGGCGCGGCGGAGATCGCCGAAGTCGCAGCGTCCCTGCAGCAGGTGGAACACACAGCCCTCCGGCTGGCCGCCCAGCAGGCCGGCCTGCGCCGTAACACGACCGAATCGCTCGCCAATCTGGGCCGCCGCAACCAGAACCTCGTGCGCCGTCAGCTCAGCCTCATCACCCGCCTGGAACGGCAGGAACTCGACCCGGACGCCCTCGCCGAGCTCTTCGAACTCGACCACCTCGCCACCCGTATGCGGCGCAACGCCGAGAGCCTTCTGGTCCTGGCCGGGCAGAATCCGCCGCAGCCCACGGCAGCGCCCGCCGACTGCCTGGAAGTCGTCCAGTCCGCCGTCGCCGAGGTGGAGCAGTACCGGCGGGTCCTGATCGCCACCGTGGAACCGGCGCGGGTGCGCGGACACGCCGTCGCCGATGTCGCCCACCTGCTTGCCGAACTCATCGAGAACGGGCTGACTTTCTCGCCCCCGACCGAACCGGTCGAGGTGCACGGCTGGTACGACACCGAGGACGACATGTACTGCTTCGCTGTGGTCGACCACGGCATCGGCATGTCCGAAGCCGACAGGGAACGTGCCAACGCCCGCCTCTCCGACGCCGGCGAGGAGGCTTTCCTCGCCGCGCCCACTCGGTTCCTCGGCCACCTCGTCGTCGGCCGACTCGCCCAACGCCTCGGCGAGGGTGCCCAAGTCCACCTCTTCGACACCACCGGCGGCGGCCTGTCCGCACTCCTTGCCCTCCCCGGGCGCCTGCTCGCTCCCGTGGAGGGCCCCTCCGCCTCACCCCCGCCCGCCAGGCCCGCTGTCTCCTCCCTGCTCAACGGCTTCCGAGCAGGTGTCGCCCGTGCCGAGGCCCGAAGCACACAAGGAGCGTCATCGTGACCACCGCCATCCAGAATTTCGGCTGGCTCATCTCGGAGTTCGTACGCACCGCCGACGGCGTCACCGATGCCGTCGCCGTCTCCTCCGACGGTCTGCTCATGGCCGCCTCGGACAGCCTTGGCCGAGATCGCGCCGACCACCTCGCCGCCGTCGTCTCCGGCATCACCAGCCTCGCCCAGAACGCGGCCACGACACACGGCTTCCGCGGCATGAAGCTCGTCATGATCGAAATGCTCGGGGGCTTCCTCATAGTGGGTCGCATCCGCGACGGCAGCTGCCTCGGCGTCCTCGCCGCCGAGGGTTGCGACGTCGGCCTGGTCGGCTATGAGATGGCCGTCCTCGCCGACCGCGCCGGACAGCTGCTGACCCCGCAGTTGGTACGCGAACTCCACTCCGCTCACCTGGCCGCCGGATAGTCGAGGCATGCCCAGCGCGTCCTGGCGGGTCGGGCGCCGTCTGCACGCCGGCCGCGTAGACGGCACCGGCCACGGTCATCATGACCGTGGCCGAGATGGCGATCCATGCCACTGCGCCCTTGCCGGCCTTGGTCGTCGGGTCCTCGACCCACCGGTAGTAGTCCCGGGCGATCGTGCCTCGCACGGGAGCCAGTATGAGCGGGAACATGACCAGGACCGTCGCGTAGAGACAGAGGGTCTCGGGCAGCGTGTTTGGTGCGCCGTGTCGTGCAGTTCGTCGACCGCGTCGAGCAGTGCCGCATGGCGGGGCGACCACGCGGCTCGGCTGCGGTGTCGACGCCGGTGCTGGCAGTGGAGCTGTTCCGGGCTGAGTCCCGCCTGCTGGGCGAGGGGCGCCGCATATGTGCCCCCTTCGTAGGCGCAGCTGGTGCGTGCGGCCTGACGGCGAGGGCGCGGCCCTCCTAGGGAGGGTCCCTGAGTGAACGCGCACTCCGCGCGCGCCGTCTCCTCTGGTACGGGTGCGGGTGCCCGGGCGCCGCGGGCACCCGGAGCACGAGCGGCGGACGAGGGGGAGGACGGCATGCGCATTCTGGTCGTGGAGGACGAGGAGATGCTCGCCGACGCGATCGCGCAGGGGCTGCGGCAGGAGGCGTTCGCGGTGGACGTCGTACACGACGGAGAGGCGGCTCTGGAACGCCTGGCCGTCAACGCGTACGACGTGATGGTGCTCGACCGCGACCTGCCCAGGCTCCACGGCGACGAGGTGTGCCGGCGCACCGTCACCTCCGGCACCGACGTGCGGATCCTGATGCTGACCGTGTCGACGACCATCGCCGAGAAGGTCGCCGGGCTCACCATCGGCGCCGACGACTACCTTGCCAAACCCTTCGCCTTCGCCGAACTGGTCGCCCGCATCCGTGCACTGGGCCGCCGTGCCCGGCCCCCACAGCCGCCGGTACTGGAGCGCTCGGGCATCCGGCTCGATCCGCATCTGCGGGAGACGTATCGGGACGGTCGTCCCGTGGCCCTGTCACGAAAGGAGTTCGCGGTGCTGGAGGAATTGCTCCGCGCGGCCGGTGCTCCGGTATCGGCGGAGATGCTGCTGGAACGCGTCTGGGACGAGAACATCGACCCGTTCACCACGATCGTCCGCGTCACCGTCCGCGGGCTCCGCCGCAAACTGGGCGAACCGCAGGTCGTGGAGACCGTCACCGGTGTGGGATACCGCGTCCGATGAGCGCACCCAGTCCGCGGACGGACCCCGCCGCACGACCCAGGTCCTCGTGGCGCGGGAGTCTGCGGCTACGGCTGACCGCGGTGTTCGGCCTGCTGTTCTTCGTCGCCGCCGCGGCCGTTCTCGCAGGGGCCGTCATTTTGGTGCGCAACAGCATGCAGTACAGCCTGGACATCGTCTTTTCACCCGACCACGCCTCCGACAGCGACTCGGGTACCAAGAGCATCATCATGGACTCGATGCGCAGGAACCTGCTGACCAAGGGCGGTCTGACCGTCCTGGCGGTGGGTGTGCTCGCCACGACGGCCGGCTGGCTCGTGTCCGGACGGCTGCTGCGCCCCCTGCACCGGATCACTTCCACCGCCGAGCGCATCGCCGGGCAAACCCTCCACCGGCGCATCGCCCTCGACCTTCCTCCGGGCGAGGTGAAGCGGCTGGCCGACGCCTTCGACCAGATGCTCGACCGGCTCGATGGCGCCTTCGCGGGCCAGGAACGCTTCATCGCCAACGCGGCTCACGAGCTGAAGACTCCGCTGGTCATCAACCGGACCCTGGTCGAGGTCGCCCTGAACCAGCAGGACGTGCCGCCCGAAACCCAGCAACTGGGTGTCAATCTCCTCGCCGTCAACGCCCGTCACGAACGCCTCATCGATGCCCTGCTCACGCTCGCCCGTGCCGGGGACGCGCTGACCGACCGCGTTCCGCTGGACCTGGCGGACATCTGTCTGGCCGTCATCGAGGCGGCCGAACCGGATGCGGTACGGGAAGAGGTGCGCATGACACACCGGCTCGCTCCCGCGTCCACTGTCGGCGACCCGATCCTGCTGGAGCAGATGATCCGCAACCTGGTGGAGAACGCGGTGCGCCACAACCGGCGCGGCGGTCACCTGGAGGTCACCACACGTCACAGCGCGCGGGGATCGCAGGTCGAGGTGACCAACACCGGGGCGGTCATCTCCGCGCATGAGATCCCCGTGCTGTTCGAGCCCTTCCGCCGCCTCACCGACCGGATCGGATCGGCGCGCGGCAGCGGTCTGGGCCTGTCCATCGTCCGGGCCGTGGCGCAGACCCACGGCGGCGATGTGGCCGCTGTGCCGCGCCCCGGCGGAGGGCTCACCGTGTGCGTGACGCTGCCGGCCCGAGAGGGCCATGCCGGGACGAGGCGGCCGTGAGAGCCGACGCTCACGCCCGGTTCACATCGGGGTCGGTGCAATGGCCCCATGAGGCACCGTCGTTCACCCAAGGAACATCCGTGGCGTACCGCTGTCCTGTCCGTCGTCGTGCTGGGAGCGGTCGTCGTCGCCTGCCCGTACGTCGTGGCCGGGATCGACCACAGCCGAGGGCTGGGCGTCGCGTCACCCGGCGGCCGGGGCACCGCCGCACCAAGCGGCGAGGTGCCGGGACACGGCAGAGGTACGTTCACCCGGGCCACCGGCAACTCGGCCGTGTCGGGCGACGGCAAGCCGCTGCGCTACACCGTGGACGTCGAGGACGGCACCGGCCAGCACCCGCAGGCCTTCGCCAGGGAGGTCGACCGCATCCTGGCCGACCCGCGCGGCTGGACCGCGAACGGTACCGCGTTCCAGCGCGTCGACCGGCCGCCCTACGACTTCAAGGTTCACCTTGCCTCTCCTGCCACGACGGACCGGCTCTGCGCCCGCTTCGGCCTGGACACCGGCGGTGAGGTCAACTGCCAGGGCGGAACCGATGTCGTGGTCAACCTCAAGCGCTGGCTGCTGCTGAGCCCCTACTACAGGGGCCGATCCGCGATCTATCACGCGCTGATCGTCAACCACGAAGTCGGCCATCGTCTCGGCCACGGCCACCAGCGGTGTCCCGGCCCGGGCAAGCCGGCGCCCGTGATGATGCAGCAGATCAAGGGACTGCACGGCTGCACGCCCAACGCCTGGCCGTTCGACCGCTCAGGCCGGCCCGTCGAAGGCCCCGCCGCCCCCTGAGCCATGACGCCGACCCGCACCGGCTCCCACGCCGCCCACCCTGAAGGACCCTCCATGATCGAAGCAGTTCTGCATGCCACCCCTCTGTTCTGGCCCGGGGCGCTGCTCTCCGTCCTGGCCGCGCTGCTGTGCCGCCAACGTCTCGGTCAACGGCTCGGTGTCGCCCCGTCCACCGCCTTTCTCCTGGTGCTCTCACTCGGCGGCATCGTCACGCTCACCCTGCTTCCGGACCTCGACGCCCACTACCTGGACAACCTTCGCTACGCGGACCCGGCCTGGCAGACAAGCTGGCACGTTCCCCGACCCGCCGAACTGGCCACCATCAACCAACAGAGCCTGAATGTCGCGCTGTTCGTCCCGCTGGGCGTGGCCGTCGCACAGATCCGCCCGAGGACACGTGCTGTGCTGACGGCAGCGGCAGCCGCCGCGCTGCCGTTCGGTGTCGAGGCCACTCAATACGCCGTCCCGTGGCTGCTGCGAGCCGCCGACGACCAGGACATCGCAAGCAATCTGCTCGGCCTTGCGCTCGGAACGACCGCACTCGTCCTGCCGTGTCCCCGCAACCGCAGCGGACGGAGCGGGGAGACCCGGCAGTCATACCGTGAGCGCGCTGCTCGCTGTCGCGCGTCCGGACAGGCAGCTACTCCTGTCCGGGGACGGCCATCTCCCCAAGGAGCGACCAGTCGTCCTGCGGAACTGTCGCATTCACGATGCGCGGCGTCTCGGCCAGATGGGGCGGCAGCGTCTGCTGCGCAGCCTTGAAGTGCGCGGACTGCACATGCCTGGCGCCGGCCTCGTCGTCGCGGAAGGCCTCGACCAGGACGTACTCCGTCGCGTCCGTCACGCTGCGCGACCAGTCGAACCACAGGCAGCCGGGCTCGGCGCGCGTGGCCCGGGTGAAGTCGGCGGTGATCTCGGGCCAGCGGTCGGCGTGCTCGGGACGGACTCGGAACTTGGCGGTAATGAAGATCACGGGATTCCTTCGCTGACGTCTGTGCGTTCGGCACCGAACGGGCGGTGCGTACGGCCGATCGTACGATCCCGGTCTGCTGTCGCCGGCTCGCCGACCCCACGACAACGGACGCGTCGCGGCATTGCGGCGCACGGCCGCGGCGCCCCACGCGCCGCTGCAGGCCCCTGATGGGCGGCCCGCTCCGATGGAGCGGGCAGGTCGCGCGGGCATGCCCGACGGATCGTTACGACCGGAGTACCGACTGACCGTCCGCGTAGGGAAGGACCTTGGCGCGCGGCAGCCGCACGAGGACCTCCTCGCCGAGCGGAACTCCCTCCTCCCGCGGCGTCGTGGCCCGGGGGAGGTGCCCGGCGACCTCGACCTCGAGCACGCGCCGAGCGCCGTGGTCGCCCACGTCTCGCAGCCGGCCGGGGAAGGTGTCGGGGCCGGGGGTGGGTGACGACCGCGATGAAGGCGCGGCCTCGTGAGTGCCCCTTCAGGACCTTCTGGCGCTGGTCATCTGGTCCGCAGCATGAGGGCGAAACGGGTGTTGTCGCCGTAGACACCGGTCTCATCGCCGTGGATCCCGTACCGCTTCTGAAACAGGGTCACTGCCGCTCGGACCTCCGTGTCGTAGCGGCCGTCGATCGGGCCACCGTCGTATATGCCGGGTATCTGCAGGAGACGTACCTGCAACTCGTAGATGCCATGGCCGCTGTCGCCCTGGCGCAGGACGCCCGTGCCAGGGATTTCGGGGAGCGGCGGGTCTGGAGTGCCGGGCCGCGGGCGGTTCCTCTGCCCCGCAGTCGGGAGAGAGGGATCCGTCGGCGTGGGAGTCGCCGGCAGCGTGGATTCCATGTGCCGGGGAGGCGAAGAGGAGGTCGCAGGGTCGGAGTTGTGGTCGGTCAGCAGCCAAGTGGCGAGGATCAACCCGCTCGCCGCGCCCAGCCCGAAGACTCCGGTGATCCGCACGTCACTGCGGCTGGTGAATCGTCGCCGTCTGCCACCGGTCTTCCTCCCGTGTGCGCGGGTGGATGGCGCGGACCCCTTTGAGGGCCCGGTGTCCAGCTGGTCGAAGGGGACGGCCGGGCAGTGGGGGACGTTCGGCCGAGCGGTGCCCGGCCGGGGGCTCCTGTGCGGCTCGCCTTCCTGCTGGGGAGCCGGAGTTGGGAAAGCCGCGGCTGGCGCCACAACGTCCGGACCCTGTCCACCGGCCGTCGGCGGCTTTCCCGTCGACGGGGGAGGGACGGCCTCCAGATCTCCGGGCAGCCCCGGCGGCTCCGCTACGACAGCCTGCGGGGTGTTCTGGCGCGCGCCGCCGGTCTGCAGCGATTCAGTGGCGGTCGGGCGGTCGGGCCCCGCACCCTCTGGTTGTGTGCCTGACGACCCACGTCCCACCGGCAGTGCCCGGCCGGGTGCGGAGGAAGCCGGGGTTGGGGACGGGGACGAGGCCGGCTGGGGAAAGCGGGCATCCTCGGCCGGGTGACCGTGCCGGCTCTGGGGCCGAGGCGGGCCTGCGACGTGTTCCTGGTTGTCGTCGCGCAGGAGGTCGGCACGTGCGGCATCCAAAGCGTCCAGCACGGCTTGGAAGGAGTCCCTGGTCTCTTGCGCGATGTCAGGGCCTGAGCCGGGAGTCCGCTCAGGGTCGGCGTCGTTTCGACCCACCGAGTCCTCCTCAGCCTTCTTGATTCTGACGGTCCACTTCTTTCCTCAGCAGCGGTCAGGTCCCGGGTGTCGGGTGGTGATCACTGCGAGGGCCTCCGCGCAGGGCGCCCGGGTGGCCGGTTTCCCTTCTTCTTCTCAGGAAGGCAATACGTAGGCCCTACGGCCTTGTCTTCATCCTGCGGCCGGTATGTAACCCACGCCTCATTCAAAGCCCAGGCGGTGCTCCGGCCGTACACCCCGTTCTGCAGAGCCCCTAGTCCGCCGAACTGTGAACCGATCACCGCGTCCGCGCCTGTGACACGCCGTGCTGGAGCTGACCGGAAAGACGGTCGGACACCGCCTGGAGCGCCGGCGCCGGCGTGCTGCGTGACCAGGGTGGTGTTCCGAAGCGCCGACGCTGATGCGACCGTGTCGCCGCGCCGGCACCGGCAGCCTGACGCAGCTCACCTGGTTGCCCGTGAGTGCTCAATTCCGGGTCCGCCTGGCCGCCCCGCCCCAGGGCATCGCAGGAGCGAAGAGATGCGCGCAGGGTACGTCGGTCGAGCGGAGGGAAGTGAGCAGCACTCGGGCCGGATCGAACCGCGACCGTTCGGCTCGTACGCCGAGGCTGCCGCGCCGTCGCGGTCATCAACGCCCTTGCCAGCAGAGTTACATACCCCACTTTCCGGCCTTCGGGTGAGCACTCATTCGCTGCGACTCGTTGACCCCGGTAACCGGTGACCCACCTGCGGACCGGTGAGTGAGGTTCACACATGGCAATGATCGGCTCCCGACAAACCGAGCGGCGTCTCACCGCCGCTGACTGCTGCCCGGACCGGGTGCACCTGTGCTCCCGTCGACTCAAGTACTGAGAACGGTCGCTACATGGACTACTGCATCCCGTGCAGCCGCACGCTCAACGGCGCCGTAACCTGCCCGGAGTGTGGGGCGTACGACCCCGGCATGGCGCAGCTGAGCGATCGGAGAGACGGCGCTCCGGCCGTCGAGGCCGCGATGCCGCAGGTCCGCTCGAGCGGGGGACCGAGCCCCTCCGGGGCGCCCCTTCCTGGTCTGCCGACTGCCTCGCAAGACCTGTCGGCCGACCAGTACGACCGTCCGGCGCGGCTGAAGAAGTATGCTGTCCGGTCTCTTGCCGCAGCCGCCTTCACCCTCCTCGGAGGCCTGGCCACCGCATCGGTGCTCCCCCAGTCGACGGCCCCACGAGCAGCCTCGATCCCGGAACAGCCATCCCCCGAAGAGCCCGGGGTCCGCGTTCCCGATGCACAGGCCTCACCGGAGCGTGTGACCACGCACCCGGCCCGAAAGGGCGTCCGGGACCGAAAGGGTGACGGGATCCGGCGCCTTCTGCCAACGGCGACTCGCAGCACGTCACCGGTCTCTCGGCCTCCCGCCACCACCAGTGCGCCGCCACCGGTGAAGGCGAAGCCGACCCCCCGAGCCTCCAGCGGCCGCGGCCCCAGCTCGCCCTCGCAGACGGCAACCCCTTCCGCGAGGCCCCCCTCCGCCAGTCCTTCCGTCAGTCCTTCCCGCAGCATCAGCGCCTCTCCCACCAGTTAGTCGCTCACCGAGCAGCAATGGGGAAGCCGGTGGCTGAGACACCGGCAGGGCTCCCCGGCACAGAAACCTCCACCTGGTCCGCGCATGGCATATACGTGGTGATGCCGGCCCGGCCAGGGTCGCCTTTCGCAGTGGTCCCGGCCCAGGCCGTGTCGGGGTTCGCCGTAGACCCGGCTCAGCCGCTGGGCGGGGCCCTGCGGGTGCGGCGCGTGAGCGGGCTGTCGAGCCTGTTGGCAGCAGCGGCCGCCTGGATGCCCCCGGTGCCTGCGCGGAAGGACGGCGAGGGGTCTGCCACCGGGACGGTGGTAATCCGCGGGGTGAGCCGCGTCGCATCGGAGCGCGCGGCGCTTGCTATGCAACTCGTTGCATAGCAAGATTGACGTCATGGCGCTCGAACACGCGATCCTGGTGTCGCTCCTGGAGAAGCCCGGATCCGGCTATGAGCTCGCCCGGCGTTTCGAACGGTCCATCGGCTACTTCTGGAGCGCGACCCACCAACAGATCTATCGCGTGCTCAAGCGCATGGAGAACGACGGTTGGGTCGATGTCCGGGACGTCCCGCAGCAGGGCCGGCCGGACAAGAAGGAGTACTCCGTCGCCGACCTAGGCCGGGCCGCGCTGTCCTCCTGGTTGCACGATCCGATCGAGCCGGAGAGCGTCCGTCACGACCTGGCCGTGAAGATCCGGGGCGCCGCCTTCGACGACCCGACCGCCCTGATCCGCGAAGTGGAGCGGCACCGGCAGGTGCACCGCGACCGACTGGCGCACTATCTCGCAGGAGAGGCGCGGGACTTCACGGGACCCGAGGCACACACAGCCGGTCCGGAGACTCCGTTCGACGCGGAGCGAGAACTCCAGCACGTCGTACTGCGCGGAGGCATCGCGTACGAGCGGATGATGATCGACTGGCTGGACGACGTGCTCGCCACGCTGGCCCGGTTCGGTCCTGGCCGCTGATCGCCGCCGATGCCCCCGATCCGGCCCGTCCGGCCGTAAGACCTCACGATTCCCGACCGTCCACCAGCCGAAAGGCGTCCCACCATGGCTGACCAGCTGCTGTTCAACCCGCGCAGCTACGACCCCGCGCACTTCGACCCCGAGACGCGCCGCTTGCTGCGAGCCACCGTCGACTGGTTCGAGGAGCGCGGGAAGCGGCGGCTGATAGAGGACTACCGGACCCGCGCGTGGCTCGGTGACTTCCTCTCTTTCGCCGCGAAGGAGAACCTGTTCGCCACCTTCCTGACGCCGTCGTCTGCCGCGGGGGAGGGCGAGCCGGACAAGCGGTGGGACACCGCCCGGATCGCCGCGCTCAACGAGATCCTCGGCTTCTACGGCCTGGACTACTGGTACGCCTGGCAGGTGACGATCCTCGGCCTCGGCCCGGTCTGGCAGAGCGACAACACCGCCGCCCGAGCCCGCGCCGCGGAACTCCTCACCCAGGGAGAGGTGTTCGCGTTCGGCCTGTCCGAGAAGGCCCACGGCGCCGACATCTACTCCACCGACATGCTGCTCGAGCCCGACGGCAACGGCGGCTTCAACGCCACCGGCTCCAAGTACTACATAGGCAACGGCAACGCCGCCGGACTCGTCTCCGTCTTCGGCCGTCGCACCGACGTCGAGGGCCCCGACGGCTACGTGTTCTTCGCCGCAGGCAGCCGTCACCCTGCCTACCACCTGGTCAAGAACGTCGTCGACTCCTCGAAGTTCGTCAGCGAGTTCCGCCTGGAGGACTATCCCGTAGCCGCCGAGGACGTTCTGCACACCGGCCGCGCCGCCTTCGACGCCGCCCTCAACACCGTCAACGTCGGCAAGTTCAACCTGTGCACCGCCTCGATCGGCATCTGCGAGCACGCGATGTACGAGGCCGTCACCCACGCCCACAACCGCATCCTGTACGGCCGCCCGGTCACCGCCTTCCCGCACGTGCGGCGCGAGCTGACCGACGCGTACGTCAGGCTCGTCGGCATGAAGCTGTTCAGCGACCGCGCCGTCGACTACTTCCGCTCCGCCGGCCCGGACGACCGCCGCTACCTGCTCTTCAACCCGATGACGAAGATGAAGGTGACCACGGAGGGCGAGAAGGTCATCGACCTGATGTGGGACGTGATCGCGGCCAAGGGCTTCGAGAAGGACAACTACTTCGCCCAGGCGGCCGTGGAGATCCGCGGCCTGCCGAAGCTGGAGGGCACGGTCCACGTCAACCTGGCGCTGATCCTGAAGTTCATGCGCAACCACCTCCTCGACCCGGTCGAGTACCCCGGCGTGCCGGCCCGCCTCGACGCGGCCGACGACGACTTCCTGTTCCGTCAGGGACCGGCCCGCGGCCTCGGCTCGGTGCGCTTCCACGACTGGCGACCCGCCTTCGAGGCGTACGCGCACCTGCCCAACGTGACCCGCCTGCGCGAACAGGCCGACGCACTCTGTGCGTTCGTCGCAACGGCCGCCCCCGACGCGGAGCAGAGCCGCGACCTCGACCTCCTTCTCTCGGTCGGTCAGCTCTTCTCCCTCGTCGTGCACGGGCAGCTCGTCCTGGAGCAGGCGGCCTTGACCGGACTCGACGAGGACGTGCTCGACGAACTCTTCGCCGTCCTCGTGCGGGACTTCTCCGCGCACGCCGTCGAACTGCACGGCAAGGACTCGGCGACCGAACAGCAGCAGGAGTGGGCGCTGAGTTCGGTCCGGCGGCCGGCCGTCGACGAGGCGCGCACGGAGCGGGTCTGGCAGCAGGTCGAGGCGCTGTCCGGCACCTACGAGATGGCCCCGTAGACGCGCCGCAGGCACCTCCGGCGGCCGGCCCGCAGGGGCCCGGCCGCCGGTCGGTCAGGAAGAGCTGGGGCTGCCGCTGCCGTGGTCAGACCGGCGGCAGCGGCTCGACATCGAGCACACGGTCCGGCAGAGCGCTTTCGCACGCCTCGTGGTCCGGATAGACGCACAGGGCCCGGCCGTCCACCCGCAGGACGGGGGAGGTCCACGTCTCCGTGGCCCCTGGCACGAGCACCTGTGTGGTGGCCCGCTCGACGTCGTGGACGACCAGCGACAGGATGTTCCAGGCCAGGTTTCCCATCGCCAGACCCTGCTGCGGGTGGTTCTCCGGACCCGCGGCCTGGACCACGTAGAACCGCTTGCTCGCCCAGTACCCGGAATGCTCCAGCGAGAGCCCTTCCGCAATGCGGACACCGTCGATCCAGACCATGCAGTGGTCCGACGGGTTCTGGATGTGCACCGCGCGGTGCCGGTCGTCGGAGGTGAACGCCACGTCGATCCCGTACGTGCTCCAGCAGTCCGTGAAACCACTGCATGCGCCAGGGACCGGACCGGTGCGATTCCAGACGTCGCCCGTCCCACCGTCGGCCGGGTCCTGGCTGCACGTCTTCGGGTCTCGGCAGGGCCTGTCGATACGGCGTGTGCATCCGATGCCCATGGCCGCCACGTCCCGGGGCGAGGCCATGGACAGAAGTTCGGCAAGACGGTCACGGTAGCGTTCAGGGCCGACGAGGGCCAGGAAGTCGTCTCCTTCGTCCCTCCACCACACCAGCAGGTCGATCCCCACCTGGGAACGACGCAACCAGTCCTGCCACTCCTCGCCCCAGGCCCCCCAGTGGTGGGCCCATTGATGCGCCTTCACATTCCCCGGAGTCGCCTCTCGTTGCGGCTCGGCCTCCTGCGTATCACCGGGTTCCGGCCGTCTGACCTTTTTCCTGGGCCATCGCCACGTCACAGTCACACCCCGCTTCCCCCGCGACGGCGGCCGGACAGTGCGACAGCGGCAGCCGGCCGGCGAACCCGACGATGGTAAGGGGATTCTCAGAGGCACTGGCGGAATATTTCGAGTGCCGGAGCGCACGCACCACACCGTCTGCCTGGCACTTGGGCCTTCATCGCCCACGAGTGCGCCACGGGAGTGCCAGGGGGCATCTGCAGCTCCCTGGGGACCGCGCACGGTGCGGATCGGACTTGCTGCAGAGGGCACACGGCACGCTGGTGACGCGCCCCAGGCCCCGCCGGCGGGTACGGCAGACTCGATCGTGTCCTTCCCGCCGGCTCCGTTCCACCGCCCTCACCCGGCGCTTCAGCCTGCGCCCATGGTGACGTGGCCAGGCTGACCCGGTGCGACCTTGCCGACATCGGCGACGGCCTGACGGTCTCGCCCCTGTTCGGGCCGCAGGGGCGTCAGCGGGCGGGATGGCGCCCCTCGTCGTCGGGAGCGGGGTGCTCGGTGAGCAGGTCCTCGGCCGGGCCGCGCAGCAGGACCGGTGCGTCGGCGCTGGGGGTGCCTTGGGCGGGGGCGGTTCCGGTGGTCACCGGCGCTGGTCTGCCCGGTCTGCCGAGGCGGAGTTCTTCGCCTCGGGGCTCTTCGCCCGGGTCTCTTCGTCCCGCCTTGCGAGCAGGCCGGCGACGGGCGGGGCGACGAACCGGTCGACCACGACTTCGCCTTCGGCCTGGCGGTCGTCCTCGACGACGCAGCCGCCGCGGTCCAGGCCGTCTCGCGGTGGACGACCGGCTTTCCAGGCGCCCTGTCCCACGCGGGCGGGACCACCGAGCTCAGAGCCCGGCGACTTTGGCGTTTGCCGACAGCTCGTAGACCAGGGTGACCGTGCGGCGGCTGCCGGGTGGGAGGGCGACGTCCCAGCGGGCGATGCCTTCGGCGTCGACCACGTCGGGCGCCGGGGAACAGGCTTCTTTGCGCAGCCGGACATGTACCGCCGAGACCTCTGAGACCGGGATCCGTTCCCGGAGGACGATCACCCGTTCGCCGTGCGCACCGGGAGGCGAGAACCGGGACAGGTGCAGGCGGACCGTGCGCGTGACCACGGTCCGCTGGGTGATTCCGGCTGTGTCGTGGGACTCCTCGGTCTCCCTGACCACCCGGTGGTCGTCCGAGCTGCCGAAGGCCAGCTCGACGGGTGCGCCGGGGGCGGTGAAGTGCAGCGTGCCGCGGCCGCTGAAGCCGCTGTCGTGGACCAGGTCCACGGGCCCCGTGAGCAACGCGTGGCCGGACAGGTTGTCGAACCGCACCACCTGGGTGACCAGCGGTGACAGCTCCGGTGAGCAGGCGTACTCGCTGTCGGCGGCCGTGGTGAAGGAGGACAGCGGCACCCGGTGGGCGCGGCCGTCCGCGGGCACGGAGGCCGGTGCGGGGGAGCGAAGCACCCGCGCCTGGCCACCGTCGTCCACCCCTGGCAGGCCGAGCACCGGGGACGGGCCGAGGTCCCCGATCTCCTCCTCGCGCAGCTCGACGTCGACCGTGCGGCGCTCCGCGGCGGAGCGGTCCTTGAGCGTCAGCCGGTCCTCCACCAGCCGTGGGGGATCGGTGGCCAGCGCCGACCGGGCCGTGGACAGCGTCAGCGGTACGTCCGACCAGTCCTCGCCGGTGCGCTGCCAGACCATCGCGTCGGTCTCCAGTGTCAGGGAGGCCCCGTCGAGCACGGCCCGGTAGGCGGGCCGCCACAGCGCACACGGGGTGAGGTGGCTCAGGCGCAGCCCGGCCGGCCCGGCGACCGCGGACTCCACGGTCAGCTCGATATGGCCGACCAGCTCGGCGGGCTCCTCCTCGAAGAGGTCCATGGCCCGCTGGGCTTCCCCGAGTTCGACAGCGAGGGCGGTCAGCCGGGCCTCCACGGTGCGGAGTTGCTCGCCGTACGAGTCGCGGCTGCCGTCCATCCGGTCCAGTTCGCGGGCCCAGCGGGGCCCTTCGGTCTCCCCGGAGCCGGCGCCTTCGCCGATCTCCCGCAGCAGATCGGCGGTGAGGGGGCCGAGCAGGTCGAGGCGGGCGAGCAGCCGATCGCGTCGCTGCCCCAAGGCGAGCCGCTCCTCTTCGAGGGCGTGCACGCGGTGGCGCAGGGCGGAGTCGTCGTCGGCGGACGGCAGCGGGCCGCGGGGTGTCCAGTCGCGGACGATCCGCACGTCGAGCACGGTCGCCGGGTGATCGGCGATCAGCTCGGCATGGAGGGTACGGTCGACGGCCAGGGCGCTGACCGGCCCGAGCCGCAGCCGCTGGACCCCGGCCGCGAGGTCGAGCACGGTGGCGCGCTCGATGTGGGCGCGATCCTCCAGGCAGGTGACGGCGGTGACGGGGAGGGCGATCGGCTTCGGTGCCTCGGACATGGGTGTGTCAGCTCCTGCGGTTGCCGCCGGTCAGGGCCTTGCCGGCCGGGATGCGGATCTCGTAGCCACCATCGAGGGCGGCGGTGCCGCCGGCGGGCAGGTCGACCCGCCAGACGCGGGTGCCCGGGGCATGGTGCTCCGGCCCCGCTCCATCCTCGGGTGCTGTCCAGTCGGCCCGTTCCTCGATCCGGACGTCCGGTTCGGAGGTGACGGGCACCCGCTCGTGGACCTCGACGGTCACGGGCCTCGCGAGCCGGTTGGCCAGCTCCACATGGACGCGGTGATCGAGCACGGTGGTGTTGTTGCGCAGGCCCGAGGTCGACTCGTGCAGGTTCGTACGGCGGGTGACCCGGATGCCCTCGGCCGGTCCGAGCCCCACCCGGCGGACACCGCCGGGGGCGAGCGTGGGCAGGGCGGCGGTCAGCAGGTAGTCGTCGTCGACGGTGACCTCCACAGGCCCGGCCAGCAGCGCTTGGTCGGTGGCGTTGGAGAGCGCCAAGGTCGCGTACACGGTCTGCTCCACGGAAGGCACGCAGAGGTACTCGGTGCGCAGACCGACCGGGATCTCGGCGATGGTGACGGTGTGCCAGGTGCCGTCCGACGGGATGTCGGCACGGGCGGTGGCATCGAAGCGGTGGTCGAAGGAACCCGACGACTCCCGGGGACGCACGGCGTGTCCGGGCAGCGGCAGCGTGGCCACGGCTTCGGCGCGGCGGCGGTATTCGGCTGCGACCGGGTCGAAGGGAGAGCCGGGAAACAGGCGGCCTCTGCGACCGCCCTGCTCGTCGGGGCCGCACAGGACGAGCGCGGCGTAATCCAGCTCGGCACCGCTCGGCTGCGGCGGACCGGCCGTCGGCGTCGGAGGCGGTGGCGGTGGGGGCGCAGTATGGCCAGGAGCCGCAGGTGCCATGGCGGTGGCGGGGGGCGCGAAGGACCTGGCGCCGGTCCGCGGGCCGCCGCCCGGTTGCGACCGGACCGGCTGCGCGAAGTGCGGCAACCCGCCGCCGAAGACCTCCGGGGAGGCGCCGCCCGCGCTGCCGGGTGCGGGGAGCGCAGCGGGCGGCCCGCCGTAGCCCTGTGGCGCCGGTGGCGGTGGCGGACCGGGTGCGGGGCCGCCGGCGACAGCCACGGGCCCGGAGCCGGCCCCGAGAGCTACGGGCGCGGCGGTCGTGGCAGGGCGCGTGCCTGCCACGTCGTACCCTGCGAACAGGTCGGAGAGCCCTGCCGGGGGCTCACGCCAGCCAGAAGGCGTGGGGGCGGGCTGACGGCGTCCGATCCGGACCGAGCGGAGTCTCGGCAGGTCGGTGCGGCGCTGCAGGTCGGCGGTGGCCAGGGCGATGCGCACGCCGGTCCAGTCCTCGCCGGTGCGCTGGGCGACCGAGGCGCGCAGCACCAGACGGCCACTGCCGTCGCCCTGACGGTGGACGAGACGGTAGGCGGGCACCCAGACGGCGCCCGGCACCCCGTACTCCAGCTCGACCTCCACGTCACCGGTGCCGTCGAGGGTCAGGACCGCGCAGACCGTGGTCTCCACATGCGCTGACGGTGCGTCGGTGGAGGCGCGGGCGAGTCTGTCCGTGGCGACGGTGAGCTCGTGCTCGACGTTACGCAGTGCCTCCTCCAGCTCGACGAGGCGGGTGTGCAGTCCGGTCAGCCGCTCGTCGACGAAGTCGGCGAGCTCCAGCCACGCGTCGACCGGGGTGCGGCGGTGCGGGTCCTCGCGCCTGCGAGGCGGCGGGACCGGCCGCAGGGCCCTGACCTCCTCGATCAGGCTCAGCTGCCGGTCCCGGCGCCCTTGCCCCGCCGCGTACTCGTCGCGCAGCCGCTCGACCTCGCGCTGCAACTCGTCGGGCGTGCCGGTGCCGAGCGGCTCGGCCTCCACCTCCACCCTGGCCTCGGTGACGCGCACCCCCGGGGCGCGCAGGACGCGGGCCCGCAGCGAGCCCGGGTCCAGCGAGCGGGGCAGTCCCGTCACCCGCACCCGGCCGTCCGGCGGCACGCTGCCCCGGGCCAGGCGGCGGCAGATGGCGCCCTGCGCGTACACCACGACCGAATCGAGGGAAGACCCCCACCTCTGTGCTGTCTCAACCGTCATGTGCTCCGCCCCCGCCGCGTTTGTGCCGAGTGAAGCCTACGGCCCGGCCGGTTCCCGCAAGCCCGGCATCGTGATGCCGGTGAAACGCCGGAGCGTTCGCGCGTAGGTTTCACCGTTCCATGGCTGCCGCCCCACGGGTCCGTCGGCGGCTTCGGTCCGGGGTACGGCGCATGGAGCCGTGAGCCCGTCTCGTGCGCGGAACAGGCGCACTTGTCCAGCGAAAAATTTCGCTCGCTCAACGCGGTAATGATCTGCGGGTCGTTGCCGTCGAACGCCGCGAGCAACTCGGTAGCGCTGAGGTACGCGCGTGGGAGGCCAGAGACCCGGAACTCACGGACAGGGCCCGGCCTGCCGCCGGCACGTTGCCGTGGGTTCGGCTCGCCCGGAGGCGCTACTCGGGACCGACTTGGTCCAGTACGGTGCGAGCGCTCCCTGGCGGTACGGTGCAGGGCTCACGCTGAGTTCGCCGGCGAAGGGGCGGTCGAGGACGAAGACCAGGAGCAGGCTGAACCCGATGAGGGCGGCGACGGAGGCGGCGAAGAGGATCTGGATCCGCAGTTTGCGCATGCCGTACAGGAAGGTGAGCGGGATCAGGACGGTGGCGCCACCGAAGGCCAGGACCTGCAGCAGTGGGGGCAGTTGCTGTTCGGCCATGGTCAGCCGGGCCCGGCGCTGGGAGGCGACGTCGTTGACGTGGTCCACGGCCTGCTCGTAGAAGACCTGTTCGCGAGTGGCCTTCGGCTCGTATGTCTGGAGCACGTCGTAGACGGACTGGAGTCGGCCGGCGGTGGCGTCGTAGCTCGGCTGCCCCGCGCGCATCCGCGGCCACTGCTGCTCCACGACCGCGTGAACGTAGTCGCCGAGTGCGGCGTCGAGGCGGGCGCGGACCGGCGGTGGGAAGGCAGCGGCATCGCGGGCGATGAGCGAGACGTCGGTGGCCTCGGTCGCGACGACGGTCTGCGTGCTCTCCAGCTGGGTCCAGAGGGTGACGATGACGAAGGCCAGGATGATCCCGTAGATCGCGCCGAACATCCCCAGTGTCACTCCGACCATGTCGTTGTGCTCGCCCCTGGCCAGCGACGGGTATCTGCGGCGGAGCAGCACGCTGCCGGCAACGGCCACGACGACGGTTCCGCCAACGGTGACCACGGCCAGGGTGAAGGTGCTGAAATGATTGAGCAGCCAGAGCAACATGGGCGGAGAGTCTAGGGACGCGACGCTCACCGGAGACGGGCTCGGCCTCCGGGCGGGAACACGGGCCGAGGGCGGCGCGACCCTGCCCTACGAAGCCCACCGGCGTCTTGCGGTGCTCGCCCGACACCCCCCGCAGTCCACACGATCGAGCGCAAGGGCGAGTGTCCCGTCGCCCGGTGAACCGCCTTACGGCGGTAGCTCACGATCCTCTCGAGGGGCCGGCTGCGATCGCCGCCCCATGGCCGGGGGCATGCGGCGGTGCCGAGGGGGTCGGCGGCGGAGCCGGTGGTCGTCCGGGCCGCACTCCTGCGTCGTGGTCTCGAAGCGTTCCTCTGATGGCCCACCGGCTGCCCGCGACGCGGACGACACATCAGAGCCAGGGCAGGACACCTCAGGCGGTTGCCGCGTCGAGGAGTTCCAGCACATGCCGGTAGGGGCGGCCGGTGGCGCGGGTCATGCCCATCTCGCAGGTGCGGTTGCAGGAGGCGTACGCGTCGTACGTCCTCGCCGTGATCTCGGCGGCCTGGGCGGCGGTGGCGCTTGCGGTGATCTCCGGATGGAGCAGGCCACGGTCGCCGGCGAACGCGCAGCAGCCCCAGGAGTCGGGCACGGTGACCTCGTCGCTCACGGCCGCGGCCACGGTGCGCAGCGCGTCGTCGATGCCCAGGTGCACGGTGGAACAGGTGGGATGCAGGGCGAGGCTGCCGACGCGGCGGGGCTCGGGCAGGGCGGGCAGCAGCTGCTCCGCGGTGAAGGCGACGCTGTCGACGAAGCGCAGGGCGGCGAAGCGTGCGCGGTCGGACTCCGGAAGGGCACCGGGCAGTTGCTCCAGGCCGTGCGTGCACGAGGAGGCGTCGCACACGACAGGCAGTCGGCCCTGATCACTGGCCTCCCACAGCACGTCCAGCGTACGGGCGGCCATGGTGCGGTGTCCGGCCGAGTATCCCTTGGACTGCCAGGGCGTACCGCAGCACAGCCCCTCCGACCGGCCGGGCACGACAACGGGCACGCCCGCCCGGTCGCACAACCGCAGGAAGGCGGCCGCCGCCCCGCCGGAGGCACCCTCCGGGGCGAAGACGCTGCCGATGCAGGCGGCGAAGAACACCGCCTGTGCCCCGGCGGGCCGCCGGGGTGCGGGGCGGGCCGGGCCGCCGCGCGGGACGTCGTCGGCCCAGGCGGGGACCAGCTCCCCCGCACCGAGCCGGCGGGCCGCGCCGGTGGCGGCTCGCAGTACCGGGGTGGGCATCGCGTGAGCGGTGTTCAACGCGGCGCGCACCCCCTTGACCGCGGTTCCCCAGTGCCTCGCCGCCGCGTTCCCGGCACGCTGCGCCCCGGCGCCGTGGCGCTCGGCGCGCAGGCGCTTCATGACCGCGCCGGTGTCGATGGTCACCGGGCAGGCGGTCACGCAGAGGCTGTCGGCGGCGCAGCTGTCGACAGCCGCGTAGGCATAGTCGGCCTCCAGCGCGCGGCGGCGTTCTTCGTCTCCAGAGGAGGTGGCCAGCGCGATCTCGCGCCGCAGGGCGATACGCTGACGGGGCGTCGTGGTGGCGTCCGCGGTGGGGCAGACGGGCTCGCAGTAGCCGCATTCGACGCACGCGTCGACGGCGGGATCGACCTCGGGGACGCTCTTGAGGCTGCGCAGGTGCGCGGCCGCGTCGTCTTCCAGGAGCACGCCCGGGTTGAGGACACCGTGCGGGTCGCACAGGCGCTTCAGTTCGCGCATGACGTCGTACAGCTCCTCGCCGTACTGGCGGTGGACGAAGGGGGCCATGGCACGGCCGGTGCCGTGCTCGGCCTTCAGCGTGCCTCCGGCGTTCAGGACGAGGTCGACCATGGCGTCGGTGAACCGGGCGTAGCGCTCGATCTCCGGGGCGGAGTCGAAGTCCTGGGTGAGCATGAAGTGGAGGTTGCCGTCGCGGGCGTGTCCGAAGATCACTGCATCGTGGTAGCCGTGCCGGTCGAAGAGGCCGGTGAGGCCCTCGCAGGTGCGGGTCAGGCGCTCCATCGGCACCGCGATGTCCTCCAGCAGGGCGGTGGTGCCGGGCCGGCGCGCCCCCGCGACCGCCGTGTACAGACCCTTGCGCAGATGCCACAGGCGGGCTCTGACGCGCGGGTCGCGGACGAGCGTGGCTCCGGTGACGGCGGGCAGGCGGTCGAGAACCGGCTGCGCGGCGGCCACTGTGTCCTCCAGCGCCTCGACGGTGTCCTCGGCGAACTCGACCAGCAGGGCGGCGTGCCGCTCCACGCGCAGGCCACGCAGGTCTGCCGGCGGATCCGCGGATTGCTGCGCCACGCGCAGCGAGGCGGCGTCCAGGAGTTCCGCGGTCCGGGCCCCGGCGGCCAGCAGCGCGGGGAGCGCGTCGGTGGCCTCGGCGAGGCCGGTCAGCACCAGCAGGCCGGTGGCGGTGTGCGGCAGGAGGGGGACGGTGCGGAAGACGGCCTCTGAGACGAAGCCGAGGGTTCCCTCGCTGCCGATCATGAGGTGGGCGAGGATGTCGGCGGGCTCGCTGTGGTCCAGGAACGAGTTGAGACCGTAGCCCATGGTGTTCTTCATCGAGAACAGCCGCTCGATGGTGGCGCGGGAGCCGGCCGAGGCACGGATGCGGTCGCGCAACCGGACGAGTCCGGCGTGCAGTTGGGGCTCGTGGGCGCGCAGCGCCTGGTCCGCGTCGCGGGCCGCTGTGTCGACGACGGTGCCCGAGGGCAGCACGAACTGCAGGGACTCCATGGTTCGGTAGGCGTTGTCCCGGGTGCCGCAGTTCATGCCGCTGGAGTTGTTGGCGACAAGGCCGCCGATGGTGCAGGCGGACTCGCTGGCCGGGTCGGGGCCGAGCCTGCGCCCGTACCGGGCCAGACGCGCGTTGGCCTGACGTACCGTCAGCCCTGGTTGCAGGCGGATGCGCAGGCCGTCGTCGAGGACCTCTGCGGTGCGCCAGTGGCTGCGGACGTCCACCAGGACGCCCTCGCCGCCCGCCTGCCCGGACAGGCTGGTGCCGCCCGAGCGCAGCGTGAGCGGGAGCCCGGCCGCGCGGGCGCCGGCCATCAGGGCGCCCACCTCGGCCGCCGACGCGGCGCGCACGAGGGCCTGCGGGGTGAACAGGTACGGCGAGGCGTCGTGGGCGGCGGCGACCCTGCGGGGCAGGTCGGTGGTCACCCGGGCCGGGTCTGTGACACACGGGGCCAGGAGCTCGGCCAGGCCTGCGGACCGCTCGAGTTTCATCGGGGCCGTGGCGGATGTGTCCGCGGTGGGGCTCATGGTCCTCGCTCCTGGGCGGGTGTCAGTGGGAGGGTCGGACGACGCGCAGCAGGCGCGGCGGCTGCGCGACGGGTTCGGGCAGGCGCAGCGGCGCCCGGCCCGGGGTGATGCTGCCCAGCAGCGTGGCCCGGCGAGCGCCGGTGCCCGACGGCAGGGTCCCGGGCAGCCCGTGGGCCGTGAGGAAGCCGAGGACCGCGAAGGCCAGGGCCTCCTTGGCATCGGAGGGCAGGCCCAGTTCGTCACTGGGCCGCAGCGGCACGCCGGGCAGTTCCTCGGCGATCATGCGCATGAGCACAGGGTTGCGGGTGCCGCCACCGGAGACGACGAGTCCGGTGACCCCGTGGGCGCGGCAGGCGTCGGCCACTGTGACGGCGGTGAGCCGGGCCAGCGTGGCCACGACGTCATCGGGCTCGGCTGCGGGCACCGCCTCCAGTGCCCGCTGCAGGTAGGGCAGATGGAAGTGCTCCTTGCCGGTGCTCTTCGGGGCCGGCCTGCGGTAGTAGGGGTCGTCCAGCAGGGCGCGCAGCAGTCCGGGGACGGTCCGGCCGGCGGCGGCCCGGCGTCCGTCCTGGTCGTAGGTGGCGGCGCCGCCGGTGAAGTGCCGTACGGCCGCGTCCATCAGGGCGTTGGCGGGGCCGGTGTCGAAGGCCAGCGGGTCGGCGCCGGGCGCCAGGACGGTGACGTTGGCGATGCCGCCGAGGTTGAGCGCGGCCGGTGTGCCGGGGAGGGCACGCAACAGCAGGGTGTCGATCATGCCGACCAGCGGGGCGCCCTGCCCGCCCGCAGCCACGTCCCTGCTGCGCAGGTCGGAGACGACCGGGAGGCCGGTGGCCTCGGCGATCCAGGCGGGCTGGCCGAGTTGGAGGGTGCCGCGCACGATGCCGTCCTCCACCCAGTGATGCATGGTCTGGCCGTGCGAGACCACAAGGTCGGCCGTGCCGTCGCACAGCTCTCGCAGCGCCCGTTCGGCGGCGCCGGCGAAGGCCTGACCGACGCCGGTGTCCAGGGCGCAGAGCGCCTGCGTGGTCGTCGCGGCCGGTGGCAGGGTGGCTGCGATCAGGTCCAGCAGGTCGTCCGGGTAGGGGACGGAGAGGTGTGCGAGGGGCCGCATGAGCAGTGTGTCGCCGTCCAGGGAGAGGTCCGCGGCGGCTGCCTCGATGGCGTCGTACGAGGTGCCCGACATCAGGCCGATCACGCGCACGGTGCCTCCCGGCGTGCGTTCGGCCGTGCGGGGGTGGTCGGCGGCGTCTGCGGCATGGCTTCTCCCTGGGTGTGTCGGGCGGGCGGGGCGGGTGCGGGGCCGCGGAAGCGACCCCGCACCGGATGGAGTGTGCGCGTCACTCGCGGCCGGAGGCCGCAGCGACGCGGTCGGGGCCGGAACCCGTCTCGCCGTCGCCCTCCGGGGTCGCGACCACCTCGGGGGCGCGATGGAACAGGCTCATCAGCCCGCCGACGGCCAGAGTGACCAGGACACCGATGGGCACGAGCCACTGGGCGGCGATGGCGGTGGGCACGGTGGCGCCGGCCACGGTCACGTCGATCTTGACGCTGCGCACGATGTACGTCATCACACCGATCGTCACCAGGAAGGCGACGACGGAGTCGATCTCGTTGGCGCGCCGTACGAGACGGCCGAGCAGGAAGGCGCCGAGCAGCGCACCGTAGGTGTAGCCCGCGATCGTCAGACCCGTCAGATAGACGTTGCCCGTACTGGTGCTGAAGGCGCAGGCGAAGACAGCCATCAGCACCGCCCACACCAGCGTCATCAGCCGGGCGAGCTTGAGGAGGAACTCCTCGGAGGGCGTGGTGCGGAAGAAGCTGTGGATGATGTCGGCGACCGTCGAGTTCGACATGGAGTTCAGCGCCGAGGACAGCGAGCCCATCGCGGCGCCGAGGATGCCCGCCACGAGCAGTCCGGAGATCACCACGGGAAGCCCGTGCAGGATGAAGTGCGGGTAGAGGTTGTCGGAGCTGGCCAGGCCCAGTGCCTTGAAGTCCTTGCCCTGGTTGTACGACCACAGCAGCGCGCCGACGAGGGAGAAGGCGGCGAACTGGACGGTGACGAAGACGCCGGAGGCGATCATGGCCTTCTGGCCGTCGCGCAGGGAGCGGGTGGTCAGGATGCGTTGCACGATCAGCTGGTCGGAGCCGTGGCTGGCCATGGCGAAGATGGCGCCGCCGATGATCGCGGTGGGCAGGGCGAACGGGCTGGTGAGGATGTGCGCCAGGTCGAAGTTGGTGTCGAAGAGCTTGAAGTGGCCCGAGTGCAGTGCGCGCGAGAAGCCGTCGGCGCCGACGTGGCCGGAGAGCACGGCGATGGCGAGGATCGCACCGCCCAGGTAGAGGCCCATCTGGATGGCGTCAGTCCAGATGACGGCCTTGATGCCACCGAGGTAGGTGTAGACGACGGTGATCAGCGTCAGCACGATGATGATGGCGCGGAAGCTCGCGTGCACACCGAACTCGTCCAGCAGCAGCTTGATCGGGATCGCGGAGGCGAACAGCCGGACGCCCTCGGCCAGGAGCCGGGTGAAGACGAACGTCACCGAGGCCAGCCCCTGCAGCCTGAGCCCGAATCTGCTGCCCAGGTACTGGTAGGCACTGACGAAGCCGCCGCGCTTGTACAGGGGGATCAGTACGGTGGCCACCACGACGCGGCCGATGACGTAACCGAGGGCCAGTTCGACGTTCCCGAAGCCCTGCCCGCTGTACGCGCCGCCGGGCACGCTGATGACGGTGAGCACGCTGGTCTCGGTGGCCACCACGGAGAACGAGACGGTCCACCACGGCATGTGGCTTTCGCCGACGAAGTAGTCCTTCGCCGTCTTCTGGCGACCGGCCAGGCGCAGTCCGATCACGGCGATCGCCACCAGATAGACGACGATCACCACGAGGTCGAGTTGGCGCACGCTCTCTCCTAACCAATGGCCGGCGGGGTCACCGGCGGGGTGGGAACGGTGAAAAAGGGGGCCGCCCGGCGTACGCGGACGACGTGTGGTTCGTGTGGTGCGAGGGCGTCCAGCGCCAGCAGGCGTGCACCGTCCAGCGGGTTCCCGAGCGGGGATCGAAGGCGGAGGGGGCGCGGGAAGCCGTGCAGCGCCGACCGCACTGGCCCGAGGAGCGGTTCACCGAGGCCGGTGAGTCCGCCGGTGACGGTGACGGACAGGGCGTCACCGGCGATCCGGCGGGCGGCGGCCAGCACGGCCTCGCCGAGCACGGTGGCAGCGTCCCGGACGATCGTCGAGGCCGCGGCGTCTCCCGCTGCTGCCAGGCGCGCGACGTCCGGGGCGAAGGACGCGGCGGTGCGGGCGGGGTTGCCGTCGCGGCCGACGGCCAGGGGCAGCCGGTCCGGATCGCCGAAACGCTCGACGGCGGCGGACAGCAGTGCGGTGTCCGGGCCACGTCCGTCGTGGGCTCGCAGTGCGGCCCGCAGTCCGGCGGCGCCGATCCAGGCGCCACTGCCCTCGTCGCCGAGCCAGGGGCCCCACCCGTCGACGCGAGCGTACGAGCCGTCGTCCCCGATGCCGATGGCGACGGAGCCGGTGCCGATCGCGAGGACCACACCGGTGTCACCGCCGAGGGCACCGGCGTGGGCGGTGACGGCGTCGCTGGTGACGGCCACCTCCTCCGTGGGCAGGTCCTCCAGGAGCAGACCCGCCAGGGCGCGAGCCGCCTCCGGTGCGGAGGCCGCCCCCGCCGCGCCCACGCAGACTGCCGCCGGACGCGGCGAGGGCTCCCGTTCGAGGAGGGGGAGGACGGCGGCGAGCACGGCGGCACGGGCCGTCGCCACTCCGTTGCCGGCGGCGAGCCCGGGGGCCCCGGGCACCTCGCGGATCTCCTGGGGGCCACCGTCGTCGCCGTTCCACAACACGGCACGGCAGCCGGTCTTGCCCAGATCCACGGCCACTGCTGCTGTCATACGGCGCGCCTTCGTGTCATCAGGGTTTCGTCGCTCTGTCGCTCTGTCGCTCTGTCGCTCTGTCGGTCGCTTGGTCGGTCGGTCACGGAACGGCCGGAGGGCCGGTGACCGGACGGTCGCGGTTCAGCGAGTATCGGAACGATGGCTTCCAGATGTCAATAAGTAACGTCACGTAGTTCCTCACGTAACTTTTTGACGAGTGGCCGGGCCCATGGTTACCGTGTCGCCACCTACTCAGGAGGATCGGCAGATGGCCCGCAGGGAACCACCTCGCACGCCGGCCCAGCCCGCGGAGGACACCTCCGCCGCCGGGACTCTGGCGCGCATCCGCGCGACGCTGTCGTCCTTCGCCCCGTCGGAGCGACGTGTGGCCGAGGCCGTCCTGGCGGATCCGGCGCAGGCGGCGGAGCTGTCGATCAGCGCCCTTGCCAAGCGGGCCGACACCTCGGTGGCGACGGTGATGCGCTTCTGCCGGGCGATAGAGATCACCAACTACCCGCAGCTGCGCCTGGCGCTGGCCGCGGCCGCGGCACGCGAGCACGCCCTCAGCGGCGACCGCCCGGCACCCGGCACCGACATCAGTGCCACCGACACCCTGGGCGAGATCGTCAGCAAGATCATCTACAACGAGGTGCGCGCCCTGGAGGACACCGGGGCCGGAGCAGATGTCGAAGCGCTGGGCCGGGCCGTGGACGCCGTGGCGGGAGCCTGCAGAATCGACATCTTCGGCGTCGGCGCCAGCGCCTTCGTCGGCCAGGACCTGCACCAGAAACTGCACCGCATCGGCCGCGTGGCGTTCATCTGGACCGACCGGCACGCCGCACTCACCGCTGCCGCCCTCCTCGGCCCCGGAGACGTCGCCCTGGCCATCTCGCACTCCGGAGAGACCGAGGACACCGTCGAGCCCCTCCAGGCCGCCGCGGAACACGGCGCCACCACGATCGCTCTGACCAACGCCCCGCGCTCGACCCTCGCGGAGAGCGCGGACGTCGTGCTGACGACCTGCGCCCGGGAGACTCCCTTCCGCTCCGGCGCGACCGTCAGCCGCATCGCCCAACTGGCGCTCATCGACTGCCTGTTCGTCGGCGTCGCACAACGGTCCTACGAGGCCACGACCGCGGCGCTGGACAAGACCTACGGTGCGGTCCAGCGCCGCAGGCGTCACCAGGCGCAGCGCCGTGCACCGGCCGACGACTGACCGCCCGCCCCTGACCTTCCCCCTTCCCCAGCACCATCCCCGAGCACCACCCCGAAAGGACGACCGCGCCGTGGACCTCAGCACACTCGGCACCGAGACCCGCAACGAGCGGACCGCTGATCTGGACCGCATGCCGGTCACCGAACTGCTCTCGGTCATGAACGACGAGGACCAGACCGTCGCCGTCGCGGTACGCGACGCCCTCCCGGAGATCGGGGCCGCCGTCGAGGCGATCACTGAGTCGCTGCGGCGGGGCGGACGGCTGATCTACATCGGCGCCGGCACCAGCGGCCGTATCGGCCTGCTCGACGCCGTCGAGTGCCCGCCGACTTTCGGCACCGCACCCGAACAGGTCGTGGGACTGCTCTCCGGCGGGCCGGGCGCCTTCGCCATGGCGGTCGAGGGTGCGGAGGACGAACCCAGCAGGGCGGCCGCCGACCTCGACGAGATCGGCCTGAACGAACTGGACACGGTCGTCGGGCTCGCCGCCAGCGGCCGTACCCCCTACGTCGTCGGCGGCCTGCAGCACGCAGCGGCCAAGGGCGCCACCACGGTGACGATCGCCTGCAACCGCGACGCGGTCGTGAGCCGCTACGCCGACATCCCGATCGAGATCCCCACCGGCCCCGAGGCGCTCACGGGGTCGACGCGCCTCAAGGCCGGCACCGCCGAGAAGATGGTCTGCAACATGCTCTCCACCGCCTCGATGGTGCGCCTGGGCAAGGCCTACGGAAACCTCATGGTCGACGTCAAGGCCAGCAACGACAAGCTCGTCGACCGAGCCCGCCGCATCGTCGTCCAGGCCACCGGCACCGACCCCGACACCGCCGCCGAGGCCCTGCGGGCCGCCGACGGCCACGCCAAGACCGCCATCGTGATGCTCCTCGCCCACTGCACGGCCGAAGAGGCTGCCCGACGCCTGTCCGAGGCCCACGGCGACACACGGACGGCCGTCGGTCGCCTCTGAGGAGGCCGTGCCGCGACTTCTGCCCCGAGGCACTCTGCCGCGACCTGGTGTGCGGCAGTGACGCCCCCGCACATCTGGCACGCATCCCTGAGAACCCCGACGCCCCCGAGGGCGTCCTGCACCTCGGCTGCCTGCTCGACCTTGTCACGAAGTCCGACAGAGCCCCGTCGAGGTGGCAGTTCGCCGCTACCGCTACCGCTACCGCTACCGCCGCCGGCAACGCCACCTACTTGCCTCTCGCATCACGGCACGGAGAGCGGACGGCCTGCCTGGCGTCCGGGGCTCCTCGGAGTCGCGCGCCACCGTGCAGGCCGTCCCCGCTGTGGTCCTGGGACGTTGCGCCTGCCGGTGCTGCCGGTGCTGCCGGTGCTGCCGGTGCTGCCGGTGCTGCCGGTGCTGCCGGTGCTGCCGGTGCTGCCGGTGCTGCCGGTGCTGCCGGTGCTGCAGGTCAGGGCGTCGGAGGCGGTGCCCCGTACCGGACCGGGACGCCGGCCTGCGCCGCGCGGTCGGTGATCGTGGGCGTGGCGCGTTCGGCGATGGTGAGTGACGGGTTGACGGTGAGGGAGGTGGGCACCGCGGAGCCGTCGGTGACGAAGATGCCGGGATGGCCGCGGCGTTCATTGCTGTCGGTGAGGGCGCTGGTGTCGGGGCTGTCGCCCATCCGGGCTGAACCGATGGGATGGGCGGTCACGCTCCCGGCGACGTCCGTGCTCCAGGGCCGGACGCGGGCCAGGCCGTCCTTTTCGAGGATGTCCCGCAGCGCGGTGTCCGCCTGCTGCCAGCCGTCGAGTGTGCGGGCGGTGGGGTGGTAGGCCATGGTGCCCAGGCCGAGCCCGGGAGCCAGGCGGGTGAAGCTGCCGGTGAGCGGCGGGACCAGACCGAATGTGCCTTCGTTGTCGGCCTCGGTCATCGCGAGCAGCGTGAGCCAGGACCTCCAGCGAGAGCGGAGGTCACGTGCGGGGATGCCGAACCAGTGGGGTGGGCCGGCGGCCTGGGCGAGCACATTGGTGACGGAGGGGAAGTAGATCTGCTGGAGCATGAAACGGCTGTACTCGGGGGCTGTCGCGTCCAGGTAGTCGTACGTCGCCGCCGTGATGGGGCGGCCGATCGGCAGCCCTTCGTAGGGAACGCCGTCCGGGCGGGACGGGCCGAGCAGCGAGCGCACCTTGGTCTCGTCCACGTCGGCGACGCTGACGCGGTCGCCGTTTCCGGAAAAGTACCGTCATACGGCGGAGGGGATGCCGCCGAGCGGCAGGACCGAGCGCTGGAGGATTCGCCAGGACTTCGGCCGGGGTATCTCGTGCTGGGCGAGGTAGTTCTGGAAGGCGGTCGGCCGACGGGGCGTGGGTGCTTCCTCGGTCGGCGGCAGTCCGCTGAGGCGCTCGATGTTGACGGCGATGGCCGTCAGGACGTGCTGGATGTGGGCCTTTCCCTGTCCTCGGTAGCGGCAGCGGCGCATGCCGTGTCCGTGGGCGAACTCGTTGACCGTGCCCTCCACTCCGGAGCGGACCGCGTAGCGGGTCTTCCACTCGGGCGTCTGCTGCTCGGTGCGGACGCGGAGTTGCAGGTCGCGGAGTTCTCGTGGGGGAAAACCCACGGTGCGGGTGCTTTCGCGGGAGGTGGTGCACTGGGCGCGGGCCGGGCAGGGGTGGCACAGGCTCTTGGTGAACCGTGCCACGATCAGCGGGGCCGCGGTGGGTGAGGAGGTCGGGTAGGGGCCGTGCCAGCCCTGGCTGACCTGCCCCTGGGGGCAGGTGACCTGTCGGCGGTCGTAGTCGATGTGGAAGTCGTCCCGGGCGAAGCCCTCGCCTCGGCGGTGTTGGCGGGTGGGGTTGCCCCGGAGTGGCCCGGAGACGGTGACCTGGTGATCACGTGCGGCTTGTTCCAGGTGGGGCAGGGAGGTGTAGCCGGCGTCGACCAGGTGCTCGGCGGGCAGCAGTCCGCGACGGAGCAGGCGGGTGTGGATGCCGGGCAGGACCTGGCTGTCGTGGGTGGTGGCCGCGGTGGTGGCCACGTCCGTGATCACGTTGGGGCTGTCGGGAGCACAGGTCTCGGTCAGGTGAGCGGAGAACCCCTTCCAGCTGATGATGTGTCCGTGCCGTGCGTAGCGGGCCGAGGTGTCGTAGGGAGAGACGATCGTCCGGGACGAGGGCGGCAGCCCGGACCCGCCTTCCGTTTCGGCGGTGCGCCAGCGCAGGTGTCCTGCGGCGTCACGGTGGTAGTTCTGCACCATGATCTGGCGCAGGACCTGGCAGTGAGACGCGGGACTTGCTCACCGGAACGCGGGCGCAGGGACAACGGGCACCTCGACAGCTGCATCGGTCAACGGAACTACCCGAGCATGCCCCTTGACCCCGCTGCCGCACCGCGAAACTCCAAGATCCCCGACAGAGTCAAGTCCTACGAACCCTTCACCGCCCCGCTCGACCTCCTCGGCATCCCCCGATGACCAACGGAAGCGGACGGCTTCGGTCATGTTGGTGGCGGCGGTGGCGCGTAGCCGGTTGAGGGCGGTGTTGCGCAGGGTGGCCATGTTCTCGGGGCCGTGGCCGG
>NZ_JBIWPP010000020.1:0-152383 GCF_044768335.1 Streptomyces sp. NPDC101151 | reverse complement strand
AAAACGCTCGGCTGGGAAACCCCAGCCGAGCGCCTCGCTAAGCTCCTGGCCACAGCCAGTTGATCACTGTGTTGCAACGACCCCTGGAATTCGCCCCGCGGCGGGGGCCTCTCACCTGTGCGCGGGGGGCGGCTCAGACGGTCGTGACGACGTCCTCGTACGCCAGGCGCGGCGAGCGCGGGTACCAGGCGTCCGGACCCGGCCTGCCGATGTTGACGACCATCAGCGGGGTGTGGTCGTCGTCCAGGAACTCCTTGCGGACGCCCTCGAAGTCGAAGCCGGTCATCGGGCCGGCGGCGAGGCCGGCGGCGCGGACGCCGACGATGAAGTACGCGGCCTGCAGGGCGGCGTTCATCGCGGCCGAGCCCTCACGGGCCGGGCGCTCGCTGAAGAACAGGTCCTTGGCCTGGGGGAAGGCCGGGAACAGGGCCGGCAGTTCCTCGTGGAACTCGTTGTCCGCGGCGAGGATCGCGACCAGCGGGGCGGTGGCGGTCTTCGGCCGGTTGCCCTCGGACATGTGCTGCACCAGGCGCTCACGGGCCTCGGGGGAGCGGACCAGGGTGATGCGCAGCGGGGTCTGGTTGAAGGCGGTGGGGCCGTACTTGACCAGGTCGTAGATCGCCTGGACCTGCTCCTCGGTGACCGGCTCGTCGGTGAAGGTGTTCGCGGTGCGGGCCTCGCGGAACAGCAGGTCCTGGGCGGCGGGGTCAAGAACGAGAGACATGCGTGACTTCCTCGGGTGCGTGGCCGGTCCGGGGTGCCGGACCGGCTGAGTGGGCATCATGACCCTACGCGAGAGAAGTTCAACCTTCAACAAAAAGCGGGGCGTGGTGATCCGCTTCACAGCACCCGGCCGTGCCTACTCGGTGTCCTCCCCGGCCTCTTCCTCGGCGAGCGCCGCGTCCAGCCGGGCCCGGGCGCCCTCCAGCCAGCGCCGGCACACCTTGGCCAGCTCCTCGCCGCGCTCCCACAGCGCCAGGGACTCCTCCAGCGTCGTACCACCGGCCTCCAGCCGCCGTACGACCTCGATCAACTCGTCCCGCGCCTGCTCGTACGAGAGCGCTTCATCCACCTTGCTGGTCATCCACCCACCCTAGACATCGACACGTACGCTGAACTCGCCCTCGGCGACCCGCGCCCGCAGCGCCTCGCCCTGCGCCACTTCCTCCGGATCGCGCACCACGTGCCCGTCGGCCTTCTGCAGCACCGCGTACCCGCGCTTGAGCGTGGCGGCGGGGGAGAGGGCCACCACGCGCGCGTGCGTGTGCGTCAGCTCCGAGTCGGCGCGGTCCAGGAGATGGCCGAGGGTGCGCCGGCCGCGGTCCAGCAGTGCGGCCACGTGGTCCGCGCGCTCGTCGATCATCCGGTGCGGATCCTCTATCGAGGGCCGCGCCAGCGCGTGCGCGAGACCCCGCTGCTCCCGGTCCACGAACGCCTCCACACACCGCCGGGCCCGGTCCCGCAGCATCCGCACCCGCTCGAACTCCTCGCCCACGTCCGGCACGACCTTCTTGGCGGCGTCGGTCGGGGTGGAGGCGCGCAGGTCGGCGACGTGGTCCAGCAGCGGGTTGTCCGGCTCGTGCCCGATGGCCGAGACCACGGGCGTACGGCACTGCGCGGCCGCCCGCACGAGCTGCTCGTCGGAGAACGGCAGCAGGTCCTCCACGCTGCCGCCGCCGCGGGCGACGATGATGACGTCCACGTCGTCGACGGCGTCCAGCTCCTTGACGGCCTGGACGACCTGCGGCACGGCGTGCACACCCTGCACGGCGACGTTGCGCACCTCGAAGCGGACGGCGGGCCAGCGGTGGCGGGCGTTCTCCAGCACGTCCCGCTCCGCGGCGGACGCGCGGCCGCAGACCAGCCCGATCAGCTGGGGCAGGAAGGGCAGCGGCTTCTTCCGCTCCGGAGCGAACAGCCCCTCGGCCGCGAGCGCCTTCTTCAGCTGCTCCAGCCGGGCCAGCAGCTCGCCGACGCCGACGGGCTTGATCTCGGCGGCCCGCAGCGACAGCTGCCCGCGCGGGGCGTACCACTCCGGCTTCGCCAGTACGACGACACGCGCACCCTCGCCGACGACATCGGCGACCGCGTCGAACACCTGCCGGTAGCAGGTCACGCCGACGGAGATGTCGTACGAGGGGTCCCGCAGGGTGAGGAACACGACCCCGGCCCCCGGCCGCCGCGACAACTGTGTGATCTGCCCCTCGACCCACACCGCGCCGAGCCGGTCGATCCAGCCCCCGATCAGCCGGGAGACCTCACCGACGGGGAGGGGCGCTTCGGGCGACGTGTTCACAGCCATGCGGCGAGCGTAGTGGCCGGTACTGACAAAAGGCGGCGTCCTCGGGCGCCGGACGGGCTCGTTCGTCCCCGCTGCCCCACCAGCACCAGCAGGCCGATGACCAGCCACGCCGCACCCACCGCCTGCGCCGCCCCCGACGCCTGCGCGATCACCGCCACCGTGATCGCCGCACCCGCCACCGGCACCAGCACATGCCGCCACCGGCTCACCGGCCTGCCGTACCGCGAAGAACCCCACCACGCTCGCGTGCAGCAGCGTCCCACCGCGACACCTCGGAGACCAGCGCGTTCAGCGCGATCCCGGAGAACAGGCAGGCCACCGCCGGGATCAGCACATAGTCCAGCATCGCCATCCAGCCCGCGACCAACCCGGCACCCCGCCCGACCCCCCCGCGCGCGTAGGCGAACACCGACCCCGCCCGGGGAACCACCCGGACCATCTGCGCGTAACGGAACGCGGTGACCGTCATCGCCACGGTGGCCACGACGTACACCAGCGCCACCGCCCCGTGCGACTGGCGTCCACCGTGCCGAACACACCGACCGGTGCCGTCGGAGCGATGAACAGCAGCCCGTGGACCACCAGGTCCCGGAAACCCGGACTGCGGCGCAGCCGGTGGCGGGCCTCGGCCTCGGGTGCGGCCGTGCCGGTGTCGGACATAGGTCCCGGTTTTCCCCTGGAGGGGATGGGGACGCGATCCCGGGCCCGCCGAACGCGGCCTTACGATGGGTCCCATGACCGCTTCGCCTGGCCGCCGTGTCCTGCTCGCCGCCCCCCGGGGCTACTGCGCCGGTGTCGACCGCGCCGTGATCGCCGTCGAGAAGGCCCTGGAGCAGTACGGGGCCCCGATCTACGTCCGGCACGAGATCGTCCACAACAAGTACGTCGTGCAGACCCTGGAGAAGAAGGGCGCCGTCTTCGTCGAGCGGACGGAGGAGGTGCCGGCGGGCAACATCGTGATGTTCTCGGCACACGGTGTCGCCCCGGTGGTCCACGAGGAGGCCGAGCGCGGCCGTCTCGCCACCATCGACGCGACCTGCCCGCTGGTCACCAAGGTCCACAAGGAAGCCGTCCGGTACGCCAACGAGGACTACGACATCCTCCTCATCGGCCACGAGGGCCACGAGGAGGTCATCGGCACCTCCGGCGAGGCCCCCGACCACATCCAGCTGGTCGACGGCCCCGGGGACGTCGCCGAGGTCGAGGTCCGCGACGAGTCGAAGGTCGTCTGGCTGTCCCAGACCACCCTCTCCGTGGACGAGACCATGGAGACCGTCGACGCCCTGAAGACGAAGTTCCCGCAGCTGCTCTCCCCGCCCAGCGACGACATCTGCTACGCCACGCAGAACCGCCAGCTCGCAGTGAAGCAGATGGGCGCCGAGGCCGAGCTGGTCATCGTGGTCGGCTCGCGCAACTCCTCCAACTCCAAGCGCCTGGTCGAGGTCGCCAAGCTCGCCGGCTCCCGCGAGGCCTACCTGGTGGACTTCGCCGACGAGATCGACGAGGCCTGGCTGGAGGGCGTCACCACGGTGGGCGTCACCTCCGGCGCCTCCGTCCCCGAGGTCCTGGTCGAGCAGGTCCTTCAGTGGCTCGCCGAGCGCGGCTACGGCGATGTCGAGCTCGTCAAGGCGGCCGAGGAGTCCATCACCTTCTCGCTGCCCAAGGAGCTCCGCCGCGACCTGCGCGAAGAGGCCGCCGCCCTGGTCGCCGAGCGCGGCGGATCGGGTGCCACGGACACCGCTGCGGAGTGATCCAGCGCCCTGCGCACGGGCGTACACCGTAGTGACTGTCAGTCGTCCGACGTAACGTGGAGCCATGCAGATCTTCGGCGTGGACATCGGCGGATCCGGGATCAAGGGCGCCCCTGTGGACCTGGGCAAGGGCGACCTGGCCCAGGAGCGGTGCAAGGTGCTCACCCCGCACCCGGCGACGCCCGACGGCGTGGCCGACGGGGTGAAGCAGGTCATCGACCACTTCGGCTGGACGGGCCCCGTCGGCCTGACCTTCCCCGGAGTGGTCACCGGCGGCGCCACGGTCCGTACGGCGGCCAACGTCGACAAGAGCTGGGTCGACACGGACGCGCGCGCCCTGTTCAGCGGACGGCTGGGCGGCCTGCCGGTGACGGTGGTCAACGACGCGGACGCGGCGGGCGTCGCAGAGATGCAGTTCGGCGCCGGCCAGGGCCGCCGGGGCACGGTCATCCTGCTCACCTTCGGCACCGGCATCGGCAGCGCCGTCTTCGTGGACGGCGCCCTCCTGCCCAACACCGAACTGGGCCACCTGGAGCTGAACGGCCACGACGCGGAGAAGCGGGCCTCCAGCAAGGTCAAGGACGACAACGAGATGACCTGGGAGCACTGGGCCCGCCGCGTCCAGAAGTACCTCGCGCACGTCGAGATGCTCTTCTCGCCCGAGCTGTTCATCATCGGCGGCGGGGTGAGCCGCAAGGCGGACAAGTTCCTGCACTTCATCGAAGGCATCAAGGCCGAGATCGTGCCGGCCCAGCTGCAGAACAACGCGGGGATCGTCGGAGCGGCGATGCGGGCGTCGCAGGCCCGGGCGAGCTAGTGCCGAGGCACGCCTGCCCGGCGGAGCATTCCGGAATCGCGGGGTCCGGCATGCGCAGCTGACCTCGCTCACCTGCGCCGATGAGGCATCGCCGCCCGGAGCCGGCCTGATCCGCCGGACAGGCTCTAGCGACGTCGGCGGGCCCGCACCCACAGCACCCGGCGTACGAGCACGATGACCCCCGCGACCAGCGTCCCTCCGTACAGCCAGCCCGCCTGGGTGGCGAGCCCGGTGACCAGTCCCATCAGCCGGCCGACCAGCCCCCCGCTGCCGTCGGCGAGGGGGAAGAGGCCCACGGCGAAGGCGATCGGCACGACGACGGGCGCGGTGAGCAGATCACCGCCCCGCACCCACAGCGCGGTCAGCACGCACACCGGCACGAACAGCACGCCGTACAGCGTCAGGGACGCCCCGAACAGCAGCTGGTCGAGGCAACCGAGCAGGAACATCGCGACCACGCCGAAAAGCCCCCCGCCGAGCCCGGTGAGCCGGGGGCCCGGCACCCCGCCGGGCCGCACCGGCCGGTCGGCCCGTACCGGGCGCGCGGCCCGCTCCCCCCTGGGCGCCGGCCTGCCCTCGCCCGCCCGCCGTCTTGCCTGCGATGGCAGCGACCCCCTCATACCGGACGGTGTGCCACGTCGCCGTCCGATGTGAGGGGGTCGCGTCCTGCGTTGCTCCATTGGACCAACCTAGGTCTGTTTATGTGTCGAATCGCCCGTCAGACACGCCGATGAAGACAGCTTGGCCGGACGTTCGACGCTCCCGCGAGCCCGCCGTGGCAGACGCCGTAGACTGGTGGATCGGCCAGTGTCTCTGGCCCCCTGGCAGCCTCTGGCCCCACTCATCTACGGGAAGTCGCAACGTGTCGCTCACGATCGGAATCGTCGGCCTGCCGAACGTCGGCAAGTCGACCCTTTTCAACGCCCTGACCAAGAACGACGTGCTGGCGGCCAACTACCCGTTCGCCACGATCGAGCCGAACGTCGGCGTGGTCGGTGTCCCCGACGCCCGCCTCGCGCAGCTGGCCTCGATCTTCAAGTCGGAGCGCATCCTTCCGGCCACGGTCGACTTCGTCGACATCGCCGGCATCGTGCGCGGCGCTTCCGAGGGCGAGGGCCTGGGCAACAAGTTCCTCGCGAACATCCGCGAGTCCGACGCGATCTGCCAGGTCATCCGCGCCTTCAAGGACGAGAACGTCGTGCACGTCGACGGCAAGGTCTCGCCGAAGGACGACATCGAGACGATCAACACCGAGCTGATCCTCGCCGACCTCCAGACCATCGAGAAGGT
This sequence comes from Streptomyces sp. NPDC101151, assembly GCF_044768335.1. Taxonomy (NCBI): domain Bacteria; kingdom Bacillati; phylum Actinomycetota; class Actinomycetes; order Kitasatosporales; family Streptomycetaceae; genus Streptomyces; species Streptomyces sp. NPDC101151. The sequence continues at coordinate 146,223 of NZ_JBIWPP010000020.1, read as the reverse complement.
CCTGCCGCGCCTCCAGAAGGAGTCCCGGATCAAGAAGGACATCGCTCCCAAGGTCAAGGCCGTCGAGGAGGCCAAGGAGATCCTGGAGAAGGGCGACACGCTCTTCGCGCACGGCATCGTCCAGGGCACGGAGCGCAACGAACTGCTGCACGACCTGCACCTGCTCACCACCAAGCCGTTCCTGTACGTCTTCAACGTCGACGAGGACGAGCTGACCGACGAGGACTTCAAGAACGAGCAGCGAGCCCTGGTCGCCCCGGCCGAGGCGATCTTCCTGAACGCCAAGCTGGAGGCCGACCTCGCCGAGCTGGACGAGGAGGACGCCCTGGAGCTCCTTGAGTCGGTGGGAGCCGAGGAGCCGGGCCTCGCCACCCTGGCCCGCGTCGGCTTCAAGTCCCTGGGCCTGCAGACCTACCTGACGGCCGGCCCCAAGGAGTCCCGCGCCTGGACCATCAAGAAGGGCGCCACGGCCCCCGAGGCTGCCGGTGTGATCCACACCGACTTCCAGAAGGGCTTCATCAAGGCCGAGGTCGTCTCCTTCGCGGACCTGGTCGAGATGGGCTCGGTCGCCGAGGCCCGCGCCAAGGGCAAGGCGCGTATGGAGGGCAAGGACTATGTGATGCAGGACGGGGACGTGGTGGAGTTCCGCTTCAACGTGTAGCCGCCTCGCTACTGCACGTTAGATACTTTCGTCAAGTGTGCAGGTCGGAAGGGGTCGGACTCTGGCGAGTCCGACCCCTTCCCCGTTCCCGTGCTGACTTGGTGCTGACTTTTCAGCCGCGTCGGGGCGGCGTGAGCTTGTCGAGGTCCAGGCTGATCTTGAACGGCACCGGGCGCTGGAGGGTGCCCCGGAAGATGCCGGCGGGCGCGTAGGCGCCGGTGGGTTCGTCGAGCTCGTAGACGTGGACGACGGGTGCGCCGTCCTCGTCCTCGATGCACCAGTAGTGCGGGATGCCGGCCTCTGCGTACTTGCGGAGTTTTACGGTGCGATCGCGGTGGGCGGATTCGGGGGATACCGCCTCGACGACGAGCTTCACGTCTTCCGGGGCGTACCAGGTGCGGTCGGGGTCGTAGGGCAGGTCCGTCAGCAGGAGGTCCGGCTCCGGGCGGTTGCGGGCATCGAGGCGGATCGTCATCTCACGCTCGACCTCGATGCCAGTCGGAGCCTGCGCCATGAGCGTGGTGGTCAGGGCGGTGACGAGGCGGCCATGCCAGGACCGCTGGGGCGACATCATGAAGACGAGGGCTCCATCGATCAGCTCGGTGTGGCGTGGTGCCTCGGGGAGGCGATCCAGGTCCTCCGCGAACCAGCCTTCCGCGCGCGGCGGGCGCATCCAGTCGGGCAGTGCGGTCATGAGTCAACCCTAGCGATGGAGGCCGTCAAGGGGGCGTTGTGCGCCTGATCCATAATCGGCGCATGGATGTCGTCGGGATACTTGAGGCCGCCTCGCTGCTGGTGCCCGACGGGGTGGCGACAGGCAACGACATCACCGTTTCCGATGTCTGGGACTACCTCGCGCACGACGAGTGGGAAGTGGCACTCGACCTGCTGCAGGAGCTGGGTGACGGATGGACCGCGCCGACGGGTTTCTGGGACGAGCTGGAGCTCGCGGCCGGGACGCTGGGGCTCGAACGGAGCCGCGAGTGGTGCTCGTGGCGGGGTGCAGAGACGAGAATGGGCGTCATCCGGGCCGAACTGGTCCTCCGCCCGGCCGGTGAGACGTTCCGGCGCACACCGATTCCCGGAGCCGGGGTGTTGCGGCCCATGTGGGACATCGGCAACCGGACGGACGACGGAGCGCGTGAACTGGACATCGCCCGGCTGTGGGTCGAGTTTGCCGGTGACCTCGCACCCGGTGCTCAGGCTCCGGTGCGGCTCCTGCCCCTGACCGCGGCGCGGTGGAGGCACCTCGGCCCGGGCGACCGGATCACGCTGTACGAGACCGCGGTGGTGGGCGGGACGGCGACGATCCTGGAGGTCCAGCCTCCGTCGGCGTGCGAGGAGCATGCGACACCGTGCTGATTCTGTGCCGACCTGGACGCCCCAGAACCACGTTTTCGCGGGTGGGAGCGTTGTCGTGTACGTTCCGGTTCAACGTCTGATGAGTAACCGTTCTCTCCTCTGAGACAACGGAACTCAGAGCAAGGGCTCGCCTGGGGAGGCGAGCCCTTCTCCATGTCGGATCCGGGACCTTCGTCTGCACGGAGCGTGCTGTCCGTGTGTGGTGATGGTGCAACCGGATGTGGCGTCACGGCGTGTTGTCCTACGGTGCTGGATGGTGTCCTGCTGACGAATGTGCGTACGGAGGTCGTGGTGAGCAACGGGGCGGGGGCGGTACTTGCCGAGCGCATCGCCGAGTGCAGAGGCGGGGTGGGGGACCCCCGGGAGATGGTCGGGGAGTTGCGGCGCGCTGCGCTCCTGGTGCCGCTCGACGGCGGACGGGTGTGGACGGGACACCTGGGAGGGGTGCGGTGGATCTTCGCGTTCACCTCTGAGGAGGCGCTCGCACGGTTTGCGCGTACGCGCGGAGAGAGCCGGCGCGCCTGGGACTTTGCGGAGCTGCTCGGGGCGCGGTTGCTCGACGAGGTCGTGCCCGCCATGGAGGAGCCTGCCGGGATCGCCGTCGACGTGGCCGACGAGGACGGTGCGATGCTCTTTCCGCCGGTCCTCGGGCTCGTGCCGGAGTCCGTCGCCGTGGACCGCGCATCCGACACCGCCGCAGAGGTGGGCTGATGGGCGGCGAGGGGGCGGATCTGCACGTCGATCCGTACAGCGTGCGGCGCATCACCACCGGGCTGCGCGAGGCCATCGGAGAGCTGGGCGAGGTGGGCGACGCCACCGGCTCCGTCATGGGCAAAGGGTTCTCCCAGCTCGCGATGACCGGTATGGAGGCCGGCCATCATGGTCTGTCCGTCGACTTCGAGGACTACTGCGAGCGCTGGGAGTGGGGCGTGCGAGCCCTGGTTCAGGACGCCAACGCGATCGCGGCGAAACTGGGCCTCGCGGCGGGGCTGGTCTGGGAAGAGGACAGGTACGTCGAGACCACGTTCAAGTACGGACTCAACGCGATCGCGGGCGGCAACCCGGACGCGACGGAGGAGGAACTGGCCGGGCAGAGCTGGGGAGAGGTGGCCAAGCCCGACTGGCTCGACCCCGACTACAGCGCCAAGTCCTTCGAGGACGCGGGTGACGAGGCGCTGCAGACGTGGAAGGACACCGGTCGGTCGGTGCTGACCGAGGGCCAGGGCGGCATGCAGTCCGACGTGCTCAACGAGGTGTTCGGCGTCGACCAGAAGCAGTTCGACCAGGCGGTGGACGACACCTTCGGACCCTCGCCCGAGGAGCGGGCACGGCAGACGCAGCCGGGCGACGGTAACGAGGGGAACTAGCTGTGGGCATCGGCGACTTCATCAAGGACGTCACGCCTGACTCGGTGGAGCACGCGGTCGAGGACGGGGTCGAGTGGGCCGGTAACCGTGTGGAGGACGCCGGCAACTGGACGGCCGACCGGCTCGACGACGTCGGCTGGGAATCGGGCGCCGACTGGGTCCGCGAGAAATCGCGTTCCGTGGCGAACCGCATGGGCGCGGAAGTCGACGAGATGGACCTCGGGCAGACCGAGGACAAGACCAAGCTCATCTACGGCAGCCCCGGCAAGCTGCGGGCCACCGCCGGGCATCTGAACGACTTCAGCAGGGCGTTCAACGACGTCGGCCTCGGACTCGAAGGGCTCGACTCCGACAGTCTCAAAGGGCAGGCGGCGGACGCCTTCCGCAAGACGGTGAAGATAGAACCGCCCAAGTGGTACAAGGGCGCCGACGCCTTCGAGGAGGCGGCCAAGGCCCTGGGCGCGTTCGCCGACACGGTCGCCTGGGCGCAGAATCAGGCGCAGACCGCGATCGACAAGTGGAAAGCCGGGACCGAGGCGTCCGAGAAGGCCGCCGATGCGCACCAGGGCAAGGTCGACGCCTACAGGAAGGCCGTCGACCAGTACAAGGACACGCCCGAAGATCAGCGCGACCCGTCACAACTCCCGCCGAAACCAGGGGAGTTCCAGGACCCCGGCAAGCAGCTGATGCAGGAGGCGCAGGACATCCTGGCCGAGGCACGCCGGCAGCGCAACACCGCGGCCGAGACCGCGCGCGGCGCCGTCACGCGCGCCCGCGACGCCGCTCCGCCCAAGCCCTCCTACGCCGAACAGGCCAAGGACGGGCTGGACGAGGTCGAGCTCATGAAGACCCACTTCGGCGCCGGCATCGTCAAGGGCACCGCGGGAATCGTGAACTTCGCGCGCGGGCTCAACCCGACCGACCCGTACAACATCACGCATCCAGCCGAGTACCTCACGCGCCTCAACAGCACTGTGGCCGGGCTCGTCACTGTCGCCAACGACCCCTGGGGCACCGGCAAGCAGATGCTGGACACCTTCATGAAGGACCCGGGGGAAGGGCTCGGCACGCTGGTGCCGGACGTGATCCTCACCGCCGCGACGGGTGGTGCCGGAGCCGCCGCGAAGGGCGTGAAGCTCACGGACGAGCTCGCGGACGCCGCCAAGGCACGCCGCGCCCGCGAGCTCAGGGAGACCGTCCGCAGGCCCGACGGCAAACGGTGCGGCCGTGAGCCCGTCGACTTCGCGACCGGCCGCATGTTCCTGCCGCAGGAGGACGTGCTGCTGCCGGGCAGCCTGCCGCTGGCGTTCCGCAGGGACTTCGAGTCCTCGTACCGGGCGGGCCGCTGGTTCGGCGAGAGCTGGTCGTCGACGATCGACCAGCGCCTGACCGTCGACCCGATCGGTGTCGTCTTCCACGGTGAGGACAACCTGCTCGTCCCGTATCCGCACCCCGCCCCCGGCACACCGGTGCTCCCCGAGGCGGGGCCGCGCTGGCCGTTGGAACGGCACACCGACGGCAGCTACACGCTCACCGACCCGGACACGGGCATCGTCCGGCACTTCCTGGCCCCGCCGGGCGCCGAGCCGGGAGGCAACGGCTCCGCGCCGCTCGCCGAGATCGCCGACCGCAACGGGCACACGGTCATCGCCGAGTACGACGAGGACGGCGCCCCGCTCGCCCTCACCCACTCGGGTGGCTACCGCCTCACCTTCACCACGGAGCACTGCCGGATCACCTCGCTGAGCCTCGGCGGCACCGAGATCGCCAGGTACGGATACAGCGAGGAAGGCCATCTCACCGAGGTCACCAGGTCCTCCGGCACCCCCACCCGGTTCGCCTACGACACCGAGAGCCGCATCGTCGCCTGGACCGACACGAACGGCTCCAGCTTCAGCTTCGTCTACGACGACAGGGACCGGTGCGTGTCACAGACGGGTGCCGAGGGGCACCTGCGCTCGGAGTTCCACTACAGCGACCGGCACCCCGACACCGGCCTGACCACCACCACGGTCACCGACTCCCTCGGCCACCTCTGGCGCTACACCGTCAACAGCCACCTCCAGGTCGTCGCCGAGACCTGGCCCACGGGCGCGACGATCCGGTACACCTACGACCGCGACGACCGGCTGCTGTCCCGTACCGACCCTCCCGCGCGAGCGGGGGGATCCCCGGGCGCGCGCACCGAGTTCCGCTGGGACGACGAGGGCCGTCTCGTCTCGACGACCCGTCCCGACGGCAGCGTGCAGACGGCGGCCTACGGCAGCGACGGCCGGCCGGTCGAGCTGGTCCAGCCGGGCGGACTGCGCTGGAAGCAGGAGTTCGACGAGCACGGCAACCGGCTCGCGGTCACCGACCCCGCCGGGCGTACGACCCGCTACACCCACGACGCGCTCGGCCACATCACCTCGGTCACCGACCCGCTCGGTGCCACGACCCTGCTGCACCACAATGCCGCGGGCCTTCTCATGGCCCGGACGGCCCCGGACGGCGGCAGGACGTCGTACGTGCGGGACGCCTTCGGCCGGATCACCGAGCGCACCGGACCGAGCGGCGCCGCCGCCCGCTTCGAGTGGACGCCCGAGGGGCGGCTCGCGCGGTTCACGGGCCCGGACGGCGCCGTGGAGTCGTGGACGTACGACGGCGAGGGCAACTGCCTCGGCCACACCGACCCCGAGGGCGGCACCACGGCCTTCGAGTACACCCACTTCGATCTGCTCACGGCCCGCACCGACCCCGACGGCACCCGCCACGAGTTCACCCACGACACCGAGCTGCGCCTCACCGAGGTCCGCAACCCCCTGGGACTGCGGTGGAGCTACACCTACGACCCGGTCGGCAACCTCGTCGCCGAGACCGACTTCGACGGCCGCACCCTCGCCTACGACGTCGATCCGCTGGGCCGGGTGCTGACCCGTACCACCCCGCTCGGCGCGGCCGTCCGCTATGAGCGGGACCTGCTCGGCCAGGTCGTCCGCAAGGACGCCGGCGGTGCCGTGACGACGTACGAGTACGACCCCGCGGGCCGGCTGCTGCGGGCCATCGGGCCCGACGCGGAGCTGACGTACGCGTACGACCGCCGGGGCCGGGTCAAGACGGAGCTGGTCGACGGGCACGCGCTGTCGTTCGGGTACGACGCGGCCGGGCGCCGCACCCGGCGTGTCACCCCGAGCGGCCATGTCACCACGTACACGCACGACAGCGCGGGCCGTTCCGCCGCGCTGACCGTCGCGGACCACGACATCGTGTTCACGCGTGATGCCGCAGGGCGCGAGCTGACCCGCAGCGTCGGGGAGACGCTTACGCTGACGTCGGGCTGGGACGCCGCGGGCCGGCTCACCGCCCAGGAGATCGCGCGCGGTGGCGACCGGCTGAACCTGCGGACGTACGCGTACCGCGACGACGGTCATCTCGTGGCGGTCGACGACGCCCTGCGCGGCCCGCGCCGCTTCGGCCTGGACGTGACGGGCCGGGTCACCGCCGTCACGGCCGACCGGTGGAGCGAGTCCTACGCGTACGACAGCGCCGGCAACAACGTTTCCGCCGCCTGGCCGGACCGGCACGCCGGTGGCGACGCGCGGGGCGAGCGCTCCTACACCGGCACCCGGATCACGGAGGCCGGTGCCGTCCGCTACGTGTATGACGACGCCGGCCGGCTGATCCGCCGCTCGAAGGCCCGGCTGTCGAAGAAGCGCGACCTGTGGACGTACGCGTACGACGCCGAGGACCGGCTCATCGAGGTCACGACCCCGGACGGCACGCTGTGGTGCTACCGGTACGACCCGCTCGGCCGGCGCATCGCCAAGGAGCGGATGGCGCCCGACGGCCGGACCGTGGCCGAGCGCACGCGCTTCGTCTGGGACGGTCCCGTGCTCGCCGAGCAGACCACGGAACTCCCCGGCGAGCTGCCTCATCACACCACGCTGAGCTGGGACCACGAGGGTCTGACCCCTGTCGCCCAGACCGAACGGCTCATCGACACGGCCACCCGACGGGAGATCGACGCGCGGTTCTTCGCGATCGCGACCGACCTCATCGGCACCCCGACCGAGCTCATCGACCAGGACGGGCGCATCGCCTGGCAGAGCCGCACCACGCTGTGGGGCATCACGACGTGGAACGCCGACGCGTCCGCGTACACGCCACTGCGGTTCCCCGGCCAGTACTTCGACCCCGAGACCGGTCTCCACTACAACCACCACCGTTACTACGACCCGCAGACCGCCCGGTACATCACGCCCGACCCGCTGGGCCTCGCGCCCGCCCCCAACCCGACGGCGTACGTGCACAACCCGCACCGGTTCAGCGATCCGCTGGGCCTCGCGCCGTACGAGGACAACGGGGGGCTCGGCGACCTCGTCGAGGTCAACAAACCCGACGCCGACGCGGACAAGCTGGCCGAGAAGCTCGGCGGAGAGCCCCGCAGGAGGTTCGAGAACGACCCGGTCGGCCGCGAGTTCGACGCGATCAGCGACGAGTACGTGGCCCAGGCGAAGCCCGCGGACTTCACCCTGAACAAGAAGTTCCGCAAGCAGGCGCAGGCCACGTTCGAGGCGGCGATCCAGAGCGGCCGCACACCGTACTTCCACTTCGACGGACCGCCCGGACCAGGCGTGATCGATAAGCTCCAGGAATATGGGCACCGGTACGGTGTCGAGCCGGTGATCGACACAACTCCGCTGGAGTGAGGGCATGTACGAGTTCCATGGCTGGTTCGGTATCTCCGAGGACCCGTACGAGGACGACCCGCAGTCTCTGCGGTCGGGGGTCGAGGAGCTGCGCGCGCGGATCGACGCGGTCCAGTGGTCCTCCAGTTGCAAGGTCGTGCTCGACGTCTTCAACGGGCTGGACGTCGTCACGGCCACCGGCCACACGAACCACATCGGCTACGAGGCCGGGCAGCTGGATGAACTGGTGGCGTACATCGCGCGCCGCTTCCCCGGCTCGTGGGGGCTGCTCCACGACCGCTCCGACGAGGGCGACATCCCGAACGCCGACAACGCGTTCCGGGTGCGCGTCATGCGCAGGGGGGTCGTCGAGGAGCGCCTCGATCCGTTCCTCTCGCCGTGCAATCCGGTGATCGAGGACTGAGCCCTACGAGGTCCGGCGCTGCTGGGGGTTCTGACGCCGCCTCAGTCGCGCGACCAGCCGTTGGCGAAGTCGCGGTGGAGGTCCGTCCAGCGGTGCTGCTCGGCGGGCGTGAAGGCGGGGTGGTCGCGGAGGTGGACCAGGGCGCTGACCCACTGGTCCCAGTGGCCGTCGGGCCGGGTGAAGCGGGTGGCGTGGTCGGTGCCGAGACGGGCGTCGAGGCGGAGGAGGGCGCCGAGGGCGGCGGGCTGGTCGTAGCGCAGGTCGGTGCGGGGGAGATAGCGGTGGAGGCAGGCGGTGAGGATTTCGGCGTCCGCGTGCGTGCCGAATCTGGCCAGGGCGAAGCGGTAGGCGCCGCCGGAGTAGCAGACCTCGCCGGCGAGGAGCAGGTCACCGAGGTGCTCGCGGAACGCTTCGCGGCGGTCGACGCCGATCAGCCAGGCGGCGGTGAGGCGCGAGCGCCATTCGTAGGCCAGGAGGGCTTCCAGTTCGGCGTCCGTGACAGTGGCGGCATCGTCGATCAGGTGGCGTGCAAAGCGTTCGGCGTGCGGCCACCCCGGCCGCAGGACGCGGGACCCGTTGAGTTCGAGGTAGCGCGGGTGGTCCGAGTCCTTCCTCGTCACGTAGCGCTCGATGACGTAGCCGTGGCCGGTCGTCTCGGGGTGCTGGAACGGCATCGGTCACCTCTCGAAGACTTCGATGGCGGTCAGCCGACCGAAGCCACCGAGGGAGGGGAGCCCGCCGATGACGGCGGGGATGGCGTCGGAGCCGATCCAGATCAGTTCCGCGCGGGCGTCGTAGGACGCGCCGGCCTCGCCGTCGAGCTGCTGGACGAGTCCGTCGATGTGGGAGGTCATGACGCCGGGTGGTCGCGGCGCCAGAAGGCGGGGAGCCACCAGCGGAGCACCGAGTGGTCTTCCGGCCACGGGACTCGTGCCGCTGCCTCCCGGTCCTCGAAGGAGTCGCGCGTGAGGTCGATCGGGCGCCAGGCCGGATCGAGCGGCTCGTCCGCCGCCGGCGGCCGGACGAACCGCCGGCCGTGCCGGTCGCAGGCGCCGTAGTCCTGGTAGTCGCGTTGGGCCTGGACCAGGGAGACCTTGTCGGCCGCGCCGGCCATGGTCGGCCAGCGGGACTCGACGCCGTCGTCCTCCCAGAAGCAGACGGGGCAGATCTCGTACGAGCCGGGGATCTCGACCAGGACGAGATGCCCCGCAGCAGGGACAGGGGCAGCGGTTGCTCACCTGCGCAGTCTCACCGACCTGCCGGTCCCGGTGCCAGGTGTTTCGGGCTCCGCTCCAGGTCGGGACCGGTCCGCGCGCATTCGGGTTCGACGCGTGTCCCGCGCACAGTGCCACAGGGCCGAGTCATTCGGGGGCCGGCCCGCTGTCGTACGGGGTCCGGCGACGGACCGCTGTGCGTCAGTGAACCCCGTGCGGCACGTCGTGGAACTTGCGCCAGGGGTAAGCACGTTCACCCAAAGAGCCGAAACGGGGGAGGTTGTGACGTGCGAATTCGCATCCCTGAAATGAGTGGACTGCGCAAGTAAAAGGGGAATCCCGGATTCGCAATGGCCGCGCCTGTGAAAGGCGCGTCCGTCGGAAATCGTTGGGAGCCAAGTTCACTTTCTCGGGTATTGTCGTCCGTTGGGCCACCTGACGGGACGTAGGGATGGAAGTTCTGGGGGAACATCCGTGGGCGAGCGGCTCAGGTTCGAGGTACTCGGGCCCGTGACGGTGACGTCGCAAGGCCGAGGTCTTCCGATCGGCGGTGCGCGTCAGCGAACGGTGCTCGCTCTGCTGCTGCTCAACTCCGGCCGCATCGTGCCCGTGGACACGCTCGTCGACGCCGTCTGGAGCGACCGGCCGCCGGCCACCGCCCGTACCCAGATCGCGATCGTGATCGCCGCGCTGCGCAAGACGTTCAAGAACCAGGGCGCGGCCGAGGACATCATCGTCACCGCCCACCCCGGCTATCTGCTCAGACCCGACGGCCACTCGGTGGACGTGCTCGAGTTCTCCCTGCTGGTGAAGACCGCCGAGAGCGCAGTGCAGCAGGGGCGGCTCACCGAGGCCGCCGGCTCCTACACCCAGGCCCTCGCCCTGTGGCGCGGTCCCGCCTTCGCGGGGATCTCCAGCTCCCTGGTCGAGGACGAGGCCGCACGCCTGGAGGGCCACCGGCTCAACGCCTACGACGACGCCACGGCCGTCCAGCTGGAGCTGGGCAACCACCACGACCTGGTCCCGGAACTCACCTCCGTGGTGCGCGAACACCCGCTGCGCGAACGGACCCGGCACCATCTGATGCTCGCCCAGTACCGGTCAGGACGGCGGGCCGAGGCGATGGCCACCTTCCGGGAGGCGCGCGCCCAGTTCATCGAGGAACTGGGCATGGAACCGGGCCCGGACCTGCAGGGACTGCACGACGCGATCCTGCGCGACGACCCGTCGCTGGCACCCGCCCCGGCCGTGCCCGCCACCGACGCACTGCGTGCCGACACCCTCGTGGTCCCGTCGGAACTCCCGCCGGACGTACCGGGATTCACCGGTCGGGGGGCGGAACTCTCCTTACTGGACACGCTGGTGGCGAGCCGTGACCGGCAACACGGTCCCGCCATCGGGCTGATCACCGGCATCGCCGGTGTCGGCAAGACCGGTCTCGCCGTGCGCTGGTCGCACCGGGCCGCCCAGCACTTCCCCGACGGCCGCCTCTTCGCCGATCTGCGCGGCTACGACGAGCACCACGAGCCGACGCCGGCCCGGGACGCGATGAGCAGGTTCCTGCGCTCGCTCGGGGTGTCCAGCGACCAGATCCCCACCCAGACCGAGGACCTCGTCGCGCTCTACCGCAGCGTGCTCGCCGAGCGGCAGGTGCTGCTCGTGCTCGACAACGTCCGTTCCTTCGCCCAGATCCAGCCCCTGCTGCCGGGCAGCGGCGGCTGCGCCGTGCTGGTCACCAGCCGGGAGCAGCTGGAGGAGCTGGTCACCTGGCCGCAGGACGCCCGGGTGCACCTCGGGGTACTGCCCGGGGCCGACGCCGTGGAGCTGCTCGGGCGCATCGTCGGCGAGGAGCGCATCGACTCCGCGCGCGCCGACACCCGGCGCCTCGCGGACCTGTGCGACCGGCTGCCGCTGGCGCTGCGCATCGCCGCCGCCCGGCTCGCCTCCAAACCGCACTGGACCGTGCGGCACCTGGTGACCCGGCTGGGCGACGAGCGGCGCCGGCTCGACGAGCTGAGCCAGGGCGCCGCGCAGGTGCGGGCCAGCTTCGAGCTGTCGTACCGCTATCTGCCGGACGACACGGCCCGGCTGTACCGGCGGCTGGGCCTGCTGGACGTGCCGGACTTCGCCGCCTGGGCGGGCGGAGCACTGCTCGACGTCGAGGTGCTGGACGCCGAGCGGCTCATGGAGGATCTCGTCGACGCGCAGTTCCTGGAGGTGGTCGGCGTCGACGCGGCCGGCCGGCTGCGTTACCGGCTGCAGAACCTCATGCGGCTGTACGCGCGCGAGCGGGCGCAGGCCGAGGAGCCGGAGGCGGAGCAGCGGGCCGCCCGGGAGCGGGCCTTCCGCACCTGGCTGACCCTCGCCGAGGAGGCCCACCGGCGGGAGTACGGCGGCCACTTCAGCGTCGTGCACAGCCCCGCGCCCCGCCGCCCCCTCGATCGCATCCACACCGACGAGCTGCTCTCCTCGCCGCTGGAGTGGCTGGAGGCCGAGCGCCTGTCGCTGGTGGCCGCGGTGGTGCAGGCGGCCGAACTCGGCATGGACGACCTCGCCTGGGACGTGACGGTGTCCGTCGCCGTGCTCTTCGAGACCCGGCACTATCTGGAGGACTGGCGCGAGTGCGCCGAGGCCGCGCTGGAGGCGGCCCGGCGCAGCGGCAACCTGCTCGGCCAGGCGGCCATGCTGCACCAGCTGGGCGGGGTCGCCCAGTCCTACCAGCGCCTCGGGGAGGCACACGCCCGGTACACCGAGGCGATGGAGCTGTTCGAGCGGGCCGGGGAGCCGCACGGGCTGGCGCTGAACCTGCGCAACCTGTCGATCCTGGAGCGGTTCAGCGGCGATCTCGACCGCGCCATGATCCGGCTGGAGCGCGCGGGCGAGATCTTCCGCACCGTGGGCGACACCTCCTCCGAGGCGCACGCGCTGGACAACATGGCGCAGATCGAGCTGGAGCGGGGCAACACCGAGCTGGCGATGAAGCTGGGGGTGGAGGCCGTGCGGATCATGGAGTCGATCGACCGGGGCAGCAAGCGGGGTGTCGCACAGACCATCCACCGGCTCGGCCGGGTCCATCTTGCGCGGTCCGAATTCAGAAGAGCAGAAGAAGCGTTTCTGCAGGTGATCGACCTCGTCCAGGCCAAGTCCGATCTGGTCGGACTCGCCTACGCCCTGCTCGGTCTCGGCGAGGCCCGGCTCGGCGCGGGGGACGTCGACGCGGCCGAGGCCACCCTGACGGAGGCCCTGGATGTCGTCGACCGCATCGACAGCCCCCTCGTGGACGGCCAGATCAACCTCGTCCTCGGTGAGGTCCGCAGCCGTCAGGGCCGGATCGACTCCGCCCGGGAGCGGGCGAGCGCGGCCCACGCCGTCTTCCTGCGCACGGGTTCGCCCCGGTGGCGCGCGCAGGCCGAACGGCTGCTGAACCGGCTGGAGGGGGAGCCGGAACCGGGCGCCTCCGGCTGACGTCCCGTACGCAGCACGTCCCGTACGCAGCACGTCCCGTACGCAGCACGTCCCGTACGCAGCACGTCCCGTACGCAGCACGTCCCGTACGCAGCACGTCCCGCACCGAGCACGTCCGGATCCGCAGCACGTCCCGTACCGCAGCACGTCCCGTACCGCAGCACGTCCCGTACCGCAGCACGTCCCGTACCGCAGCACGTCCCGTACCGCAGCACGTCCGGATCCGCAGCACGTCCCGTACCGCAGCATGTCCCGTTCCGCAGCACGTCCCGCACCGAGCACGTCCGGATCCGCAGCACGTCAAGTACCGCAGCACGTCCCGTTCCGCAGCACGTGATGTAGACGCCCAATAATCAGCCGATAAAGGACGTGCCTACTTTCGGCTGGGACAAACGCCAGCCGAAGTGTGGAGTACAAGATGCCGCCCGTTGCCAAGGCGCCTTCCTTCGCGGTGATTTCCGGAGCTCAGGTCCACCGGGTACTCGACGGCCGCCATCAGGAGGTGGTGGGCCTGATCGAGACGGCGTACCGCGTCCACGGCGCCGGTGACACCGTCAATCCGCCGTCCTACTTCCTGCGCTTTCCCGACCGCCCGGCCTCCCGGATCATCGCCTTGCCTGCGTCCATCGGCGGCGACATCCGCGTCGACGGACTGAAGTGGATTTCCAGCTTCCCCGAGAATGTGGCCGCCGGACTTCCGCGCGCCTCCGCCGTGCTCGTCCTCAACGACCACGACACCGGCTATCCGCTGGCCTGTCTGGAGAGCTCCATCATCAGCGCGGCCCGTACGGCGGCCTCGGCGGCGCTGGCCGCGGACGTGCTGAGCCGGGGCCGGGGCGAACGGCCCCGGCGGGTCGGATTCGTCGGCACGGGACTCATCGCCCGCTACGTCCACGAGTACCTCGCGGGTACGGGCCTGCGGTTCGACGAGATCGGCGTGCACGACCTGTCGGCCGAGCACGCCGCCGGATTCGCCGGCTACCTGGAGCGGGCGCAGGACGGCGGCCGTGTCACCGTGCACGACAAGGCCGAGGACCTGGTCCGCGGCAGCGATCTGATCGTCTTCGCCACGGTCGCCGGCACCCCCCATGTCACGGACCCCGCCTGGTTCGGCCACCACCCGCTGGTGCTGCACGTCTCGCTGCGCGACCTGGCACCCGAGGTGATCCTCACCGGCGCCAACTTCGTCGACGACATCGAGCACTGTCTGAAGGCCGACACCTCCCCGCACCTGGCCGAACAGCTCACCGGAGGGCGGGACTTCATCGACGGCACCCTGTACGACGTGCTCACCGGCGCCCGGGCCGTACCGGCCGACCGGCCGGTGTTCTTCTCCCCGTTCGGCCTCGGCGTGCTGGACCTCGCGCTCGGCAAGCACGTGTACGACACCCTGAACGCCTCGGGTGAACTCGCCGTCCAGCCCGACTTCTTCCACGAGCTGCGCCGCTACGGCTGAGCGCACTCCTGACCGGACCACCCCGAGGAAGGGGCCCCACCCGTGACCACCCTGCTCGACCCACCGCCCCACGCGGCCGGCGCCCGGCGCCGGCCCGTTTCCGTCCGCGTCGACGAGACCCCGCTGCCACCGCACGACCCGCTCGCCCTGTACGACGTCCTGCGCGAACGCCTCGGCGACGGCGAGGTGTTCCTCCTGGAGAGTCTGGAGGCGCCCGAACAGGAGAGCGGGGACTCCCTCGTGGGCCACGGCCGGCTCGCCGAACTCCAGGTACATGCCGACCGGGTCACCTTCGACGGCATCGCCCCGGTCGTGGACGCGCTGCTCACCGCCGCCGACGCCCTGGACCTCGCGCCGCTGCCGGGCGGGGCGCGGGCGCTCGTCCGCGGCGACCAGGTGTGGGAGCTGCTGCGCGCGGCGCAGCGCGCGTTCGCCGTGGAGACCGGGATTCCCGCGCAGACGTACGCATTCGGTTTCCTCGCCACCGTCGGCTACGGCGCCGCCTGGCACATGGAGCGGCTGCCGCGGCGCGCCGCCGACGGCGGACCCGACCTGGTGCTCACGCTGTTCCGCGAGGTCGTCCACTACGACGGCGGTACCGGCACCGTCCGGCTGCGCACCGCGCACAGCGAGGACTTCCCGCCCGCCGACCCCCGCACCGTTCTGGGGGCACTCGCCCGGCTGCGGCCGGCGGCCGTGGCCGTACCTGAGGCGCCCGTGCCGCACGCGGTCTACGACAGCACCGATGAGGAAACGTTTCTCGGGAAGGTCGAACGCTGCCTGGAGCACATCCGGGTCGGGGACATCTACCAGATCCAGATCGGTCACCGCATCGACGTCACCACCGACCTGTCCCCGCTCGACCTCTACCGGCGGCTGCGGCACCGCAACCCGTCCCCGCACATGTACCTCGTGCCGCGCGGTGGGGCCACCCTCATCGGTGCCAGCCCCGAGGTGCTGTTCGCCACGCGCGGGGACCGGATCGTGATGCGGCCCATCGCCGGCACCACCCCGCGCAGCGGCGAGGCGGCCGTCGACGGCCCCCGGGTCGCGGCGCTGCGGGCCAGCGAGAAGGAGCGCGCCGAGCACGTGATGCTGGTCGACCTGTGCCGCAACGACATCGGCCGGGTGTGCCGGCCGGGCACGCTGGCCGTCGAGCGGCTGATGACGGTCGAGACGTACTCGCACGTCTTCCACCTGGTCTCCTCCGTCGAGGGGCAGCTCGCGCCCGGCGAGGACACCTGGTCCGCGCTGCGTGCCACATTCCCGGCCGGCACGGTCACCGGCGCGCCGAAGATCCGCGCCATGGAGATCATCGAGGAACTGGAGAGCGAGCCGCGGCGCATGTACGCCGGTGCCGTCGGCCTGGTCGACGTGCGCGGCTGGTCCCGGCTCGCGCTGTGCATCCGTACCGTCGCCCACGACGGGCGGACGTACTCCACGCAGGCGTGCGCGGGCATCGTCGCCGACTCCGACCCGCGGGCGGAGTGGCGCGAGACGCTGCACAAGATGGGCGCCGCCTACTGGGCGCTGACCGGTGAGGAGCTGCTGCCGTGAAGGTCCTGCTCGTCGACGCCTACGACAGCTTCACCCACATCATCGACCAGTACCTGCGCACGCTCGGCGCGGACACCGAGGTGGTGCGCTCGGGTATCCGCACTCCGGAGCAGCTCCTGGCCACAGAGCCGGACGCGGTGGTCCTCGGGCCCGGCCCCGGGCATCCGGCCGACTCCGGGCACGTGGAGTCGGTGCACGCCTTCGCCGGGCGCGTCCCGCTGCTCGGCATCTGCCTCGGCCACCAGGCCATCGGGCTCGCCTACGGGGCCCGGGTGGCGGTCGCGGAGCGGCTCAAGCACGGCAAGACCAGCCCGGTCACGCACGACGGGGCCGGGGTGTTCGCCGGGCTCGGCCCCGAGGTGGTCGCCACCCGGTACCACTCGCTGATCGTCGCCGAACCGCTGCCCGAGGAGCTGACGGTGACCGCGCGGGCCGTGGACGACGGGTACGTGATGGGGCTCAGACACCGGCGACTGGCCGTCGAGGGCGTCCAGTTCCATCCGGAGTCCGTGACCACCGTCGGCGGGCTGCGGCTGCTGGAGAACTTCCTGACGGCCGCGGCGGCGATGGAGCGGGTCGGTTGACGAGCGGAATTGACGGCACCGGGTGCGGAATTACCCGTACCGGTGCCGATTCGCCTTCCGGGATATCGGAATTCAATGGTCCGAATTTTCGAAAACGTGCCCTGACCTGCGCTTATATCATCGTTATCGTCGACGGTGCTGGAGCGATAATAAAGCGAAGCGGCACCCCCATAGATTTCTTGCTGTCGGAGCGAACCGCAGCAACGAAAAACCAACGGGAGACGAAAATGCAGCTCGTCAGGACCGCTCAGAAGAACAAGCTTCAGGCCCTCGTCCTCGCCGCCCTGACCGCGGGTGCCGTCTTCACCGCGGTGGCCGGCGCCGGCCACGCCGAGGCGCAGCCGCGGCCGGCCGCGGTCGCCGACGGCGGTGTCCAGGTTGGTGTCGTGCTCTCCGGTGACGGGGTCACCGTGCAGCTCGGCAGCGGCGACGTGGACCCCTGGAGCTGAGGCCGGGACGACGGCCCACCACGGACCGAAGGAGAGCACCTGTGAGCACAGGCACCGAGACGGAGCGTACGGAACGCTCCTGGCCGGCACTGCTCGGCTCCGTTCTGAACGGCCGTGACCTGTCCGGAGCGGACACCACATGGGTCATGGACCAGGTGATGCGGGGCGAGGCCCCGGACGCCCTGATCGCCGGCTTCCTGGTCGCCCTGCGCGCCAAAGGGGAGACGGTCGGCGAACTGGAGGGGCTGGTCAGGGGAATGATGGCGCACGCCGTGCGCATCGACGTGCCGGGGAGGACCGTCGATGTGGTCGGTACCGGGGGAGACGGGGCGAACACCGTCAACATCTCCACCATGGCCGCGATCGTGGCGGCGGGCGCCGGCGCGCGGGTCGTCAAGCACGGCAACCGCGCCGCGAGTTCGGCCTCGGGCTCGGCGGACGTACTGGAGCGGCTGGGAGTGAGCCTCAGGATCCCGCCGGGGCAGGTCGCCGCGGTGGCCGAGGAGGCAGGCATCACGTTCTGCTTCGCCCCCGACTTCCATCCGGCGATGCGGCACGCGGCGGGGGCGCGCCGGGCGCTGGGCATCCCGACCGTGTTCAACGCCCTGGGGCCGCTGACCAATCCGGCGGCTCCCGCGGCGCACGCGGTGGGCGTCTCCGACCCGCGGCTGCTGCCGCTGGTCGCCGGAGTACTGGCGCGGCGGGGGGCCACCGCGCTGGTGTTCCGGGGCGACGACGGGCTCGACGAGCTGACGGTGACGACCACGTCCACCGTGTTCTCGGTGGCCGTGGGCCAGCTGCGCCAGGAGACCTTCGACCCACGGGACCTCGGCATCGCCCTCGCCCCCGTCGAGGCGCTGCGTGGCGGAGATGCCGCGCACAACGCGGAGGTGGCGCGCCGGGTGCTCGCCGGTGAGCCGGGTCCGGTGCGGGATGCGGTGCTGCTGTCGGCCGCGGCCGCCCTCGCCGCAGCCGATGCCTCCGGCGGGCGTACGGTCACTGAGCGGATCGGTGCCGCGCTGGGCCGGGCCGCTGATGCCGTGGACTCCGGGGCGGCCCGGGCGACGCTGGAGCGCTGGGTGCGGGTGAGCGGGGAGCGGGCGCTGGCGCCGGTCGCGTGAGCGGGCCCCCGGGGCCGGTGTGACCGCCCCGGGGGCTGTGCCCTCAGACCCCCGCTGTCGGCCCCGGACGGGCCGCGTCCTCAAACGCCGGACGGGCTGGAGGCCGCCGGCCGGTGCTCGGACGGCCCGGCCGTCACGCCGGGGGCACCGGCGTCGGCCGGAACTCGACGGAACCGGCTCAGCGCAGGAGAGGTGACCGCAGTGGTGAGGAGGGCCATCAGGACCAGGATCGTGAACAGCGACGGGCCGATCACTCCCAGCTGGAGGCCCAGGTTGAGGGCGACCAGCTCGGTCAGGCCACGGCAGTTCATCAGGGCGCCGATGGACATCGCGTCCCGCCAGGACTCGCCGGCCAGCCGCGCCGCTGCCGTGCTGCCGCCCCACTTGCCGAGGGCGGCCACCGCCAGCACCGCGGCCGCCCACAGCCACTGCGTGGGAGCACCGTTGAGCAGGGCGATGTCGGTCTTCAGGCCGGTGTTGACGAAGAACAGCGGCAGCAGCACCGGGACGGTGAACGCCCGCAGGCGGGCCGCCGAGATCTCGACCGTCCGGGAGCCGCGCGGTGTCACCACACCGAACAGGAAGGCGCCGAAAAGGGCGTGGATGCCGATCCGGTCGGTGACGAACGCCGACAGGCACAGGCCGCTGAACAGCACCACCAGCACCGTGGACTCCACCGCCCGCCCGGCCCGTTCCGCGGTCCGGGCGAGCAGCGGCCGTACGACCCACAGCATCACCGCGAGGAACACCACCGACCACAGTGCCGTCAGCGCAGCGTCCTGCAGGGAGCCGCTCGCGCCGACGGCGGCCACCACCGCCAGCAGACACCAGGCGGTCACGTCGTCGACGGCCGCGCAGGCCATCGCCAGCGAACCCAGGCGGGTGGTGTACATGCCGCGGTCGGTGAGGATACGGGCCAGCACCGGGAACGCCGTGATGCTCATCGACACCGCGACGAACAGGACGAACGGCAGGCGGTCCACGCCCTGGGGAGCGAACGTGCCGTACATGCCGAGCGCGAGCAGCGAACCGAGCACGAGCGGCAGCGCGATGCTGGCCTGACTGACCGCCACCGCGGAGCGGCTGTGGCCGCGCAGCGCCCTGAGGTCGAGTTCGAGGCCGACCAGGAACATGAAGGCGAGCAGCCCCAGATTGCCCAGGGCCCCCAGATACGGCAGCACCTCGGGCGGGAAGAGCCAGTGCTGGAGCGAGGGCGAGACCCAGCCGAGCAGGGACGGGCCGAGCAGGATGCCCAGCGTGATCTCGCCGATCACCGGAGGCTGGCCCATCCGCCGGAACAGGCCGGCGCCGGCCATGCAGGCGGCGATGACCACCGGTACGGCGATCAGCAGGTCCGGCAGCGGATCAAAGGCGGGTGCCGACACGTGCGTCCCCTTCCAGAGTGGCGGGCAGCGCCACTTCGGCGGCGGCCTCGGCGAGCGGGCTCGTGGCCACCGACCAGCGGGCGTACCGGCGGCGGCCGTACAGCAACGGCTCGCCCGCGTCGGCCAGCGTGACGCCGGTGACCCGGCCGAAGACGGCCGTGTGGTCGCCGATGGCCATCGAGTGCACGATCTCGCAGTCGGCGACGGCCAGTGCCGCCCCGGTGAGGTGGGGGCCGCCGGCGCCGAGCGGCAGCCGCCACTCGGCGCGCTCGAAACGGTCGGCGGCGCCGGAGGCGAACAGGTCCGAGACGGCGCGGGCCTGCTCGTGCAGGAGGTTGACGGCGAACCGGCCGCTGTCCAGGGCCGCCTGCAGAGTGGGGCCCGCGGTGCGCAGGCAGACCACCAGGGTGGCCGGATCGAGGGCCACGCTCGCCAGCGAGCTGCAGGTCATCCCCCGCGGGGCGGAGTCGGCGCCCAGGGCCGTGACGACGGAGACCCCGGACGGGAAGCAGGACATCAGCGGGCGTATGTCGGTGTTGTCGGACGACGTGCTCAGGGATGTGCTCATGCGGGAGGACTCCTGTCCGTGAGAGGCCGGCGGTGCCGCGCCGCGCAGGGAGCGGCGGGCACCGCCGTGCGGTCCTGGGCCTGGGCTTACTTGCCGTGCAGCCGGCGCAGGTAGTCGTAGGTGCTGGGCAGGGTCTGCAGCAGATGCTCCTGCTGCTGCCGGACCTGCTCGAAGAGGGGCTCGGCACCCGCCACGGACTCCGGCTTGTGGGCGAGCGCCGGCAGCGGTGCGTCGGGTTCGAGGCCGAGTCCGGCGAAGATGCAGTAGTAGCTGCCGTTGGTCCAGAAGTTGCGGAATTCCGCCTCGAAGTTTCCGTAGTACGTGGATTCGTCGGCGATCGGCGAATTGATCGGCAGGCCCGCCCGGTAGGCCGCGATCTTCTTCTGGATGTTCTCCGGAAGCTTCAGCTTCTTCTGCGCCTGCCAGAATGGCGAATCATTGCGCGGGGCGTAGTAGAAGTGCGCCTGAATGAAGTCTCGGGTGTCGTCGAACATCACCTCGATCTCGTTGTTGAAGCTGTCGACGAGCGCCGGGTTGAAGGTGCGGTCCGGGAAATGCTTGGCGAGCTGGTAGATGGCGGCCGTGATGAAGTAGATACCGGTCGACTCCAGCGGTTCGAGGAAGCAGGAGGCAAGGCCGATGCTCACCACGTTGTTGACCCAGGCGCGACGGTTTCGGCCGACCCGGAAACTGACGTGGTTGAACTTCGTCTGCGCCGGGTCGAGATCCCACATCTCGCAGAATTCCTGGGTCGCCTCCTCCTGCGTGGTGAACTTGCTGGAGTAGACATAACCGGAGCCGAAGCGGTCCAGCATCGGAATCTTCCAGCTCCAGCCGGAGGACATCGCGATGGCGGAGGTGTACGGCTCCACGCCGTTCGCCTCGTCGTCGTGCGGGACGGCGGTGGCGACCGCCCTGTCGCACATGAGGTGGTCGCTCATGTCCACGAACGGCTCGCCCAGGGCCTTGTTGATCAGCAGCCCGCGGAAGCCCGAGCAGTCCACGAACAGGTCCGCCTCCAGCACCCGTCCGGACGTGCAGTGCAGCGCGGTGACGTAGCCGCGCTCGTCCTGCTCGACGCTGACCATCTCGTCCTGGATGTGCTCGACGCCCTGCTTGTCGGTGGCGAACCGGCGCAGGAAGTCGGCCACCAGCGCGGCGTCGAAGTGCCAGGCGTAGCGCGTGGAGGGGGTGCCGTCGAGCCACTTCGGGGAGAGCTTGGCGTCCATCACGGGCGGCTCGCGGAAGCACGAGTAGTCGAACGGCAGGTCCGTGCGGCCCTCGTGCCTGTTCTTGAACCAGTAGTGCGACAGCGGGGTGTTGTCGTGGTCCGGCAGGATGCCGAACGGGTGGTAGAAGTGGTCCGGCCGGCCGTCCTCCAGCGTGCGGGCCTCGGGCTCGCCACGGCCCGGGGTACGCCAGTTGACGAATCGCACCGCCATCTTGAAACTGGCGTTGCACTCGCGCATCCACTCCTCCTCGGGTATCCCGAGATAGTCGAAGAGCACGCGGTGCAGATTCGGGACGGTGGCCTCGCCCACACCGATTCTGGGAATGGCCGGGGCCTCCAGGACCTGGATGTCCACGGTGCCCTGCAGTGCCTTGCCCAGATAGGCGGCGGTCATCCAGCCGGCCGTGCCGCCGCCGAGGATGACGACCTTGCGGATACGCGAATCGGTTTCGGTCATATGCGGGGCTCTCTCTCCTGGTCGGGTGGGTCGGGAGCATATTTGTCCCGACGCTGTCGAGCGATTCCACGCCAGATTCGGAGGGCTTGCTATGCCGCTTCTATAGATGGCTGGTTTCTCGGCTTGAGCAGCCTTGTATGGGTGAGGTATAGGCGGCCCGGCGATTGTCGGGCGACATGGCAAACCGCCCCGCAACTCCCAGCAGAGGATGGCTGCATCAGATGCCGTACGAAGACGGGAATGCCGTTGCCCCGGGGCCGGGCGGACTCCCCGGCACCCCGCCGGCCGGACTCAAGGGAATCCTTTCCGCGGTGGGGGGAACCCCGCTGATCGAGCTGGAACGGCTCGTCCCGGGATTTCCCGGCAGGCTGCTGGCCAAGGCCGAAAGGTTCAACCCCGGCGGCAGTGTCAAGGACCGCTCCGCGCTGGGCATGGTCCTGGGCCGGATCCGCTCCGGGGAGCTCGTACCCGGCCGCTCCACGGTGATCGAGTCCAGCTCCGGCAACCTCGCCATCGGACTCGCCCAGATCTGCGGGTACTTCGCACTGCGCCTCGTCTGCGTGGTCGACGCCCGCACCACCCAGCAGAACATCGCGATCCTGCGCGCCTACGGCGCCGAGGTCGAGGTGGTCCGCGAACCGGATCCGGTCACCGGCGAACTGCTGCCCGCGCGGCTGCGCCGGGTGGCCGAACTGCTGGCCGAAACCCCCGACTCGTACTGGCCCGACCAGTACGCCAACCCCCTCAACCGCCAGGCCCACCTGACCACCATGCGGGAGATCGCCGAGGAACTCGACGGCCGGGTCGACCACCTGGTCCTGGCCGCCGGCACCGGCGGCACCCTGGGCGGCTGCGCGGAGTACATCCGGCAGGCGGACCTCGGCACCACCGTGCACGCCGTCGACGCCGTCGGCAGCGTGCTGTTCGGGCCGACCGCCGGCTGCAAGCGGCTGGTGCCCGGGCACGGCGCCTCGGTACGGCCCAAGCTGCTGCGCCCCGCGGACGCCGACCATGTCATCCACGTCACCGACCTGGACTGCGTGGTGGGCTGCAGGCGTCTGGTGCGGCGCGAGGCGATCCTCGCCGGCGGCTCCTCCGGGGCGGTCGTCTCCGCGCTGGAGAGCGTCCTGCCGCACGTCGAACCCGGCGCGAACGTCGTACTGATCCTGCCCGACGGCGGCGACCGGTACCTGGACACGATCTACGACGACGTCTGGGTACGACGTCACTTCGGCGCGGTCTCGCACCTCTGGGCGAGCGCCGAGTTCCCCCAACCTGCCGAGAACAGCGGCGAGTTGGCCGATATAGGGCATCGATAGCCGGTCCGCACAGCATGGTCGGCACCGACCACGGAACCCCCACCACGACCCACTCATCCACGGAGGCATCCCATGACCACCCAGATCCCCGCCCTGAACGAGGCCGAGCAGACCCAGATCAAGGACATCGTCTGCGACATCCTGGAGCTGGAGCTCGACGAGGTCACCGACACCAGCCTGTTCAAGGAGGAGCACGACGCCGACTCGCTGCGCACCATCGAGATCCTCGCCTCCCTGGAGCGCACCTTCGGCATCACCCTGAAGCAGTCCGAGCTGAGCCGCATGGTCAACCTGACCGGCGTCTACGCCGTGGTCGCCGAGGCCAAGGCCCAGTGACCGGCGACCGGCACCGGGTGGTCGTCACCGGCCTCGGGGTGGTGACCAGCATCGGCACCGGAGTCGACGCCTTCGCCGCGGGCCTCAGGGCCGGGCGCAGCGGGGCGAAGCCCATCACCGCGTTCGACACCACCGGCTTCGCCTACTCCAACGCCTGCGAGATCACCGACTTCGACCCCGGGGCCTGGATCACCGAGCAGTCCCCGGACGGCCTCGGCCGCGCCGCCCAGTTCGCGGTCGCCGCGAGCCGGATGGCGGTGGCCGACGCCGGCCTCACCGAGGAGCAGGTGCGCGGGGTGCGGTCGCTGGTCTCCGTCGGCACCACCGACGGCGAGTCCCGCGACCTGGACCACCTCACCGGGCTGCAGGTCACCGGCGGCGACGACGTGCTCGACGCCGTGGTGGCCCGCCGGGTGTGGCCGGGGCGGCTGTCCGCCGGGATCGTGCGCGAACTCGGCCTGGAGGACGTGGAGACGGTCACCGTCCCCACCGCCTGCGCCGCCGGCAACTACGCCGTCGGCTACGGCTACGACGCGATCAGCTCCGGCGACGTCGAGATGGCGCTGTGCGGCGGCGCGGACGCGCTGTGCCGCAAGACCTTCACCGGCTTCTACCGGCTCGGGACCATCGCCCCCGACGTGTGCCGCCCCTTCGACGCCGACCGGCAGGGCATCCTGACCGGCGAGGGCGCCGGCATCCTGCTCATGGAGTCGCTGGAGTCGGCGCTGGCCCGCGGCGCCCGCATCTACGCCGAGGTGCTCGGCTACGGACTGTCCTGCGACGCCAGCCACCCCGTCGCCCCCGACCGCGACTCGATCGCCCGCTGCATCACGGCCGCACACCGCAACGCCGGGATCGACGCGGCCGACGTCGACTTCATCTCGGCGCACGGCACGGGCACCAAGGCCAACGACGTCACCGAGGTCGGCGCGATCCGGCAGGTGTTCGGCGACGAGCTGCCGCGGACCGTGTCCATCAAGTCGATGATCGGCCACACCATGGGCGCCGCCAGCGCCCTCGCCTCGGCGGCCTGCGCCCTCGCCCTGCGGGACGGCTTCATCCCGCCGACCGTCAACCACCGCACCACCGACCCCGAGTGCGCGGTGGACTGCGTGCCCAACGAGGCCGTCGATGCGGATCTGAGGGTCGTACAGAACAACGGCCTCGCCTTCGGCGGGAACAACGCCGTGCTGGTGCTCGGCCGGTGGGACACGGCGACGGACGCGGCACCCGTGCCGACGGCCGCCTGACCCGGAGACGACACCGCAACACGCCAACACACGAGGACAGAGGGGAGTGGGACGCCATGGCAGCCGAATCGGGCGCGCCGCCGGCGGAGCTGGTGATTTCGGGCTGGGCCGTGTCCTCGCCGTACGGACTGGGCAGGGACGCCTTCGCCGGGGGCCTCGCGTCCGGGCGGCGTGCGATCGCCCCGCTGGACGGCACGGACTGGCCCGTACCGTACGAGGAGGCCGGGCTGATCCCCGGCTTCGACATCAGGGCGGTGCTGGGCCGCAAGGGCACCCGTTCCATGGACCGGGTCACCGGCATCGCGGCCACCACGGTCGGCATGCTCCTTCAGGAGTACGGCGCCGGGCTCGCCGCCGACCCGGAGTCGACCGGGCTGGTTCTCGGCACCTCGGGCAGCGTGCAGTCGATCATGGACTTCACCCGGGACGCGCTCACCGGTGACAAGCCCTACCTCGTCGACCCGGCACGCTTCCCCAACACGGTCATGAACTGCCCCACCGGGCAGAGCGCCATCCGGCACACCCTCAAGGGCCCCAACGTCACCGTCTCCGGCGGCGCCGCGACCGCGCTGCTCTCCCTGCAGTACGCCTCCCGGCTGCTGCGCGGCGGGCACGGCAGGGCGCTGCTGGCGGGCGCGGCCGAGGAGTTCTCCGTGCAGCGCGCCCGGCTGGAGCGGGTCGCCGACCACGGGGGTGCCGCGCCGCAGCCGCTCGGCGAGGGCGCCGCGCTGTTCCTGCTGGAGGACGCCGTGGACGCCCGGGAGTCCGGCCGCCCGGTCCTCGCCACCGTCCTCGGCTCGCGCTTCCGAGCCTTCCAGGACACCGCGCGGGCCGGCACGGCACTGGAGCGCTGCGTCGCCGACGTGCTGGCCGCCGCGGGTGCCGCCCCGGACGACGTGGAGCTGATCGCCCCCGGCACCCCGCCCGGACTGCTCGGCAAGCAGGAGGAGTCCGCCCTCGACGGGTTCACCGGCAACCGGCTGCCCGTCCGCTCGCTGGTCGGCGACGCGGGCGCGGCTTCCGCGGCCTTCCAGCTCGCGGCCGTCCTCGCCGAGGCGGAGGCCGATCCGCGCCTGGTGGACCGGCTGACGCTGGTCACCGCGGTCGACCGCGACGGCACGGCGGGCGCGCTGCTGCTGCGCCTGGCCTGACGTCCGTACCCGGCGGCCGGCCGGCCGCGGGTCCCCATCCGAAACCACCCGAACTTCCCCAGGAGAGAGGCAAGTCCATGTCCGACACACCGAGGCCGGTGGCGCTCGTCACCGGTGGATCGCGCGGTATCGGGCGGGCCGTCGTGGAGGCGCTGGCCCGGGACGGTCACGACGTGGCGCTGTGTTTCCAGTCGAACGAGCAGGCCGGCGAGCTGGCCGCGAAGGCGGCCGCCGCGCACGGCGCGCGGACCCTGGCGCGGCGGGTCGACGTGACCGACCGGGCCGCCGTGGCCGGCTTCGTGCAGCAGACCGAGGAGCTGCTCGGCCCGGTGGAGGTGCTGGTCACCGCGGCCGGGATCGTCCGGGACGGCCATCTGGCGATGATGGCCGACGAGGACTGGGACGCCGTGCTGCGCACGAATCTCGACGGCACGTACAACTTCGTCAAGGCGCTCGCCTTCCCCATGATGAAGCGCCGCGGCGGCACCGTGATCACGCTCTCCTCGGTCGCGGCGGAGGGCCACGCCACCCAGACCAACTACTCCGCGTCCAAGGCCGGGATCATCGGCCTCACCAAGGCCTTCGCCAAGGAGGCCGGCCGGGCCGGCATCCGCGCCAACGTGGTCGCCCCCGGCTTCATCGGCACGGACATGACCGGCCAGCTCTCCGACAAGCACATCAAGGAGATGACCCGCCGTATCCCGCTCGGCCGCTTCGGCGAGCCGCGGGAGGTCGCCGAACTGGTGTCGTTCCTGGCGGGCGAGCGGGCGTCGTACATCACCGGACAGGTCTTCGCCATCGACGGCGGACTGGTCGTCTGACCCACGGCACCACGGAAGGAATCAGCCATGGCACGCGTCGCCAGGCCGCCGCGTTTCTACTTCAACCTGCGCAGCCCCTACAACTTCTTCGCCCTGCGCGCGCTGCGCGCCCACCGCCCCGAGCTGCTCGACCGGCTGGAGTGGCGGCCCTTCTGGGAGCCCGACGAGACCAGCGGGAAGCTGCTCGCCGAGGCCGGGGCCGAGTTCCCGTACACGCCCATGTCACGGGCCAAGCAGTTCTACATCCTGCGCGACGTACGCCGGCTGGCGACCGCTCGCGGCCTGGATCTGACCTGGCCGGTGGATGCCGAGCCGTGGTGGGAGCCCGCGCACCTGACCTGGTTCGTCGCCGAGCGGCACGGGCTCGGCCAGGCCTGGGTGGAACGGGCCGGCCGGGCCCGCTGGCTGGAGGGCCGTGACCTGTGCGACCCGGCCACCGTCGCCGAACTCGCCGCCGAACTCGGCTTCGAGGCCGCCGACACCGACGACCCCGCGCTGCGCGCCCAGGGCGCGAAGGCGCTGCTGGACGTCGTGCGCGACGGGGTGTTCGGGGTGCCGTACTTCATCAACGGCTCGGAGCCCTACTGGGGCCTGGACCGGGTGGCCGACTTCGTCGCCTCCTTCGACCGGCGGGACGAGGCGCCCGGCCCGGACGCCGCCGACCTCACCGTCGTCGCGGGCCGTGCGTCCGACCTGAGCCACGCGGGAGGCTGCGGATGAGCACCGCCGTACGGGCGCTGCCGCTCACCACGATCCAGGAATCGATGTGGACGGCGTACCGCATCGCCCCGGACAGCGCCGCCTACAACATCGTGATGCCGCTCAGGCTGCGCGGCCGGGTCGACCCGGCCGCCATGGACGCGGCCGTCGCCTCGGTCGGCGAGCGGCAGGAGCTGCTGCGCTCCGTCTTCACCGAGCAGGACGGCCGTCCGGTCCGCGTGGCCGCCGAACAGCCCGTTATCCGGCTGGAGTTCCGTGACCTGGACGGAACCGACGAGACCGGGCTGTTCCGGGCCGCCGAGGAGGCCGGGGCCCGGCCGTTCCGGCTGGAGGCGGGCACGTTCCGGGTCGTGCTGCTGCGGCGGGCCGACGACGACTGGGCGCTGGTCACCTGCGCCCACCACATCGTCAGCGACTTCACCTCGCGCTGGCTGCTGGTCCGTGACGTCCTGGACGCCTACGCGGCACACGCGACCGGCACCGCACCCGCCTGGCGCCCGCTGACCTCGTCGTACAGCGAGTACGCGGCCGAGGAACTGCGCTACACCGCCTCCGAGGCGGGTCTCGCGGCCGCCGAGGAGTGGCGGACCGCGGTGAGCGGATCGGCCCCCGCCGAACTGCCGCTGGACCGGCCCCGGCCGCGGGTGCGGTCCCTGCGCGGCGACACGGTCGTACGACGGCTCGCGCCGGAGTCGGCCGAAGGGCTCGGCCCGGCCGCGGGCGCCGCGGGCGTGACCCCGTTCGCCTATCTGCTCGCCGTGTTCCAGTCCCTCACCCACCGCTGGAGCGGCCAGGACGACTTCCTGCTGGGCGTGCCCGCCTCCGCGCGCTCCGGACGCGGGCAGCGGGACCTGATCGGCTGCTTCCTCAACACCATGCCCGTGCGGGCCGAGTTCGGTCCCGACAGCACGTTCCGTTCGGCCGCCACACAGGCGGGCGAGCGGGTCATGCGGGGCATGCTCACGGTGCGCTACCCCTGCGGACTCGCCTTCCCGGACACCGTCCTGTTCCGGGCGGCACTGTTCCTGGTCCAGATGGACCGCATGGTGCCGCCCGTGCCCAACGTCCCGCCGGGCGCGGCCGTCGGCCCGTCCATCGCCTGCGCCGGCCTAGACATCGCCCTCATCGACGTACCGCAACAGGAGGGCCAGCTCGACCTGCTGCTGCGCATCGAGCAGACGCCCGACGGCGTCACCGCCGTCTTCTCCTACGACACCGACGTGCTGGACCGGGCGAGCGTGGAGCGGCTCGCGGACGGCTACGAACGGCTGCTCGCGGCCGCCGTGCGGGACCCGGACACGCGGATCGCGGACGTGGAACTGGCCGGCGCCGCCGACCTGGACGCCCTCCTCGCGCTCGGCGACTCGGGCACCTTCGACGACTCCTTCGCCCTCGACGAGTCGTACGACTCCTTCGAGACCTTCGAGAACGCCTGGGACCAGCGATGATGACGACCACCACGATCGCGGTGACCGGCGCCGGGATCGGCGGCCTCGCCGCCGCCGCGGCTCTGCACCGGCGGGGCATCGACGTACACGTCTACGAGCGCGGCGACACCCTGCGTGAACAGGGCGTCGGCATGCACCTGGGGCCCAACGGCACCCGGCTGCTGCAGCGGCTCGGACTCGCGGGCGAACTGGAGCGCTTCGCCGTCCGGCCTCGGGCGCTGGAGGTGCGGGCCTTCCACGACGGCTCGCTGGTGACCCGGCAGGAGATGGGCGCGGCCTGGGAACACGCGTTCGGGGCGCCCTACTGCACCGTGCACCGGGGCGACCTGCACCGGATGCTGGCCTCCCTGCTGCCCGCCGCGCGGGTGCACACGGGGCGCGAGCTGGTCGGGTACGAGGAGAGCCGCAAGGGCGTCACCCTGCGCTTCGCCGACGGCACCGCGACCCGGGCCTCCGCACTGGTGGGCGCGGACGGGGTGCACTCGGTGGTGCGGCGCCCGCTCGCCGGGGACGAACAGCCCCTCTACTCGGGCAACAGCGCGCTGCGCGGCCTGGTGGACGCGGCCGACGTACCCGGGCTGGACCCCGCGCTGATGTACATGTTCGCCGGGCCCGCGGCACGCGTCCTGGTGTATCCGGTGAGCGGTGGGCGGCAGTTCACCTATGTCGTGGTCGTGCCGGCACCGGAGGGGCTCGCCGAGTCCTGGACCGGTGCCGCCGACCGCGCCGACCTCGACGCCGTGCTCGACGGATGGGCGCCGCAGGTGCGCGACCTCGTCGCCGCGGCGCGGGACGTGCGGCGCTGGGCGCTGTACGACCGGGCCCCGCTGCGGCGCTGGAGCACCGCCCGCACCACGCTGCTGGGCGACGCGGCCCACCCGATGCTGCCGCATCACGGGCAGGGCGCCAACCAGGCCGTCGAGGACGGCGTCGCGCTCGCCGTCTGCCTCGCCGAGTCCGGGCCCGGCGGGGACGGCATCGCCGCCGCGCTGGCCCGGTACGAGGCGGTCCGCCGGCCGCACACCACGCGGGTGCAGCTGGGCTCGCGGGGCGGCCGGGCCCCCGGCAAGGGCGTACGGGACCAGGCGGCCGACGTGTCCTGGATCCTCGCGCACGACGTCGAGCGGAGCCTGTACGAGGACGTGCCCGGCGACAGCGCCGCCTGACCGCGTCCCGCCCCGGGCCCCCGATGCCGTCACCGGCGTCGGGGGCCCTTCGCCGTGCCCGCGACGGATCGCGCAAGGGGGCGTACGCGGGGGCGTATAGATGCCCGATACGGCAGTAATAGCGCTGGGTTCGACCATGGGCCACACCTGACCGCACAGAAGGGACGTCCCATGGCCGAACAGACGACCGACGACGCCGTGTACCGCGTGGTGCTCAACGACGAGGAGCAGTACTCGATCTGGTGGGCCGACCGTCCGCTGCCGGCCGGCTGGCACGCCGAGGGCACCGAGGGCTCCCGCGAGGAGTGCCTGGCGCGTATCGACACCGTGTGGACCGACATGCGGCCGCTGAGTCTGCGCCGCCGGACGGCCGAGGCCGAGTCGACGGCGGCCTGAGCCGCCGCATCTCGCGCCGGCGCGCCGTCTGTTCCCACACCCGCACCGCCGAGCCGATGCAGATCCCGAAGATCCCGATGGAGGAGAGATCGTGAACGAGCCTGCGAAGTCGGGACGCGTCCCCGGCCGTCTGTTGCTCCCCGCGCTGTTCACGGCCCAGGCCGTGCGCACCCCGGACGCGCCCGCCGTGCTGTGCCCCGACGGCAGCGCCGTCCGTTACGCCGAGCTGGCCGAGCTGGCCGGGCGCATCGCGGCCCGGCTGCGGGCGGCCGGGGTGCGACCCGGCGACTTCGTCGGCGTGTGCCTGCGGCGCAGCCCGCAGCTGCTCGCCGCGCTGCTCGGGGTGTGGCAGGCGGGCGGCGCGTACGTGCCGCTGGACCCGCAGCACCCGGCGGCCCGTCTGGAGGCCGTGCTGGAGGACACCGCCCACCCGGTCGTGCTCACCGAGCGCGCCACCGAGGACCGGCTGCCCGGGTCTGTCCGGCACCGGATCGCCATGGAGTCCGTGGACCGCGAAGGGCCGTACGAGAGCGTGGAGTTCGCCGCCGACGGCGACCGGCCCGCCTATGTGCTGCACACCTCCGGTTCCACCGGCCGCCCCAAGGGCGTCCTGGTGCCGCACGGCGGCATCGCCAACCGGGTGCGCTGGCTGGCCCACCGCCACCGGCTCGGCGCCGCCGACCGCATGCTGCTGAAGACCACGGTCGGCTTCGACGCGGCCGGACTGGAGCTGTACGCCCCGCTCGTCCGCGGAGGTGCGGTCGTCCTCGCGCCCGAGGGTGCCGAGCGCGACCCGGCGGCGCTGCTGCGAACGGTGGCCGACAGCGGCGTAACGATCCTGCAGGGGGTGCCCTCCCTGTACCGGCGGCTCGTCGAGGAGCCGGGGTGGGAGCGGGCCGACGGCCTGCGCCTGCTGTTCAGCGCGGGTGAGCCGCTGCACGCCGAACTGTGCCGGGCGCTCGGCGAACGGGCCCCGGACGCCGAGATCTGGAACACCTACGGGCCCACCGAGGCGTCCGTCGACATCACCGAGCACCGCTGGGACCCGGCCCAGGACACCGGAGCGGTGCCGATCGGGCGGCCCATCGGCAACATGCGGGTGGTCGTGCTCGACACGGTGGGCCGGCCCGTCCCGGTCGGCGTCCCCGGCGAGCTGCACGCCGGCGGTGTCGGACTCGCCCTCGGCTACCTCGGCCGCCCCGGCCAGAGCGCCGAGCGCTTCGTGCCCGACCCGCACCGCCCCGGCGAGCGCCTCTACCGCACCGGCGACCGGGTGCGCTGGCGGGCCGACGGCACCCTGGAGTACCTGGGCCGCCTCGACCACCAGGTCAAGGTCAACGGCGTACGCATCGAGCCCGGCGAGGTCGAGGCCGCGCTCGCCGCCCACCCGTGGGTGCGGGCCGCCGTCGCCGCCGCCGTACCGGACGGCTCCGGCGGCTACCGCCTGGTCGCCTGGGTGCAGTCCCGCGGCGAGGCACTGCGCCCGCAGGAGCTGCGGGCCTTCCTGCGCCGCTCGCTGCCCGACCCGCTGGTGCCGACCGCCTACGTCCCGGTCACCGAGTTCCCGCTCACCCCCAACGGCAAGATCGACCGGTCCGCGCTCCCGGACCCCGCCGACCCGTCCGCCGACACCGCGCACGTGCCCGTGCGCACCCCCGCCGAGCGGGCGGTGGCCGAGGAGTGGGCGCGGCTGACCGGCACCCCGGCCGACGAGATCGGCGCACTGCACGACTTCTTCCAGCTCGGCGGCTCGTCCCTGATGCTCAACAAGCTCGCCGCCGGCCTCTCCCAGGCCGCGGGCCGCACCATCCCGGCGACGGCCCTGCTCACCGCGACCACCGTGGAGCAGCAGGCCGACCTGCTCATGTCCCGGACCGAGGGCGCCGGACCGGCCGCCGACGAGCCCGTCGGGCCCGTGCCGCGCGACCCGCACGGGCTGCCGCTCTCCCCGGGCCAGCAGGGCATGTGGCTGCTGGACCGGCTCCGCCCCGGCAGCGCCGAATGGAACGCACCCGTCTTCCTCACACTGCCCGCCGTCTACGACGACTCCACCCTGAGCCGGGCGCTGACCGCGCTCGCCGAGCGGCACGAGATCCTGCGCACCCGCTACGCCCTCAGGGGCGCCGAACCCGTACAGATCGCCGACCTGCCCGCCCAGTGGGAGCTGCGCACCGCCCGCGCCGACACCGCCGGGGAACTGAACGCCCTGGTCGCCGAGGAGTTCACGCTCCCCTTCGACCTGGCGCACGGGCCGGTGCGCCGGGCCCTCGCGGTGCGCGGGCGCGGCACGCTCACCGTCGTCCTCAGCATCCACCACATCGCCTGCGACGGCTGGTCCTCCGTCGTCCTGGAACGCGACCTCAGGGCGCTCGCCGAGGCCGTCCACACCGGCACCGACGCCCGGCTGCCCGCGCTGCCGGTGCAGTACGCCGACCACGCCGTGCACCGGCGCCGCCGCCTCACCGAGGACTTCGTCGCCACCGAACTGGAGTACTGGAAGCGGACGCTGGACGGCATCGTGCCGGTCGAGCTGCCCGCCGACCGGCCCCGCCCGGCCACCCGCGACGCGGCAGGCAGAGCCCATGTCTTCACCGTGCCGGCCCCGCTCGCCGAGCGTGCCGCCGCCCTGGGCCGCAGCTGCGGGGCCACCCTGCAGCAGACCCTGCTCACCGCCTTCGCCGCGCTGGTCGCCCGCTGCACCGGCAGCTGGGACGTCCCGGTCGGAGTGCCCGTCGCAGGCCGGTCCGGACCCGAAGCCGCCGACGTGGCCGGCTACTTCCTGAACACGCTGGTGCTGCGCTGCGACGCGGCCGCCGACACACCGTTCCGGGAGGCACTGGTGCGGGTGCGCGACACCGCCCGTGCGGCCTTCGCCCACTCGGAGCTGCCCTTCGACCGGCTGGTGGAGGAGTTCGACCACGCCCGCGACCCGGCCCGCACCCCGCTCTACCAGGTGATGTTCGACCTGCACGAGGAGGGGCGCACCGGCACCGCGGTCGGCGCCGCCGACGCGGACGCCTTCCGTGGCGCCTGGCGCACCGCCCGCACCGACCTCACCCTGGTGCTCCAGCGGCAACCCGACGGCTCGCTGCTCGGTCTCGCCGAGTACGCCACCGCCCTGTTCGACGCGTCCACCGTCGAGCGCCTCACCGACTGCTGGGTCCGGCTGCTGGAGTCGGTCACGGACGACCCGGCGCGCCGGCTGCGCGAGGCCGACATCCTGCCGGCGCCGCTGCGGGCCGAACTGCTCGCGAACGGCCGGGGCAGGCCGGAACCGGGCGCGCACACCGCCGCCGGCACCACCGTGCACGCCGCGATGGCGGCCTCGGCCCGCCGGGCACCGCACGACACCGCGCTGGTGTGCGGCGACGAGAGCTGGACGTACGCCCGGCTGGAGCGCCGTGCCGAGGAGTTCGCCGCCCGGCTGCGGGGGCTGGGCGCCGGTCCCGACACGGTGGTCGCGGTCATGCTGGGCCGCGGCCCGGACCTGGTGGCCGCGTTCCTGGGCGCCTGGAAGGCGGGCGCGGCCTACGTGCCGCTGGACCCGGCCGCCCCCGACGAGCGCACCCTCCATGTCCTCGCCGACTCCGGCGCACAGGTGCTCGTCACCGACGCCGCGGGTGCGGAGCGGCTGGCGGGGCACCACGAGGCGGCCGTACTCGCCGTGGACGCGGGCTTCGAAGGCGCCGCCGCGGCCGCCGTACCGGAGTCGTGCGACGATCCCGACCGCCTCGCCTACATCATGTACACCTCGGGCTCCACCGGCCGCCCCAAGGGCGTCGCCGTCGCCCACCGCTCGCTGCTCGCCATGCTGCGCGCCTCCCAGGCCCACCTCGACTTCGGGCAGGGGCCGGACGACGCCTGGCTGGCACTCGCCCAGGTCACCTTCGACATCTCCTGCACCGAGCTGTTCATGCCGCTGGTGGCCGGCGGCCGCGTCGTGCTCGCACGGGAGCGGGAGCAGCACGACCACGCGGCGCAGCTGCGGCTCATGGACCGGCACGAGGTCAGCCACCTCCAAGTGGCGCCGGCGCACTGGCAGATGCTGATCGACGCGGGCCTCGGCCACCGCCCGGTCGTGGGCCAGACCGGCGGCGAGCCCTGCCCGCCCGTGCTCGCCCGCGAGCTGTCGCGCCGTCTGATGCGGTTCATCAACGAGTACGGGCTCACCGAGACCACCATCGCCGCGACCCGCTGGGACGCCGACGACACCGCCACGGCGGTCCCCGTCGGCCACCCCTACCCGCATGTCACCGCCCACGTCCTCGACGCCGGCCTGCGGCCCGTGCCGTACGGCGTCACCGGTGAACTGTGCGTCGGCGGCGCCGGACTGGCCCTCGGCTACCACGCCCGGCCCGCACTGACCGCGGCCGCGTTCGTGCCCGACCCGTACGGCGCCCCCGGCGCGCGCCTCTACCGCACCGGCGACCGGGCGCGGATGCGGCCCGACGGCACGCTGGAGTTCGCCGGGCGCGCCGACGGCCAGGTCAAGATCCGCGGCCGGCGTGTGGAGACCGGCGAGGTGCAGGCGGTGCTCACCGAGCACCCGGCGGTCGGCCAGGCCTTCGTCATCGTCCACACGGGCGGCTCCGAGGCCGCGCTGGTCGGCTACTTCACGCCCGCGCCGGGCACCGAGGGGCCCGCCGAGAGCGAGCTGCTCGACCACAGCGCCCGGCGGCTGCCCGACTACATGCTGCCCGCGCTGCTGGTCCGCATGGAGCGGCTGCCGCTCACCCGCCACAACAAGGTCGACACCGCCGCGCTGCCGGTGCCGGACCTGACCGCGGCCCTCGCCGACGAGCCGTACACCCCGCCCGAGGGCCCGGTGGAGGAGGCGCTGGCCGAGATCTGGGCCGAGGAGCTGTACGGCCCCGCCGCCACCCGCCGGGTCGGCGCCCGCCAGGGCTTCTTCCGGATCGGCGGCAACTCCGTGAAGGCGGCCAGGGTCATCGCGCGCATCCAGGAGGAGTTCGACGTGGAGCTGCCGCTCAGAGCCGTGTTCGAGCGGCCCACCGTGCAGGGCCTCGCCACCGCCGTCGAAGAGGCCGTACGCGCCGAGATCGAATCGCTCACCGAGGCCGAACTGGCCCATGCTCACCGGGAGTTGCAGCCGTGACCGCACCCACCGCGCCCACCGAGGAAGAGCTGCGGGCCGAACTGCTGCGCCGTCGGCTCGCCGCCCGCAAGGGTGCCGCCCGGCCGCAGCCGACCGCGATCCCGCCCGCCGACCGCACCAGGCCGCTGCCGCTGTCCCCGGGCCAGCGCCAGCTGTGGTTCCTGCACCAGCTCGACCCGGACAGCCCGGAGTACCTGCTGCCCATGGCGTACCGGCTGCGCGGCGACCTCGACCCGGACGCCCTGCGCCGGGCCGTCGACGCCCTCGCCGCCCGCCACGAGATCCTGCGCACCCGCTATGTCCTCGACGGCACCGAGCCCCGCCAGGCGATCGACCCGGCGGGACCGGCCGACTTCGCCGTGCTGGAGGCCGGCGACCGGGGGACCGCGCCCGTCGCCGATGAGACGGTGGCGGGGCAGGAGGACGGTGCCGCCGGCGCCGTCGGGCGTGCGGGTACGGGGCCGGGGTCCGCGGGCCGGGCCGCCGCCGGCGTCGGGAGTGCGGGTGCGGTGGCCGCCGGTCTCGCCGAGCGCGAGGCCGCGGGGCCCCGTGCCGCGGGCCTCGCCGACGGCAGCTTCGCGGACCGCGACGCCGCAGCCGTCGCCTTCACCGAGGCCGAGGCCGCGCGCCCCTTCGACCTCGCGACCCAACACCCCTTGCGGGTACGGCTGCTGAGGCTCGGCGCCGACGACCACGTGCTGGTGGCGGTGGTCCACCACATCGCCTGCGACGCGATGACCCGCCCGCTGCTCCTGGAGGACCTGTCGGCCCTCTACACGGCCGCCGTCGCGGGCCACGACCCCGCCGCCGAGCCGGCCGCGCCGCCCGTGCAGTACGCCGACTACGCGGCCTGGCTGGCCGAGCGGCACACCGGGCCCGCCGCTGAGCGCGGCCTGGACTGGTGGCGGGAGCGGCTGGCCGGCACCGGCCCGCTCGGGCTGCCCACCGACCGGCCCAGGCCCGCCGTACGGGACGGGGGCGGAGCCGCCGTCGGATTCGACGTCGACGCCGCCGTCGCCGACCGGGTGCGGGCCCTGGCCCGGGAGACCGGCGCGACCCCCTTCATGGCCCTGCTCGGCGCCTGGCAGCTGCTGCTCGGCCGGTACGCCGGGAAGACCGACGTGTGCGTCGGCAGCGCCGCCAGCGCCCGCACCCGGCCCGAGCTGCGGCGCATGGCCGGATACGCCTACAACACGCTCGCGCTGCGGGCGAGCTGGCGTCCCGAGGTGTCCTTCCGGGACTTCCTCGCCGCCGGCCGGGGCGCCGTCCTGGACGCCTTCGACCACCAGGACACCCCGTTCGACCGGATCGCCGACGCGCTGGAACCCGACCGGGACCTGTCCACCACCCCCGTCTTCCAGGTGATGTTCGACCTCGTCACCGGCGAGGGCCAGGGCGGCCTCGCACTCCCCGCGGTCACGGCCGCCCAGGTGCCCGCGACCGGCCGGATCGCCCGCTTCGACCTGACCCTGCATCTGGCCGAGCGCGCCGACGGCTCGCTGCACGGCAGCCTGGAGTACGCCACCGCCCTCTTCGACACCGCCACGGCCGAGCGCATCACCGCGCACTACAGCGCCCTGCTCGCCGCGATCGCCGAGGCGCCCGGCAGCCCGGTGGCCGACCTGGACTTCCTCTCCGCCGCCGAGCGGGCCCTGCTCCTCGACGGCCCGGCCGAGCCCGTCGGCACCGACCGCCCCCTGGACCTCACCGCCCTGCGCCCGGTGATCGAGACCATCGGCGCACAGATGACCCTCACCCCGGACGCCGTCGCGATCCGGTACGCGGACACCACCGTCGGCTACGCCGAACTCGACGCCCGCGCCGACCGGTTCGCCCGCCGGCTGGCCGCCCTCGGGGCCGGTCCCGAGTCCACCGTCGGCGTCCTGCTCGACCGCAGCCCCGACCTGGTCGCCGTACTCCTCGGCATCTGGCGGGCCGGAGCGGCCTATGTGCCGATCGACCCGGCCTACCCGGACCATCGCATCGCCTACATGCTCGACCAGACCGCCACCGCCCTCGTGGTCACCGAGTCGCGGCACGCCGAACGCTTCCGTGACGTGCGCCGGATCGTCGTCGACGACCCCGCCGAGCGCAGAGAGATCGAGGCCGCCGACGCAGTGCTCCCGCACACCCACGATCTCGACGGGCTCGCCTACGTCATCTACACCTCGGGCTCCACCGGCAGGCCCAAGGGCGTGCAGATCACCCACCGGGGGCTCGCCAACTACCTCGGCTGGACCGTGCAGGCCTACGCGAGCGCCGGCACCGGGGGAGCGCCGCTGTTCTCGTCGGTCGCCTTCGACCTCGGCGTGCCCGACCTGTACGCACCGCTGATGACCGGGCAGGCCGTGCATCTGCTGCCGCAGGACCTCGACACCGCCGACCTCGGCGCGCACCTCGCGGCGGGGGGCCCGTACGCCTTCATCAAGCTCACACCCGGGCATCTGCACCTGCTCACCCAGCAGCTGCCCGACGAGCGGATCGGGGCGCTGGCCGGGCTGGTCGTCGCGGCCGGCGACTCCTTCACCGCGCGGCTCGCGGAGCGGTGGGCGACGGCGGCCGGGCCGCACGGCACCCGGCTCGCCGCCGAGTACGGGCCCACCGAGATCACCGTCGGCAACTCGGCGTATTTCCTCGACGGGCCCGTGGCCACCGAACTGGTCTCCATCGGGCGGGCCGTCCCGCACACCACCATGTACGTCCTCGACGAGCGGCTGCGCCCGCTGCCCGTCGGTGTACCCGGCGAGGTGTGGATCGGCGGCATCGGGCTCGCCCGCGGCTACGCCGGCCGCCCCGGCCTCACCGCCGAACGCTTCCTGCCCGACCCCTACGGCCCGCCCGGCGCCCGTCTCTACCGCACGGGGGACGTGGCCCGGGTGCTGCCCGACGGCAACCTCGACTTCCTCGCCCGCGTCGACCACCAGGTCAAGCTGCGCGGCTACCGCATCGAACCCGGCGAGATCGAGACCGCCCTCACCGCGCACCCGTCCGTCGCCGAGGCCGTCGCGCTGGTCCGCGAGGACACCCCGGGCGACCAGCAGCTCATCGCCTACCTGGTGCCCGCCGAGGGCGCCGACGAGGAGTCCCTCGCCCCGGCCGCGCTGCGGGACAGGCTCGGCGAGACCCTGCCGCCGTACATGGTGCCCACCGCTTACCTGCGGCTGGAGGCGCTGCCGCTGACCGGCAACGGCAAGCTCGACCGGCGTGCCCTGCCGGCCCCGGGGAGGGCCGCGACCGCCGTGGGCGAGCACGTCGGGGCCCGCGACGAAGACGAGCGGGCGATGGCCGCCGTCTGGGCCGAGGTGCTCGGCCTGGACATGGTCGGGGTGCACGACAACTTCTTCGATCTGGGCGGGGACTCGCTGCGCGCGGTCGCCCTGGTCGGCGCGCTGCGCGCGGCCGGCTGGGAGACCAGCGTGCGGGACGTCTTCGAGCACCGCACCGTGGCCCGGCTGCGCGCCGCCGTGCCCCGCACCGGCTCCCACGGCGCGGGCGCCTTCGTACCGGTCGAGCCGTTCGCCATGATCGGCGCCGCCGACCGGGCCGCGCTGCCCGCCGACGTCACCGACGCCTACCCGATCTCCCGCATCCAGGCCGGGATGCTGATCGAGATGCACGGCGGCAGCGGCGAGAACCGCTACCACAACATCACCTCATTCCGGATCCGCGACGAGCTGCCCTTCGACCCGGACGCCTTCCGCCGCGCCTGCGACCTGATCACCGAGCGGCACGAGGTGATGCGCACCTCCTTCGCGCTCTCCGGCTGCTCCGAGCCCCTGCAACTGGTCCACGCGGCCGCCCGGATGCCGTTCGTCCACGTGGACCTGCGGCAGCTGCCCGAGGCCCGACGCCGGTCGGCCCTCTGGGAGTTCGCCGACCGCGACCGGACCGAACTCTTCGACCTGACCCGTGGGCCGCTGATGCGGATGGCGGTGCATCTGCTCGACGACGAGAGCTGGTGGCTGTCCATCACCGAATGCCACCCCGTCATCGAGGGCTGGAGCTACCACTCCCAGCTCATGGAGCTCCTGCGCGCCTACAACGACCTCCGCCAGGGCCGCGAACCCGCGCCCGCGCCGCCCCGGCCGGCCGTCCGCTACGCCGACTTCATCGCCGCCGAACTGCGCTCCCTCGCCGACCCCGCCGACCAGGACCACTGGCGAGGGATCGTCGAGGGGTACGAGAAGTTCACCGTGCCCGCGGGCTGGGCCGGTGACCCCGAGGGCCCCGACGAGCGCTACCGCCTCGACCTCCCGCTCGACGAACTGGAGCCGGGACTGCGGGCGCTGGCGACAGCGGCCGAGGTGCCGTACAAGAGCGTGCTGCACGCCGCGCACAGCAAGGTGCTGTCGCTGCTCACGCCGGCGCGGGCGTTCCGCGGCGGCATGGTCGCCGACGCCCGGCCCGAACAGGCCGGCGCCGAGACCGTCTCCGGCATGTACCTCAACTCGGTGCCCTTCCCCTACGAGCGCGATGCCCGCACCTGGGGCGACCTGGCCCGGCAGGTGTTCGCGCACGAGGTCGAACTGTGGCCGCACCGGCGCTTCCCGATGCCCGCCATGCGGGTGCCCGGCGGCGAACGGCACCTGATCGACGTCCTCTTCCACTATCTGGACTTCCACCAGGTCGACACCGACCTCATCGACATCATGGCCAGCCGGGACGACAGCCCCAACGAGTTCCCGGTCGTGGTCGGCACCCCCGTGCGCGGCCACCTCTCCCTCGCCTCCCGCACCCGCACCCTCTCCCGCGCCGCCGCCGACCGGCTGCTGAGGCTGTACGCGGCCGTGCTCGCCGAGATGTCCCGCGCGGGCGCCGACGGCGACAGCACCGGCGCCTTCCCGGACGCCCACGAACGCGCCCGCCTCAAGGCGCCCGCGCTGCCGCACCCCGACACCCCGGCGGACACCCTGGCCGCCTTCGAGGCACAGGCCGCCCGTACCCCCTGGGCGACCGCCCTGCACGGCACCGGCTGCACGGTGTCCTACGGCGACCTCGACGCCCGCGCCAACCGCATCGCCCGCCGGCTGCGCGCCCTCGGTGCCCGCGCGGAGACCCGTGTCGCGGTGCTCCTGGACCGCGGCCCCGACCTGGTCGCCGCGCTGCTCGGGGTGTGGAAGGCGGGCGCCGTCCAGGTGCCGGTCGACCCGTGCACCCCCGACGCGCGCATCGCCACGGCGCGCATCGAACTGGCCGTCACGCAGGGGTCGTACGCGGACCGGCTGCCCGCCCGCGGGCTGGTGCTCGCCGAGGAGGCGGCCCACGACGGCGACGGCTCGCCGCTCGGCCTGC
This sequence comes from Streptomyces sp. NPDC101151, assembly GCF_044768335.1. NCBI lineage: Bacteria > Bacillati > Actinomycetota > Actinomycetes > Kitasatosporales > Streptomycetaceae > Streptomyces > Streptomyces sp. NPDC101151. Next base: position 105,240 of record NZ_JBIWPP010000020.1, on the reverse strand, counting down.
GGCACGACCCGGACCGGCTCGCCTACGTCCTGCACACCTCCGGCTCCACCGGCACCCCCAAGGGCGTCGAGGTGTCCCACCGGGCACTCGCCCACTACCTCGACTGGGCCGTGCGCGAGTACGCGGCCGCCGGGAACGGGGGAGCGCCCTGGTTCACCCCGGTCGGGTTCGACCTCGGGATGCCGGCGCTGTACGCGCCGCTGATGGCCGGGCAGCCGGTGCACGTGCTGCCTCAGCTGTACGAGACCGCCGACTTCGGACCGCTGCTGCTGAGCCGTGCGCCGTACTCCTTCGTCGGCCTGACGCCGGGCCACCTCGCCCTGCTGGAACACCAGTTGAGCGACCGTGAGCTGGCCGGACTGGCCGCGCTCGCGGTGTGCGCGGGCGACGCCTACCCGACCGCCCAGGCCGAGCGGGTCGCCGCGCGGATCCGGGCCGCGGGCGGGACACCGGCCGGAGCGTCCCGGGGTCCGGACGACACACATGGCATGGAGCTGGCCGCCGAGTACGGGCCGACCGAGGCCACCGTCGCCGCGACCTTCGCACGGGTGCGGGCCCGGTCCGGGCGCACGCTCGTCCCGCTCGGCTCGGCGCTGCCCGGCGTCCTGGTCCGCATCCTCGACAGCACACTGCGGCCCGTGCCCGACGGCGTCACCGGCGAGGTCTGGCTCGGCGGCGACGGACTCGCCCGCGGCTACACCGGCCGCCCGGACCTCACCGCCCTCGCCTTCGTGCCCGACCCCTACGGCCTGCCCGGCACCCGTCTGTACCGCACCGGCGACCTGGCCCGCCGGCTCGCCGACGGCACCCTGGAGTTCGCCGGGCGCGCCGACCAGCAGGTCAAGATCCGCGGTCACCGGGTCGAGCCCGGTGACGCCGAGGCCGCGCTCACCGCCGACCCGGCCGTACGGGACGCCCTGGTCACCGCGGTGCCGGCGGCCGACGGCGGCCGGCGCCTCGCGGCCTGGGTGGTGCCCTCGGACGGACACGAGGTGGAGGTCGCCGCACTCCGCGACCGGCTGCGCACGGTGCTGCCCGCGGCCCTGGTCCCGGCCACCGTGACGGCCGTCGCCGCGCTCCCGCTCACCACGCACGGCAAGCGTGACCGCGAAGCCCTCGCGGAACGCGCGGCGACCGCGGCCGCCGTCCACCCCTACGCCCCGCCGCGCACCCCGACCGAGCAGCGGCTCGCCGACGTGTGGGCCGGGGTGCTCGGCCTCGAACGGGCCGGCATCCACGACGACTTCCGCGACCTGGGCGGGGACTCGCTGCTCGTGCCGCCGCTGCTGGTGGCGGCACGCCGGGCGGGAATCGCCCTGGATCTGCCGACGGCACTGCGCCACCACACCATCGCCCGATTGGCCGCCGCCCTGGACGAGCGCGCCAACGACCCGAACAGGGAAGGCTGATCCTCATGGACGTCCGTACGGACGGGCGCCGCGTGCGCCATCTCGTCTCCATCGACGACCTCACCGATCTGGAACTGCACCACATCGCGGAGCGCGGCGCGGAGTTCTCCGCCGGGCCGGCCGGCCCGGTCCGGCCGCTTGCGGGGATGGTCGCCGGCATCTACTTCGCCAAGACGTCCACCCGCACCCGGACCGCGTTCTCCTCGGGCGCACTCAGGCTCGGCGCCTCGCTCATCGCCTACGGACCCGGCGACCTGCAGCTCAACACCGGTGAGAGCACCGAGGACACCGGCCGGGTGCTCGCCGGCATGCTCGACGTCCTGGTCGCCCGCACCGCGGGACCGGAGGCCGAGCTGCGCGGCTGGGCGAGCCAAGGACGGATGGCGGTGGTCAACGCCATGAGCGCCGACGAGCATCCCACCCAGGCACTCACCGACCTGACCACGATGCTGCGGCACTTCGGCCGCATCGAGGGCCTGCGCGTGCTGTACGTCGGCGAGGGCAACAACACCGCGGCGGCCCTCGCCCTCGCCCTCACCCGGTACCCGGGCGTCGACTTCGAACTGCGCACCCCGCCCGGCTACGGCCTCAGCGCGTCCGTCCTGGACCGGGCGCGGGCGAACGCGGCCCGCACGGACGCGCGGATCACCGAGCGGCACGACATGGCGGCGCTCGACGGGTCGTACGACGTCATCTACACCACTCGCTGGCAGACCACCGGCACCAGCAAGCCCGACCCCGGCTGGCGGGAGATCTTCGCCCCGTTCCAGGTGAACCGTGCCCTGTGGGCGGCCAGCCCGCGAGCCGTCTTCATGCACGACCTGCCCGCGCACCGCGGCGAGGAGGTCACCGCCGAGATCCTGGACGGCCCGATGAGCATCGCCTTCGCCCAGGCCACCAACAAGATGCACAGCGCCATGGCGGTCCTGGAACACGTCCACGCCCCGGCTCTGGTCCCCCTGGCCGTCCGATGAGCGACACGGCACGACGGGCGGCCGTCGATCCGGCTGAGGTGCCGTGGCTGCTGGCGGAGGAGGGGAAGGAGCAGAGCGGGGACGCCGCGCCGGTGACCGCCGAGGAGGGCACGGGCGGTCACCCGGCGACTGCCGAGGCGCCCGCCGAGTCCGGCGCCCGGCCCCTGCGCCACAACCGGGACTTCCGGCTGCTGTGGGGCGGTGCCGGGCTCTCGCTGCTGGCCGGGCGGGCCACCGCGGTGGCCTATCCGCTGACCGTCCTGTGGGCGACCGGATCACCGGGTGACGCCGGGCTCGTCGGCACCGCCCTGCTGCTGCCGCAGCTGGTGATGCAGCTGCCCGGCGGCGCACTCGTGGACCGCTGGGACCGGCGCCGGGTCATGGTGGCCGCCGGACTCGGGCAGGCGCTCGTCACGGGGCTGGTCGTGGCTCTGCTGCTCAGCGGGCGCACCTGGCTGTGGGCGCTGCTCGTGGCCGCGTTCGCCGAGGGGACGCTCGGGGTGCTGCACCAGCTCGCCGAGCGGGCCGCCGTACCGAGTGTGGTCCCCGCCGAACAGCTGCCGGCCGCGCTGACCGGCAACGAGGCCCGCACCCGCGGGGCCGCGATCGCCGGCCAGCCGCTGGGCAGCGGACTGATCGGGCTGGCCACCGCCCTGCCCTATGCGGCCGCCGCCGTCGTCCAACTCGCCTCCGTGATATGTCTGTTCGGCATCCGTGGGCGGCTGCAGCAGCAGCGTGCCGCGCCGCCGGCCCGGCTCGGCACCGAGATCCGTGAGGGCCTGGTGTGGATGTGGCGGCAGCCCTTCCTGCGGGCGGTGATGACCGCGGTCGCCGTCACCAACGTCCTGTTCCAGGGCCTCAACCTGGCCGTGATGACCGGCATCCAGGACCGCCACGGCACCCAGTTCGAAGTGGGCCTGGTGCTCTCGCTGAGCGGGGCCGGGGGACTGGTCGGCGCCCTCACCGGCGGCTGGTGGCAGCACCGGCTGCGGCTGCGCACCCTCGTCCTCGGCGGCCTGCTCGCCTGGACCGCGCTCATGGCCCCGGTCGCCGCCGCACTGCACACACCGGTCCTGCTCGGCGCGCTGTTCGCGGCCAGCGGCTACGTCGGCGGAGTCTTCAACGTGGCCGGCGGTGTCCTGCTGGTGCGGGCCGCCCCCGACCGGATGCGCGGCCGCGCCAACTCGCTCGCGAACCTCGTCGGTTCGGGCGCCATGGCGGCGGGTCCGGTGGCCGCCGGCTTCCTGCTCGAAGCCACCGGGGCCGTCCGCTCGGTGCTGGCGCTCAGCGCGGTCATGGCCCTCACGGCCGTCTGCGCCCTGCTCTCGCCGGGCCTGCGCAAGGCCCCCTACCCCGAGTCCGAAAGCCCGGCCTGACCTGCCGCTTCCCGGTATAGGCCGCCCATAGGGCGGACCCGGAAAGTCGTAGCAGGGAAACGCTTCGCCCCGCGTCAACGAAAACGCTTCGCCCCTCGTAAGGAGAACCCATGTCGCTCAACACCCTGGACCGGAGGGGCGCGCTGCGGGCCGCCCTCGGCGTGGCCGGCGCGGCCGCCGCCACGACGCTGATCGGCGCGGCCCCGGCCTCGGCCGCCGGCAACCGCTGCCACCCCTCCCACCCGTCCCTGCCGGACGTGCCGGGCATGGTCGGCGACCGCTGGGCCAACGAGTTCTGGTACCAGTACGACGAAATGTCCTACTACACCCCCTCGCAGGAGATGAAGGACGCCGTCGCCGCCATCACCACCCCCTTCGGCGGCTTCACCAAGACGTACGACGCCTGGCTCGCCACCCGCAAGAGCGGCCGCTACCCGCGCAGCTACCTGGAGCTGATCCGGCCCAACAAGGACGCCTTCGAGGTCCTCTCGCGCAACCAGCTCGCGGTCTACGACAAGTTCTACGGCCGTGACCCGCGCGGACTCGTCCTCGCCTTCCAGGAGTTCGGCCAGGGCACGCTGTTCGACCCGCGCCGCCCGGACGGCCAGAAGGTACACATGATGAACTACACGCCGCCGGAGCCCACGCACGCCTACCACCGCTGGCACCCGTTCCTCAGCGGCTTCGTGCTGCTCGGCATCAAGCCCCGCTGGTGGACCCACGTCGACCGGCTCGCGGGCGCCGCCTGGGAGCTGCAGTCGCTGGCCCAGCCGATCACCGACCACACCGACAACCCGCACCTGCCGAAGCACACCGTGCGCCGCGTCACCGCCAAGTGGCTGCACCGCGACCGTGCCGAGCTGGACGCGGCCTTCGACGTCTCCCCGTTCCCGGCCGACCTCGGCAAGTAGCCCTCGTCCCGTACGGCACCACCAGCAGGAGGCAAGCCCACCATGCAGGACACTGACCGTTCCCCCGGAACCTCCCCCCGCGTCGGCGTCTGGCTGGTCGGCGCCCGTGGCTCGGTCGCGACCACGGTGGTCGCCGGCACGGCCGCGATCGCCGCTGATCTGGCCTCCCCGACCGGATGCGTCACCGAGTCCCCCGTCTTCCGTGACGCATCCCTGCCGGCCCTCGCCGACCTCGTGTTCGGCGGCCACGACATCGTCGACGTGCCGCTGCCGGCGAGGGCCGGCCACCTGGCCGACGCGGGCGTACTGCCCGCCCGCGCCGTCGCCGCCGTACGGCCCGCCCTGGAGGCCGCCGACCGGGAGATCCGCGACGGCTCCCCGCAGGCGGGCGAACCCCAGTACACGACCGCCCGCCGGCTCGCCGCCGACATCACGGACTTCCGCGCCCGGCACGGCCTGGAGCAGGTCGTCGTCGTGAACGTCTCCTCCACCGAGCCCCTGCCCGACCCCGACCCCGCCTTCCTCGACCTCGCCGACCTCGACAAGGCGCTGGCGACCAGCACCGGCCTGCTCCCGCCCAGCTCCCTGTACGCGTACGCCGCCTTCCACGCCGGCTGCGCCTACGTCAACTTCACCCCGTCCGCCGGTGCCGCGCTGCCCGCCCTGGAGGAACTGGCCCGGCTGCGCGGGGTGCCGCACGCGGGGCGCGACGGCAAGACCGGCGAGACGCTGGTCAAGAGCGCCCTCGCGCCGATGTTCGCGCAGCGCGCGCTGCGCGTGCGCTCCTGGTCGGGCACCAACCTGCTCGGCGGCGGCGACGGGGCGACCCTCGCCGACCCGGCGGCCGCGCGCAGCAAGACCGAGTCCAAGCAGCGTGCCCTCGAAGAGACCGTGGGCCACGCCGTCGAGGGCCAGGTGCACATCGACAACGTGCCCGAGATGGGCGAGTGGAAGACCGCCTGGGACCACATCTCCTTCGAGGGCTTCCTCGGCGTCCGGATGTCCCTGCAGTTCACCTGGCAGGGCTGTGACTCGGCCCTCGCCGCGCCCCTGATCCTGGACCTCGTCCGGCTCGCGGCCCTGGCCCACCGGCGCGGCGAGAGCGGCGCGCTGCCCGCCCTCGGCTTCTTCTTCAAGGACCCGGTGTCCTCGACGGAACACAACCTGACACTCCAGTACGGCCACCTCGTCACCTGGGCCGGCAGCACCGACCGGACACGGTTGCCCGAGGGGGCGCGGTGAGCGGCGTGCGGGTGGCCGGCCTGCGGCGGGCCATGATGAGCGCGGTGACGGCCACCCGCACGCAGCGGGCGACCGGCTCCACCGCGCCGTCCCCCCGGACCGCGGCGGCCACCGCCTCGGCACCCCGGACGCCCCGGCCCGGCGGGTCGCTCGCCGAACTGGTCCGAGCGGCCCGGGAGACGGCCGGCGCCTGCCGGGAGGCGGCGCGGGCAGCGGGAAGCGCGTTTCGCGCGGCTCGCGGGGGCGGACTGCCGTCCGGCGAGAGAGGCGACGAGGCGCCCGGCCCGCCGGGTGCCGCCGCCGGAGCCTCGGCCGCAGCCGGTGCCGCCACCGACGCGTCCGCCCCCGGGCACGGCGCTGCCGATGCCCCGGCCGGTACCGGATCTCGCATCGGCCGGCCGTACGACACCGGCTACCGTCCCCGCTCCGTCGCCCTGCGCCGACGGGCCCGTGACGTGGCCGAGCTGGTACGGGCGCCCGCCGCACTGACCGTGCCCGGCGACGTGTTCGCCGGGGCGCTGGCCGTCGGGCGCCCCGCCGGCGGGCGGACGCTGCTGCTGGCCGCGTCCTCCGTCAGCCTGTACTGGGCCGGCATGGCGCTCAACGACTGGGCGGACCGGGAGGAGGACGCCGTGGAACGCCCCGAGCGGCCGGTGCCGTCCGGCAGGATCGGCGCTGTTGCCGCGCTCGGCATCGCCGCGGGCCTCACCGCGGCGGGCCTCGGCCTGGGCGCGCTGGCCGGCGGCCGGCGGGTGCTGCTGCGCCGCACGCTGCCCCTGGCGGCCGCCGTCTGGGCGTACGACCTCGGCCTGAAGCGAACCCCGCTCGGCCCCCTCGCGATGGCGGCGGCGCGCACCCTCGACGTCCTGCACGGCACGGGCCCGGCCCCGGCCGCCCCGGCCCTGCGCGCCGCGGCCACGGCCGGCCTGCACACCTGGGCGGTGACACGTCTCAGCCACCACGAGGTGGACGGCGGGGCGGGCCGTGAGCCGCTGGTCTCGCTGGCGGTCACGGCGGTGAGCGCGCTCGGCGTGAGCGGCGTGGCGGGAGCGGTCTCGGGCTCACCTGACCGGGCCCGGCGGCTTCCCGGCGTGCACGACGGCGCCGGAACGCTCCCGGGCGGCGCCGGCAGCGTCCGCCCGGCCCGGCTTCCCTCCCTGCGCGGGCTGTCGGCCCCGCAGCGCGCCGTGCCTCTCCTCGCCTCCGCCGCCTATGCCACGACCTGCGCCCGCGCCCAGTGGGCCGCTCTGCGCGACCCGGGAGACCCGGCACGGATCAGGACCGCGGTCGGCGCGGGGATCCACGCGCTGCTGCCACTGCAGGCGGCCCTGGTCGCCCGGTCCGGGGCTCCCCGGCTCGCCGTGGTCCTTGCCGCCGGCCTCCCGCAGGCTGCCCGACTCGCCAGGAAGGTGTCCCCGACATGACCGCCGGAGGCCTCCGCTTCGGGTACGGCACCAACGGCTTCGCCGACCACCGGCTCCCCGACGCCCTCCGCGTCCTTGCCGGGCTCGGTTACGACGGAGTCGCCCTGACCCTCGACCACCAGCACCTCGACCCCTGCGCACCCGGCCTCGCAGCCCGCGTCCGCCGCGTCGGCCGGGACCTGCGGCGCGCCGGACTCGCCGTCGTCGTGGAGACCGGGGCGCGTTACCTGCTCGACCCGCTGCGCAAGCACCGGCCCACCCTGGTCAGCGCCGAACCCGAAGGACGCGCCGCCCGGCTGGAGCTGCTGCGCCGGGCCGTCCGGACCGGGGCCGAACTGGAGGCGGAGGCCGTGCACTTCTGGAGCGGCACGCCCGATCCCGGCACCAGCCCGGAGCAGGCCTGGCGGCGGCTGGAGGAGGGCTGCGCGGCAGCACTCGCGGAGGCCGAGCGTGCCGGCATCGACCTGGCCTTCGAGCCGGAGCCCGGCATGCTCGTCGAGGACCTCGCGGGGTACCGGCGGCTGCTGCGCGCCCTGGGCGGCCACGAGCGGTTCCGGCTCACCCTCGACATCGGGCACTGCCGCTGTCTGGAGCCGTGGCCGGCGGAACGCTGTGTGGAGCTGGCGGCCGACCGGCTGGCCCATGTGCAGATCGAGGACATGCGACGCGGGGTGCACGAGCACCTCCCGTTCGGCGACGGGGAGATCGACTTCCCCCCGGTCCTGGAGGCTCTGCGCACCGTCCGTTACCCGGGCCTGGTCTCCGTCGAACTGCCCCGCCACAGCCACGCGGCAGCGGCGACGGCCCGCCACAGCATCGAGTTCCTGCACCGCACGGCCACCATCCGCCCCCGCCCCGCCACGGGCGCCCCCGCGCCTGCCCATGGCGAGGTGGCCGCGCAGGGGCCACCCGTATCCGTCCCGAAGGAGGCCGCCCCGCTATGACCGCGCCCACGCTCGCGCAGGCTCCCGGCACCGTCCACGACGCCCTGACCCTGCGCACCCTGAAGGAGTCCCTGCTCTCCGTCCTGACCGGACCGCAGCGAATCCGGCTCGCCGAGGACACCGCGGCCGTCGCCGCACAGGGGCCGACCGCCCTCGACACCCTCTTCCCCGCAGCCGGCCGGCACTACGGCCGGGGCCCCCTCCCCGGCTGGGCCGACTGGCAGGTGGAGGACGGCATCCGCACCCTTCTGCTCACCAAACTCCCGCCCCGGGGAGCAGAGCCGGCGGAGGAAGCCGCCGCCAGGTACCGGGGCGGCGACGCGGCCGAACGCCGCGGCGTGCTGCGGGCCCTGCCGTTCCTGCCGATCGGCGACGCCGGCCTCGTCCTCACCGACGACGCCCTGCGCACCAACGACACCCGTCTGATCGCCGCCGCGCTCGGCCCCTACGCCCGTACCCACCTGGACCAGTACCGCTGGCGCCAGGCCGTCCTGAAGTGCCTGTTCACCGGCATACCGCTGCGCACGGTGGCCGGACTGCGCGAGCGCCGCGACGCAGAACTGGCCCGCATGGCACTGGGGTTCGCCGCCGAGCGGCGGGCCGCGGGCCGCACCGTGCCCGCCGACCTGTGGCTCGTCGCCACCCCCGAGAACTGACCGAACCCACTCCCGAGCGGAAAGCCCCGGCCATGCGCATCTTCGATCCACACATCCACATGACGTCCCGTACGACGGACGACTACAAGGCGATGCACGCCGCGGGCGTCCGTGCCCTGGTCGAGCCCGCGTTCTGGCTGGGCCAGCCGCGCACCTCCCCGGGCAGCTTCACCGACTACTTCGACTCCCTGCTCGGCTGGGAGCCGTACCGCGCCGCCCAGTTCGGCATCCGCCACCACTGCACCATCGGACTCAACCCGAAGGAGGCGAACGACCCGCGCTGCACACCCGTCCTCGACCAGCTGCCCCGCTACCTCGCCAAGGACGGTGTCGTGGCCGTCGGAGAGATCGGCTACGACACCGTCACCGAGGCCGAGGACCACGCCTTCGCCGCGCAGCTCGCCCTCGCCGTCGAGTTCGGGCTGCCCGCCCTGGTCCACACCCCGCACCGCGACAAGGCCGGCGGCACTCAGCGCTCCCTGGACGTCGTCCGGGAGTCCGGCATCGACCCGGCGCACGTCGTCCTGGACCACCTCAACGAGGTCACCGTCGACGAGGTGGCCGGCACCGGCTGCTGGATGGGCTTCTCCATCTACCCCGACACCAAGATGACCCCCGAGCGCATGGTCGCCATCCTCCGGCGCCACGGCACCGAACGCATGCTGGTCAACTCGGCCGCCGACTGGGGCCACAGCGACCCGCTGCTGACCCGGGCCACCGCCGAGGCCATGCTCGCCGCCGGGTTCGACGCGGACGACGTGGACCGCGTGCTGTGGCGCAACCCGGTCACGTTCTACGGCCAGTCCGGCCGGCTCGACCTCGACGGCTACAACGACACCCAGGCCGCAGGCCTGTTCGCGGGCAACTCCATCGCCCGCGGCGGGAGCTGAGGAGCAGTCATGCGTGTGCGACACCCGGACGGCAGTACCGTCCACCTGGCGTACTGCACCAACGTGCACCCCGCCGAGAGCCTCGACGGCATCATCGGCCAGCTCGCCGCCTACGCCGAGCCGGTGCGGGTCGCGGCCGGCGCCGAGCGGATCGGTGTCGGGCTGTGGCTGCCCGCCGAGACCGCGGGGCGACTGGCCGCCGATCCCGCGGCCGTCGCCCGGCTGCGCCGCGAACTGACAGCGCGCGGGCTGGAGACGGTCACCCTCAACGGTTTCCCCTACCGCGGTTTCCACGCCCGGGTCGTCAAACGGGCCGTGTACTACCCGGACTGGTCGGAACCCGCCCGCCTGGAGTACACGCTGGACCTCGCCCGGGTGCTGGCCGGGCTGCTGCCGGAGGGGGCCCGCGGGTCCATCTCCACCCTGCCGCTGGCCTGGCGCACCGTGTGGACGTCCGCGCAGCGCGCCATGGCCGCCCGCCAGCTGGACGCGCTAGCCGAAGGCCTGAAGCAGATCGCCGCCGACACCGGCCGTACCGTCCGGGTCGGCATCGAACCTGAGCCCGGCTGCGTCGTGGAGCGCACCGACCAGGCAGTCGACGCGCTGGCCGGCACCGACTCCGAGTGGATCGGCCTGTGCCTGGACGCCTGTCACCTCGCCGTCGCCCACGAGGACCCCTCGGCGGTGCTGGCCCGGCTGCGCGAGGCGGGGATCCCCGTCGTCAAGCTCCAGGCCTCCACCGCGCTGGAGGTCGCCGACCCCGCCGACCCGGTCGTACGGGAGCTGCTCGCGGACTTCGCCGAGCCCCGCTTCCTGCACCAGACCCGGGAGCCGTCCGGCGGCGGCCGGCTGCTGGGCACCGACGACCTCGGCCCCGCGCTGTCCGGCGCGCTGCCCGGCCACCGGCCCTGGCGCATCCACTACCACGTGCCCCTGCACCAGGACCCGCGCCCGCCGCTGGCGAGCACCCGTCCGGTGCTGCGCGAGACCCTGCGGGCGCTGCTGGGCGGGGAGCGGGCGCTCACCGATCACATCGAGGTCGAGACCTACACCTGGTCCATGCTGCCCGGCCGCCGGGACGAGGCCCTCGCGGCCGGTCTGGCCGCCGAACTGACCTGGCTCCGGGACGAGTTGACGGCCCTCGGGCTGCCCGAGGAGGCATCGTGAGCAGCGGTCGTACGACGACGGGGACGGCCGTGCTGTGCACGGTCGGCCTGACACCGCGGCTGCTGGCGGAGATGCCGCATGTGAAGGCGGTCGGCGAGCAGGGCTTCACCGCCCGTCTGGACACGGTGTTCCCCGCCGTCACCGCCACCGTGCAGGCCACCCTCACCACGGGGCTGCTGCCGCGCGCGCACGGGGCGGTAGCCAACGGCTGGTACCACCGCGACCACGGCGAGGTCATGATGTGGCGCCAGCACAACGCCCTGGTGGAGGGCGAGAAGGTGTGGCAGACGGCCCGCCGCCGCGACCCGGACCACTCGACCGCCTACCTGTGCTGGTGGTGGGCGATGGGCGCCGACGTGGACACGATCCTCACCCCGCGGCCGGTTTACCACCACGACGGCCGCAAGTCCCCCGACTGCTACACCGTGCCCGCCGGACTGCGCGACGAACTCACCGCCGCACAGGGCGAGTTCCCACTGTTCCAGTACTGGGGTCCGACGGCGTCGATCGCCTCCACCCGCTGGATCGCCGGCGCCGCCCGTTACGTCGTCGACCGCCGCCGCCCCGACCTGACCTTCGTCTATGTGCCGCACCTGGACTACGACCTGCAGCGCTACGGCCCCGACAGCCCGCAGGCGGTCCGCGCGGCCCGGGAGACGGACGCCGCGCTCGCCCCCCTGCTCGCGGACCTGCGCGATCGGGGCACGACGGTGGTGGCGCTCAGCGAGTACGGCATCACACCGGTCAGCCGGCCCGTCGACGTCAACCGCGCGCTGCGCCGCGCCGGGCTGCTGGAGGTGTACACCCAGCGCGGCATGGAGTACCTCGACCCGTACACCTCCCGGGCGTTCGCCGTCGCCGACCACCAGGCCGCCCATGTGTACGTCGCCGACCCCGTCGACATCCCGCGGGTGCGGGACGTGCTGAAGGCGGTGGACGGCGTCGACGAGATCCTGGACCGCACCCAGCAGGAGGCGTACGGCATCGACCACCCCAACGCCGGCGAACTGGTGCTGGTGTCGGAACCGGACGCCTGGTTCACGTACTACTACTGGCTCGACGACGACCACGCACCCGACTTCGCGCGCGGCGTCGAGATCCACCGCAAGCCGGGCTACGACCCCGCCGAGCTGTTCTTCGACCCGTCGATCCCGGCGGTGAAGGCCAAGGCGGCGTGGACCGTGCTGCGCAAGAAGGCCGGGATGCGCGCACCGCTGAACGTGGTGCCGCTCGATCCCGGCCTGGTCAGGGGCAGCCACGGACGGCTGCCCTCGGACGACCGGGACGGGCCGCTGCTGCTGTGCTCGGACCCGGCTCAGGAACGGGACCGCTACCACGCCACCGAGGTCAAGGAACTGCTCCTGCGCCTCAACGGACTGGCCTGAGACCGGCCGTGACGAGAGAGAGGAGGACGGATGACCACGCGACCGGCCACGGCCGCCGCGCACATCGACCACGCGGCGGACGTCGGCGAGGTGTACGTACCCGAGACGGCACGCGCGGTGGTGGCGCGGCTGCGGGAGAGCGGCGCGGCCCATGTGTGGTGGTGGCCGCTCGGCGAGGCGACCGACCCGGCGGACTTCGTTCTGCTGGACGAGCAGGAACGGGCTCGCATGCGGCGCTTCCACGCGCCACGGGACGCGGCGGCGTTCACCACGACCCGGGCGGGCGCGCGACGCGCGGTGGCCGGGCTGCTGGGCGTACCGGCGCACACCGTGCGCTTCGGCCGGCGCATCTGTCCGGGCTGCGGTGACGCGGACCACGGCCCGCCCGCCGTGGTCCGGCCCCCGGTCCCGTTGGCGATCAGCCTCTCCCGCACCGACGGGTGCGGGGTGCTGGCGGTCCGGGCGGGTGACTGGGTGGGCGTGGACGTGGAGGCGTACCGGCCGATGGAGTCGGAGGCCCTGGCCCAGCTGGTCCTGACGCCGGGGGAGACCGACACGATCCTGTCCCTGCCTCCGGGCACCTCCCGTACGGCCCTCTTCCACCGCGCCTGGACCCGCAAGGAGGCGGTGGTGAAGGCGGTGGGCCTCGGCCTGCTGGGCATGCCCCTGAACACCCTGGACGTGGCCCCGGGACAGGAGGGCCCCCTCACGGTGGCCCACATCCACGAAGGCCGCACGACCACCTGGCACGTGGAGGACCTGGACCTGAACGGCCCCTGGTCGGCGTCCTTGGCCCGCCCGTCGGCCTCCGCCCCCCTGGGCCCGGTCCACCTCCACCCTCCGGCCTGACCGGGCTTCCCCGATCAGGGCTCCGCGCAACCCCCCGGCGCGGAGCCCGCCCCACCTCGGTGCCGATCCCCCCTCGGTCACCGAGTGCCGCGGTTCCCGGCCCCCGGCCCTCCCCGGCGGAGGCCGGGAACCGCTTCGTATCCGGCCCCGAGCCGTCGTCGCAGCCAGGGAGTACCGATGAGCCGACCCACCCACGGAACCCTCACCGACCGCGCGTCCGAGGCCCGGGCGGAAGTCCGGGACGCCCCGGCGTCCGTGGCGGGGCCGGTCCGGACAGGGCCGCCGCACACCCCGCCACCCCGGCCCGCCGCCGTGGCCGCCGGAGTCGTCGCGGCCGCGGGCGTGCTCGTGGCCGGTGGGCTGGCGGGAGGGGCCTTGCGGGGATTCCTCGACCGGATGGCCGGGGTCGTGGCGCTCGTCGCCCTGTCGCTGGCCGTGATGCTGGGGCTGGCGACCGCGCTGCGGGGCCTGCTGCCGCCCCGGCCGCGCACCGGCGCCCAGCATCTGCACCGGGCCCTCGGAGTGCTCGGTGTCGGCTTCCTGCTGCTGCACATCGGCGTGAAGGTGGCCGGCGGCCGGGTCGCCGCGACGGCCGCCGCGTTCGGCTGGGGCAGCGGTGACGCGCTGGTCGGCCTCGGCACCCTGGCCTGCTGTCTGTTCCTCCTCGCCGTCGCCACCGGCGTCTGGCGCGGCGTGTTCGCCTCCCGCCGCTGGATCCGCCCCTTCCGGATCCTCCACGGCGCCTCCTACGCCGGCTGGCTGGCCGCGGTGATCCACGGCCTCACGGCGGGCCGGGCACCGGCCGCGTGGGTCGTCGCCGCGTACGCCATCTGCCTCACGGCAACCGCGGCGACCCTCGTCCACCGCCGCCTGCGCACCCGCTGACCACCACCCCCATCACCGCCCCGGCGCCGGACCCGGCCACCGGACCGGGCATCTGCTCCCGGGAGTCGGCCGGGCCGGTTGGGGTTCAGGCCACGCGGGTGGGGCGTCCGGCCGGGCGCCTCGGTATCGACCGGGGCGTCTGCTCGGGCGCTGCCCTGTCGGCCGGCCGGCCGAGTCGGGTGGGGGACACCGACGCGCACGGCGGCGCGGCCGAAACGCGTCGCTCAGCCCCCGCGCCGACGGCCCCGGCCGAAAATCATCCGTCAACTCCCGTGCGGGTCCGCGACCATAGCCCCGATATAGATCGCCCGGCCACGTTCGTCCCGATGCTCCTTCGCTGCCGGCGGAGGTCAGCTGTCGACCCCCACGACGATGGATGGAGAGGACTGGTCACGCATGAGGACCGAGAGGACCAACACCCAGCCGCGCAGCGGCACGGGAGCCCGAAGCCACGCCCTGCGCCTTGAGGAGGTCACCAAGGTCTACGGCCGTGGCGGCCGGGGTGTCCGGGCCCTCGACGGAGTCACCGTGGACATCGCCCGCGGCTCCTTCACCGCCGTCATGGGGCCGTCCGGCTCCGGCAAGTCGACGTTCCTGCACTGCGCGGCCGGCCTGGACAAGCCGACCTCGGGCCGCGCCTTCATCGGCGACACGGAACTGGGCGGGATGAACGAGACCCAGCTCACCAAGCTGCGCCGCGAACGCATCGGCTTCGTCTTCCAGGCGTTCAACCTGGTACCCGCTCTGTCCGTGCGGCAGAACGTGGAGCTTCCGCTCCGCCTGTCCGGCTCCCGCCTGGACCGCCAGTGGCTGGAGGACATCCTGCTGCGCGTCGGCCTCGGCGGCCGGGCCGCCCACCGCCCGTCCGAACTCTCCGGCGGCCAGCAGCAGCGCGTGGCGATCGCCCGCGCCCTGATCACCCGCCCCGACGTCATCTTCGGCGACGAGCCCACCGGCGCCCTCGACACCGTCACCGCCAAGGAGATCCTCTCCCTGTTGCGCAACTGCGTGGACGAGACCGGCCAGACCGTCGTCATGGTCACCCACGACCCGGTCGCCGCCGCCTACGCCGACACCGTCCTGTTCCTCGCCGACGGACGCATCGCCGACCGTATGCACGCCCCGACCGCCGAGCGCGTCGCCGACCGTATGACGCACCTGGGAGCGTGGGCCTGATGCTGCGCTACGCCTTCCAGACCCTCAGGGCGCGCAAGGGCGGCTTCATCGGCGCGTTCCTGGCCCTGATGTGCGCGGCCGCCCTGGTCACCGCGTGCGGCATCCTCCTGGAGACCGGTCTGCGCGGCACCATCGGCACCGAGCGGTACGCCGGCGCGCCGGTCATCGTCGGCGGTGACCAGAACGTCCACCAGACCACCGTCAAGCACAAGAAGGGCAAGACCAAGGTCAAGCACAAGGCCAAGCCGCTCGCCGAGCGCGTCTGGCTGCCCGCCGCGACGGTCGACAAGCTCCGCTCCGTGGCAGGCGCCCGGGCGGTCGTGCCCGAAGTCACCTTCCCCGCCCACGCGGTGAGCCCCAAGGGACAGGTCGTCCCGGGTGTCGACGACAAGCCCTCCTACGGGCACGCCTGGACCTCGGCCGCCCTCACCCCGTTCAAGCTCGTCGCCGGCCACGCCCCCGGCGCCGCCGGTGACGTCGTCGTGGACCGCGAACTCGCCTCCCGCACCGGTATCAAGCCGGGCGCGAAGCTCACCGTGCAGTCCACCGACGCCCCGCGCAGCTACACCGTGACCGGCATCGCGGCCCCGGCCGACGGCGACCTCAAGCAGCAGACCTCGCTGTTCTTCTCCGCCGACGAGGCACAGCGGCTGTCGGGCCGGGACGGCCAGGTGTCCGCGATCGGCGTGCTGCCCAAGCAGGGCGTGTCCACCGGCGAACTCGCCGACCAGGTGCGCAAGGCGCTCGACGGCACCACCGCCCAGGTGGCCACCGGCGGCGACCGCGGCCCGGTCGAGTTCCTGGACGCGGCCAAGGCCCGGGTGAAGCTGGTCTCCATGGGCGGTGCCATCGGCGGCACCTCGCTGCTCGTGGCGATCCTCGTCGTCGTGGGCACCTTCGCCCTGTCGATCCAGCAGCGGTACCGCGAACTGGCCCTGCTGCGCGCCATCGCCGCCACACCGAAGCAGGTGCGGCAGCTGATCGGCCGGGAGGCTCTGATCGTCGGGCTGCTCGCCGGACTCACCGGATCGCTGCTGGGGCTGCCCATCGCGTACTGGCTGCACCGGAAGTTCGTCGATTTCAAGGCGATCCCGGACACGCTGCAGGTGACCTTCAGCGTCTTCCCGTTCTTCGCCGCCGTCGGCGCCGCCCTGCTGGGCGCGTGGGCCGCGGCCCGGATCTCCGCCCGCCGCACCGCCCGGATCCGCCCCGCCGAGGCACTCGCCGAGTCCGCGGTCGAGCGGCCCGGGTTCGCCTGGGGACGGCTGCTGTCCGGAATCCTCACGCTGGCCGGCGGGATCGTCCTGCTCGTGGTGCTCAGCGTGCTGAACACCGAGCCCGCGTCCACCCCGGTGACGTTCCTGACGGTCGTGGTGCTCGCGGTCGCGGTGTCGCTGCTCGGCCCGCTCATCGCCCGGATCGCCGTGGCCCTGCTCGGTGTGCCGCTGCGGGCCTCGCGCGTCGCCGGACACCTCGCCACCGCCAACGTCCGCGCCAACACCAAGCGGATGGCTTCCGCGATCACCCCGCTGGCGCTGCTGATCGGCATGGCCTGCACGGTGTTCTTCGTGCAGACCACGATGGGCGACGCGGCCACCGCCCAGGCCCGCGAGGGCAACAAGGCGGACTGGGTGGTGGCCTCCGCCGGCCCCGGCGTCCCGGAGCAGGCGACCGCGGCCCTGCGGCAGACTCCCGGCGTCACGGCCGTCACCGAGGTCGTACGGACCTCCGTGCGGATCGGACTCGACAAGTACCCGGCGCAGGGCCTGTCCACCCAGGGGCTGCGCGAGACCTGGGACCCGGACGTCCGGAAGGGCACGCTGAACGGCTTCGAGGACGGCAGCGTCGCGATGAGCGAGGTCGCCGCCGACCACCTCGGCAAGAAGCCCGGCGACACCCTGAAGGTGACCCTCGGCGACGGCACCGTCGTCCAGCTGAAGGTCGCCGCCGTCTACTCCCGCGGCCTCGGCTTCGGCGATCTCACCATGAGCCACGAGCTGGTCTCCCGGCACGTCGACAACCCGCTCGCCTCCTCCGTCCTGGTGCGCACCAGCGGTGACGGCAAGGCGGGACGCGAGCAACTGCAGAAGGCCGTCGGGCAGTTCCCCGGCGTCGGCGTCCTCGACCGTGCCCAGGTCGAGGATCTGCAGGCCGAGGTCCAGCAGAACAACGCCGAGGTCAACTACGTGGCCATGGGTCTGATCATCGCGTTCACCGCGATCGCCGTGGTCAACACGCTCGCCATGTCGGTCTCCGACCGGCTCCGCGAGTTCGCGCTGCTGCGCCTGGTGGGCACCACCCGCCGCCAGGTCATGGGCATGCTGCGCATCGAGGCGGGCATCGTCGTCCTCGTCGCGGCCGCGCTCGGCACCGGTATCGCCTACGCCGTGCTCACCGCGTTCAGCATCGGCATGACCGGCTCGGCGGCGCCCTCCGTGGCACCGCTGACCTATCTCGCCGTGCTCGGCTTCGGCGGCCTGCTGGCCCTGCTGGCCACCGTGGTGCCCGGCAGGCTGGCACTGTCCGGACGCCCCGCGGACGTCATCGGCGCACGGCAGTGACCCGTGCCCGAGCCTGAAGGGCCGGCCCCTCGTGGGGGCCGGCCCTTCAACCGGTCTGCGCAGTCCCTCAGCTGAGGACCGGGCCGCCGCCACGCCGGTCCACCCGGCTGCGCCGGTTGTCCAGATGTGCGTACACCCGTTCCAGCCAGCGGTCCTCACCGTCGTAGCGCGGGGTGAAGGAGGTACGGCCGTGCACCGCGACCCGGTTGTCGACCACCGCCAGGTCACCGACCCGCAGCCGGTGCGCGGCCATCGTCGCCACGAACGCCTCCCGCAGCTCGGCCATCGCCGCCTTCGCGTGCTCGTCCAGCGGGTGCGTGGCGGCGAAGTCCACCAGGACATTGGGATCGTCGAGGTCGCCCTGCAGGACCGGGTGGGCCGGCCGGACTCCGTCCAGCGCACCGAAGGAGGGCGGCGGCTCCGTCAGGAAGCGCGGCTCGGCCAGCACGCGCCGCGTCTGTTCGGTCAGCAGCGGCAGCGCCCGGCGGATGGACGAGGTGCACAGCTTGGCGTCCCCCGTGGGGTCCTCGCGCATGCACAACAGGCCCACGTAGTCGGGGCGGTTGTCGTGGAAGGCGTTTTCGACGTGCAGTTCCAGCAGCACGGAACCGGCGTTGCTCTGGGAATCCTCCTTTCCGGGAACCGGCACCACGTTCTGCACCAGGGCACCGCTCTTCTCGTTCCGGAATGCGATGACCTCACCGAGTTGCAGCATGACCGACACGATGGCGGCGGCCGCCGTGGTGGGAGCGTGCTCCACGGAATTCGGCACGCCCGGCGTCGGCGGCAGCGGATCGCCCGCGGTCACCGGCAGGTTGCGCAGCAGCAGCACCCCGTCCGCACCCGGGTCGTGCCGGAACGCGCGCAGCGTGCCGAGCAGCGTCCGGGGCAGCAGCGAGGTGGCCTCGCGGGCCGCGCCCAGCCAGTCGGGGGAGTCGATGAACCGGTGCTCCGGGCCGGTCAGCCGCCCGGCCAGCGCGACCAGGCCGGTCTTCTCCGCCGCGGTGATGTCATGCGCGGTCACCGTGCTTTCGGCGGCTGGAGCCAGAATCTCTATCTGCGTCACAGCGTTGTCCTCAGGTCGACGGCATTGCTCGGGAAAGTCTCCGGGCAACGCCTATCGCGACCCTATGGAAAAGGGCCGTGAACGCCGTATAGGGCGGAAATAGCGGCCCGGCGGAACCTGGCCCCGCAGAAGTCCGCCAAAAGGCCGGACGGAATCCGTCCGACGTCTCTGAAGAAACGCGGGAGTGGTGCTGATGCGTCAAGGAGGCGAGGAAAGGGTCCATCCCGAGGTGGACCGGCTCATCGCACGGGGCGAGGCCCATGTGTGGTGGTGGCGCTCGCCCGGCCGGGTCGATCCAGCCGATCTGCGCCTGCTGGCCACGGAGGAGTTCCGGCGTGCGCTCGGCATGCTGTCCGAGCGGGACGCGGCCGAGTTCGTGCACACCCGGGCGGGCGCCCGGCGCGCGCTCGGTCAGCTCCTCGGCACCACAGCCGCCGATGTCGACCTGGGTCGCCGGCGCTGCCCGGGCTGCGGCTCGGACGGCCACGGCCCCCCGCAGGTGCTGCGCCCCGCCGTGCCGCTCGCGATCAGCCTGAGCCGGACGGCCGGCTGGGGCGTCTTCGCGGTCGGCGCCGGCACCGCCATCGGCGTCGACGCCGAGGAACTGCGGCCGGTGCGGGAGGCGTTGCTGACCGACACCGTGCTCACCACGGCCGAGCGCGGCCATCTGGGCGCCCTCGCGGCGGGCACGGCACGGCAGCGCGCGTTCCACCGGGTGTGGACCCGCAAGGAGGCCGTCGTCAAGGCGGTCGGCGTGGGCCTGGCCGGCACCGACCTGGGCCGCCTGGAAACCCTGCCCGACCGGACCGGACCGGTCCGTGTCACCCACCACGCCGACGGCCGCGCCACCGCCTGGACCGTCGAGGACCTGCACCTGTCCGACCGCCTCGCGGTCGCCGTGGCCCGCCCGGCGGGTCCGGCCGCACGGGGGGCGGTGTATCTGCACCCGCCTGCCTGAGCACTTCTTCCGGGCCTTCGGGCCGACTCACTGACCAGGAGAGGACGCAGCCCACCATGACCGTATCGACCGTCGCCGCCCCCGCCGCGGCTCCGCTGCTGACGACGCGTGACCTGACCGCCTACTTCGACGCTCTCGCCGAGGCCGTCGACCGTATCGACCCCGGCCCCTCCGCGCCGGGCGGCTGGGAGGCCCGCGAACGGCTGCGGCTCGGCACCTGGGTCCGTCAGGCCTACGAACACCCGCTGTCGCCCGCCGTGTTCGCGCACCCCGACGCCGGAGTCGCCCGTGCCGTGCGCGACGCGATGGCGGCCGCGCTCGGCCTGCGCCTGGAGGTCTGCGGCAACGGTATCCGTCCCGCCCGGCCCACCGTGGACGTGCGCGCGGCCGCCGCCGTCGCCGCGGTCTGGGCGGTCACCGCGCAGGCCGTCGCCCAGAGCCCGCACCCGCCGCGCGAACGGGTGGTCTCCGACGCCTGGGCGGTGGCCCAGGAGATCATCGCGCCGGTGCGCCAGGGATACGCCCGCGCCCGCGGCTCCTGGTGACGGCACCGGCACGATCCCCTCACCGTCCCGCGCGGACGGCCGGCGCACCCGAGCCGTCGAGGGTGGCGGCGAGCAGTCGTACCAGCTCGTGGCACCGGTACAGCGGACGGCCCTGCTCGTCCAGACCGGACAGGTCCAGCAGGGCGGTGTCGACGAGGGCCTCCAGTGTGTTCTCCGCCGCGTCCTCCGTCAGCCCGAGCCGGTCTGCCGCCCACCGGGCGCAGAACGGCTCACCGTCCCGCTCCGGGTCCGCGAGCCCGGCCAGCGTGTCGTGCACCGCGGGCGGCAGCTGCTCGACGGAGGAGCGCAGCACCCGGCTCAGGTCCAGGTCGCCGAAGGAGAGTTCGGCCAGCCGTCCGGCGGGGTCGGCGAGCCGGGCCGCCAGCCGGGCCGCGGTCCAGTGCGGACGGGCGGCCAGGCGGGCGCCGGCGATGGACAGCGCGAGCGGCAGACCGCCGCAGTACGCCACCAGGTCGTCGGCCGCGTCCGGGTCGTCGTCCAGCCGCTGCCGGCCCGCGCGGGCGGCGAGCAGCTCCAGCGACGCCTCGTCGTCCAGCAGCGGCAGGGCCAGCGTGTCCCCGCCGGCCACCCGCGCCAGTCGGCTGCGACTGGTGATCAGGACGGCCGAGTCACCGGCCGGCAGCAGCGGCGCGAGCTGCCGGTCACCGCTGACGTTGTCGAGCACCAGCAGCAGCCGCCGCTCGGCGGTGCGCGCCCGGTACAGCCGTACCAGCTCGTCCAGATCGCCGGCCGGCAGCGCGTGGTCGCTCTCGCCGAGGGCCCGCAGCAGCTGGGCGAGCACGGCACGCGGGGCCCGCGGCGCACCGTCGAGTCCGCACAGCTCCGCGAAGAGCAGCCCGTCGGGGAAGAGTCCGCCGCTCTCGGCCGCGGCCCGCACGGCCAGCGCCGTCTTGCCGAGGCCGGCCATGCCGGTCACCAGGATCCGCCGCGGCGCGCCGCCGCCCTGGCCAAGACGCCCCCGCAGCGTCTCGAGCTCGCGCTCCCGGCCGACGAGTTCGCCGTCCGTGGCGGGCAGCATCGACGGCACGGGCCGCGGACCGGTCTGCGCACCGCGCCGCGGCCCGAGCCCCAGCTCGCCGCCCAGCACGGCCTGGTACGTGGAGCCCAGCGCCTCGCCGGGGTCGATGCCGAGCTGCTCGGCGAGCACCTTGCGGCCCTCGTAGTAGGTGTGCAGCGCGTCTGCCTGCCGCCCGCAGCGGTACAGCGCGGTCATCAGCTGGGCGCGCAGCCGCTCCCGTACCGGGAACTCGGCGACCAGCGCGGTCAGTTCGGCCATCACCTGTTCGTGCCGCCCCAGCTCCAGGTCCGCCTCGATGCGCGACTCCAGGGCGAGCATCCGCTGCTCCTCCAGCGGGGCCTGCTCGGCGTCCAGCATGTGCTCGGTGACGTTCGCCAGCGCGGCGCCCCGCCACTGCCCGAGCGCCTCACGCAGCAGGTCGGCGGCCTCCTCGAAGCGCCGCTCCGTCAGGGCCTGCCGGCCGTCCCGCTCGCGCCTGCGGAACTCCACGAGGTCGACGACGGCGTTCGGCGCGCGCAGCACGTACCCGGGAGGCCGTCGTACGATCTCGACCCCCTCGCCGAGCTGCTTGCGCAGCCGCGACATGTACGTGTAGATCTGCGCGCTCGCCGTCGCCGGCGGCTCCCACCCCCACAGCAGCGTGCTGAGCCGGCTGTCGGACACCACCCGCTCCTGTGCGAGCAGCATGGTCGCCAGCACTGTGTGCATCTTCGAACCGGAGAGAGCAACCCGCTCACCCCCTCGCCATGCCTCCACTGGCCCAAGGACCCGGAACTCCATGGGACACCACCCCCTTCTGGTGCGGCCAGCCATCTCTACGGTTTCCGAAGCTAGAGAGGCGCGTTATTGGCGGGTTATCGCCGGAGGTCCGGGCCGCGGCGCGAAGGGGGAGGCCGGGGGGACGCGCAGCGGAGAAATATAGGCCGCCCCGGCACGGTGTGAAGGCCGCCCGACCTTCACAGAGAGGCCTCACCGTGCCCCGCGACCTCGACCTGCCGCCCCCGGACACCTCCCACCGTCTGCTGTCGCTGCTGGACGACGCCGGCGTCCCGTACCGCCTCATCCGGCACGCACCCGAGGGCCGTACGGACCTCGCCTCCGAGCTGCGCGGCCATCCGCTGGACCAGGCCGCGAAGTGCCTGGTGGTGCGGGTGGGCACCGGCCGCCGCAGCCGCCGCTACGTCCTGGCCGTCGTACCGGGCGACCGCCGTCTGGACATGCCCCTGGTGCGGGAGCTGTACGGCGGCACGGACGCCGCCTTCGCCGCACGGGACGTGGCCGAAAAGCTGTCGGGCTGCGTGAGCGGCTGCGTCGTGCCGTTCACGTTCCACCCGGACCTGGAACTGGTCGTCGACACCGCCCTGCTGGCCAACGACCGGATCTACTTCAACGCGGCCCGGCTGGACCTGTCGATCGCCCTGCCCGTGACCGCGTACGTCGGCCTGGCCCGTCCCCGCACGGCCGCGCTGACCGCCCCGCTCGCGGACGACCGCCCGCTGGCCGGAGCCCTCGGACCCGCCGCCGGCGGCGTTCTGCGGGACAGGCCCTAACGGCCCATCGCCGGATACGGCGCCGGATCCGTCACCCAGCCCGCCACCAGGACCAGCCGGGACTCGCGGTCGACCGCGAGGAAGCCGAAGGGGCGGTCGAAGGCCACGCGGACGACCGTGGTCTCGTAGCGGTACTGCGGGGCGGCACCGGCTGCCACCGGCATGACCGCCGTCACCGCCGCCGCCCGGAAGCCGAGCGCGCCGAACCGGGCGAGGGCGGACTGGCGGGCCGCCCCGACGGCGAGCGGTACGGCGCTGACACCGGGGAAGTGGCCGTGCCGGAGATCCTGGGCCGTGCCGAGCCCGAACAGGGGGTGCAGCGCCAGCAGATCGTGGTCGGCACGCACCTCGTAGGCCACCGTCCGCACGTCCAGGGTGATCGGTTCGGGCGCGGTGGCGGGCTGCTGTTCCACGTACAGGCCGGGGCCGGCCTGTCCGAACGGGAGCCCGCCGCCCCCGGTGACCGCCAGCCTGCGCTCGACCACGCCGACCCCGGCAGCGAGCACCTGGCCCGGTGTCATCCGCTCCTCGCCGAGCACCAGATGGACGTCGATGCCGTTGTCGCCGGGCACCGTCAGTGCGGTCACGAAGCCGTCCGGGGTGCTCGCGACGCCGACCCGGTCAGGCCGCACGCTCCTGCGGCTCAGCCCGAGCAGCGTGCGGCCCTGCCAGGGGCCGGCGTCCGGGCGCAGCATCGTCTCCGTGAACGGCTGCCGCCAGTCCGTGCGCAGCGCGAGGGCACTGGCCAGCACCATCCGCGCCTCCCGGGTGAGCGTCACCGGCATGCGCTCCACGAGCCCGCCGGTCCGCTCGGCCGCCCAGGCGTCCAGTCGCTCCTGCGCGGTGACGAGGTCGTCCCCGAACACCCCGTGCGTCCGGGCCGGCAGCCCGGCCCGCCACTCCTCCCGCAGCTGCAGCGCGTGGTACGTCCACAGGCCGAGGGCCGCGTCCAGGCCGGACACCGACTCCAGCGTGGTCAGCAACTCCCGTGCGGCGGCGGCCGCCTGCTCCGCCGGCACGCCGAGCGCGTGGGCCAGCTCGGCCCGCGCGGGGCCCGTGGCCCCGTCGGCCAGGAAGGCCAGCAGGGGCCAGACCCCGGCCGCCGAGAAGGCCGTGCCCTGAGGTGCCGCTGTCGCCGCCCACCGTGCGGTGAGCCCGTTCACCGCCCCCACGGTGGTGCTCTCCACCCGGCTTGCAGCCCGGGGTTCCACCCTCATTCCGCCCCCACTCGTGCCCCGCTTACCATGCGCCCAGTCGTCCTTCAGTCCAGCCGCCGGCTCCTGGCCGGTCCTGCGCTGCCGCCGCCCGACCCAGGAGCACGGTACCGGTGTCCATACCCCCGCCCCCCGGCCCCCACCAGCCACAAGGGCCGTATCAGCCACCCCAGCAGTACCCGCAGCAGTATCCGCAGGGACCGTACGGGCCGCCGTCGTACCCGCAGGGCCCGCAGAACCCCTACGGGCCGTACCAGCCATGGGCGCAGGGCTACAGCCCCCACAACCAGCCGGCGCCCGTCAACGGCCTCGCCATCGCCTCCCTCGTGCTCGGCGTGCTGTGCTGCCTGCCGGGCGTGGGGCTGGTGCTCGGTCTGATCGCGCTGCGGCAGATCGGCCGGCGGGGCGAGCGCGGCAAGGGGCTGGCCATCGGCGGCTCGGTGCTGTCCGCGGTCGGTCTCGCGGTGTGGGCGCTGCTGCTCGCCACGGGCGGTGCCGCCGACTTCTGGGAGGGGTTCAAGGAGGGCGCGCGCGGCGACGCGAGCATCTCGCTGGTCAAGGGGGAGTGCTTCGACTCACCCGGCGGAAAGCTCAGCGGCGAGACCTACGACGTCGACAAGGTCCCCTGTTCCGGCGAGCACGACGGCGAGGTGTTCGCCTCCTTCCGGCTGAAGAACGGGTCCTACCCCGGCGACGACTCGGTCGCCGGCGCCGCCGACGACCGCTGCTACGGCCTCCAGGACGCCTACGCGATGGACGGCTGGGCCGTGCCCGAGGACGTCGACGTCTACTACCTCACGCCCACCGAGGACAGTTGGTCCGCCGGGGACCGGGAGGTCACCTGTGTGTTCGGCAGCGTGACCGAGGGCGGGAACCTCTCCGGCACGCTGCGCAACGACGAGACGGTCCTCGACGCCGACCAGGTCGCGTATCTGAAGGCGGCTCATGTCCTCAACGCGGCCCTGAACAGCGCCCCGGACACGGAGTACGTCGAGGACGACCTGCCGGGTCACAAGAAGTGGGCGGGCCGGGTGTCGGCCGCGCTGGCCGACCAGGCCCGGATGCTGCGCGGGCACGAGTGGCCCGCCGGGTCCCGCAAGCCGGTCACGGCGCTCACGGCCGACCTGGACCGGGCCCGGGCGCAGTGGGACAAGGCGGCGAAGGCCGCGGACCTGGACGTCTTCTACCAGCACTACGAGGCCGGTCTGCGGCTGCTCGAGCCGACGGAGGCGGTCCCCGCGCGAAAGGCCCTGGGCCTGGAGACCACCCCGCCCGCCCGCGACGGCGGTGACGGCGATTCGGGCGACACCGGCGGTGGGAGCGGGAGCGGCGGCAGCGGCATGGCAGTGTGATCGCGGTGAGGTGTGACCGCGGCCATAACGGGGAGAAAATGCCTGGGTAAGCCCGCCCCGGCTGCTTGTCATCACATCGAGTGATTCTCTGGCCTTTGCTTGCATGGCACAACCCACGGTTGCCAGGCTGTTGCTGTCTGTACAACCTGATGGGAGTGGCCAGTGACTTTCGGTGAACAGCCGGCCTACCTGCGCGTCGCGGGTGATCTCCGCAAGAAGATCGTCGACGGTTCACTGCCGCCCCACACCCGGCTCCCCTCCCAGGCCCGCATCCGCGAGGAGTACGGGGTCTCGGACACGGTCGCGCTGGAGGCCCGCAAGGTGCTGATGGCCGAGGGGCTGGTCGAGGGCCGCTCGGGCTCGGGGACCTATGTGCGGGAGCGTCCGGTGCCCCGGGGCGTGGCCCGCTCCGGATTCCGGCCGCCCGCAGGTGCCACGCCCTTCCGGCAGGAGCAGGCCGACGCCTCGGTGCGCGGCACCTGGGAGTCGCGCAGCGAGCAGGCCGAGGCCGGGGCCGCCATCGCCGAGCGGCTCGCCCTCAAGCCCGGCGACCGGGTCATGCGCACGAGGTACCTGTTCCGGGAGGCGGGGGAGCCGATGATGCTCTCGACGTCCTGGGAACCCCTCGCCGTCACCGGCCGCACCCCCGTGATGCTGCCCGAGGAGGGTCCGCTCGGCGGTATGGGCGTCGTCGAGCGCATGCGGGGCATCGACGTCATCGTGGACAACGTCACCGAGGAGGTCGGCGCCCGCCCCGGCCTCGCCGAGGAACTGCACGTCCTGGGCGGCGTCCCCGGTCATGTCGTCCTTGTCATCCAGCGCACCTACTACGCCTCCGGCCGCCCGGTGGAGACGGCCGACGTGGTGATCCCGGCCGACCGCTACCGGGTCGCGTACCACCTGCCCGTGAAGTAGCGCACACCCCGGCACGCCCCCGATGCGGGTGACCTGGTCGCGCAACCCGGGGCACGGCCCCGGCAGCCCGCTGGAATCCGGCCGTTTTCCCAGGTGATCCAGGGTTCGCCCGATATGACCCCGACGCACGACAGCGGAGCGTAGGACGGCGCGTTCGACGTCGTGCGCCCCCTGCGTTCTGGCTGGTTGCGTACCTCTTTGTGAAAAGGCGTATTCGCTCCGTGAAGGTTGGGCGTACGCTCGGGCATATGCGGAGTGCGGTTTCCTTAGGCGGGGCACGGCCAAAGCCCGGGGCGGGATGGGGGTCCCCCCGCGATGGGGGTCCTTCCCGCGCGAGTGGAATCGAGCGCGGGGAAGCAGTCGAACGTGGGGGAGGGCGGGGCGGTGCGAGAAGGAACGGTGGGGGCGATGAGTGAGGGCACGGTCTCCCTGCCCTGGATCGTGATACGGCAGGACGACAACGGCAATCGCTACCGCGTGGGACGGTACGCGACCCGGGCCGAGGCCCAGAAGATCGCCGACAGCCTCGACGACCGCGGCCACAAGCAGCTCTACTGGGTCGAGCGCATAGGCCAGAACGGGGACGGCACCCAGAACTGACCGTCTGGGAACTCCCGTAGGCTCCGCCCCATGACCGAACGGATCGTGGTGGTGGGAGCCGCCCTGCTCGACTCCGGCCGGCTGCTCGCCGCGCGGCGCAGCGCGCCCGCCGAGCTGGCCGGGCGCTGGGAGCTGCCCGGCGGCAAGGTCGAGACCGGCGAGCGGCCCGAGGACGCCCTGGTCCGCGAACTGCGCGAGGAACTCGGCGTCGACACCGAGACGGTCGAGCGCGTGCCGGGGGAGTGGCCCCTGAGGTCGCCGTACGTGCTGCAGGTGTGGACCGTGCGTCTGCGTGCCGGTTCCGCCGCACCCCGGCCCCTCCAGGACCACGACGAACTGCGCTGGCTCACCCATGGCCGGCTCTGGGAGGTGCCCTGGCTCGACCAGGACGTCCCCGCGGTCCGCGAGATCGCCGCGCGCCTGGGCGCCGGGGCGCACTGAGCCGGTCGGACCATGCGAAGTTGGAGCACACGGCTCCTTCGTACGCCGTTCGTGCCACAGTGCGCCCTCCCGCACGGTAATGCCCCCCGGATACCGGGTATGTCCCCATTAACCCCACGAAACCGGACATGGGTGGGCTCGTTGGCCTGGGAAGTGATCGGCGTGATCGACACTGAAGGCGACTGCGTCGAGTGGACCTTTCCCGCGGAACCGGGTGCCGTGCGCACCGCCCGCGTCGCGGTCCGGGGCCAGTTGCACGGCTGGGACCTCGACTGCCTGGCCGATCTCGCCGCGCTGCTCGTCAGTGAACTCGTGACGAACTCCCTGCGGCACGCCACCGGCCCCATCGGCGTACGACTGGTGCGCCCCGCCGGGCTCGACGACGCGCTGCTGGTCGAGGTCTCCGACCCGCTCCCCGACCCGCCGCGCGAGCGTGTCGCCCACCCCGAGGACGAGAGCGGCCGCGGCCTGCAACTGGTCGCAGGCTCCTCGCGCCGCTGGGGCACCCGGCCCGGCAGCAGCGGAAAAACCGTGTGGTTCGAACTGGCGCTGCCCGGGTGAGTCCGGTGTACAGCGCCCCGCGCGCCGTCCAGTGTGCGGTGCGCGCCCACGACCGGGGTGGGGGTGCGTGATTCGAGGGCGTGTTCCCTGGTTAGAAGACTGGAAGTGTTGACGCGGTCCGGGCCGAAAAAAGCCTGGACCGAGCTGTGATCGTGAACACCGTGTCGTGCGGCGCCGTAGTGCTGGATACTGCGGGCAGCCGCCTCCGGTGACCGGTGCCGGATGCGGTGAGCTGGAGGGGACGGTTCGCGTGAGCGAGATACCAGCGAAGGCCACGGAGTCCGAGGACCCGTCGGACGGCGCGGGGAGCCAGGCCGCACAGACCGCGGCCGTGCCCAAGGACGCCATGTGGCAGAGCAGTCCGCCCGGCTCGATCTACGACTACATCAGGGTCGCGTCCTTCTCCATCGGCGCCGGCGGGCTCGTCGACCAGTGGAGCCTGCGCGCCGAGCAGCTCTTCGGCATCCCGGCCGAGCGCGCCGTCGGCATGGACCCCATAGACGCTTTCATCGACCCCGATCTGCACGAGCGCGGCCAGCGCAAGATGGCCGAAATCCTCGACGGGCGGGAGTGGACCGGGGTGGTCCCCTTCCGGATGCCGGACCGGCCGGACGGCGCGCGCGGTGACGAGGGGCTCGCCGAGGTCTACGTCATGCCCACCCGGACCGCCGAGGGCGACAAGGCCGCCGTCTGTATCGTCGTGGACGTCCGCACCCTGCGCAGCATCGAGACCGACCTCGCCGCCTCGCAGGCGATATTCGGCCAATCCCCGTTCGGTTTCCTGCTGATCGACCCCGACCTCCGGGTGCGCCGCGCCAATATGCGCTTCGCCTCCGTCTTCGGCGGAACCCCGGACGACCACCGCGGCAAGGGAGTTCACGACTATCTGCCGCGCGGCGAGGCCGAGCGGGTTTCGGCCACCCTGCGCCGGGTGCTGGAGACCGGCGACTCCATCACCGACATGCATGTCACGGGCTTCGTCCCGGGCTCCGATGAGCGCCGGCACTGGTCCGTCAACCTCTATCGCGTACAGGGCGGCAGCGGCCGGCCCATCGGCGTCGCCTGGCTCGGCACCGACATCACCGCCCGCCGCGCCGCCGCCCGCGAGGCGGCCGCCGCCCGGCGCAACCTCGCGCTGCTCAACGAGGCGGGCGCCCGCATAGGGAACTCCCTCGACCTGGAGACCACCGCCCGCGAACTCCTCGACGTCGTCGTCCCCGGCTTCTGCGACCTCGCCACCGTCGACCTCTACCAGGGCCTGCTCGCCGGCGACGAGACGCCTCCCGGCCTCGCCGACGGCAGTGCGGCACTGCGCCGTGTCGCCTTCGCCAGCGCCGTCTCCGACGTGCCCCTCAGTGGCTCCGACGACCCCGTCGCGCTCGGTGCGGTCCACCACTTCCCCTTCAACTCGCCCTGCGCGGACGCCCTGCGTACCGCACGCCCGCAGCGAGTCCCCGCCGAGGACGGGGGGCTCGTGCAGTCCACGCTGGCGGTGCCGATGGTCGCCCACGACACCGTCGTGGGCCTCGCCCGCTTCGCCCGCACGAAGGGCAGTGAGCCGTTCGGGGACCGCGACCGGGACCTCGCGGTCGAGCTCGCCGCACGCGCCGCCGTCTGCATCGACAACGCCCGTCTGTACCGCCGCGAGCACGAACGCGCGTTGATACTGCAGCGGTCCCTGCTGCCGCCCGGCGACCCCGAGGCCTCGGGCCTGGACATCGCCTGCCGCTATCTGCCCGGCAACGCGGCCACCGAGGTCGGCGGCGACTGGTTCGACGTCATCGAACTCCCCGGTCACCGCACGGCGTTGGTGGTGGGCGACGTCATGGGCCGCGGCCTGCGCGCGGCGGTCGCGATGGGCGAACTGCGCACCGCGGTACGCACACTGGCCCTGCTGGACCTCGAACCGGCCGAAGTCCTCTCCGCGTTGGACGAGATCGCCCGCGGACTCGGCACCCCCGGCGGTGTCCAGCAGGCCACCCGCGCGGCCCGCCAGCCGCGTGCTGCCGACCTGTCCGAGGTCTACCTCGCCACCTGCGTGTACGCGGTCTACGACTCGGTCACCAGACGCTGTACGTTCGCCAACGCCGGCCATCTGCCCCCGGTGCTGGTGGAACCCGGTGAGGCGGCTCTCATGCTCGACGTGCCGCCGGGGATGCCGCTGGGCGTGGGTGGCGAGCCCTTCGAGGAGGTGGAGGTCGAACTCCCGGAAGGTGCCCTGCTCGCCCTCTACACGGACGGGCTCGTGGAGTCCCGCGACCACCCCCTCGACGAGGGCCTCCAGGCCTTCGTGGGTGCGCTGACCGATCCCTCCCGTCCTCTGGAGGACGTCTGCGACCACGTCCTCAACACCCTCGACACCCATCACGGAGAGGACGACATCGCCCTGCTGATGGCCCGTGTCCAGGGTCTGCCCGCCGAGTCCGTCGGCGACTGGACGCTGCCACGCGAGCCGCGCAGTGTCGGGCGGGCCCGTGAGTACGCTCGCGCGCAGCTGCTCAGCTGGGACCTGGAGCCGTTGGTCGACACCACGGAACTCCTGGTCAGCGAGCTGGTCACGAACGCGCTGCGGTACGGAGAGGGCGAGATCAGGCTGAGGTTGCTGCTGGACCGCACCCTGGTCTGCGAGGTCTGGGACTCCGGTCTGGTGCAGCCCCGCCGACGGCGTGCCCGTGACACCGACGAGGGCGGTCGGGGCCTGCAGCTGGTCGGCCTCCTCAGTGCGGCCTGGGGCTCGCGCCGTACCCCACGGGGCAAGACGGTCTGGTTCGAACTTCCGCTCCCCGGTGGCGAGAACGGCCTGACGGACCCGGCGGAGGCCCTGCTCAGCCTCTTCTGAATCCTGGGCGCCGTCCCCGGCCCCCCGGTTCCCACCCACACGACCCGGTGGGCCACGCGGGCGCCGTCGCAGGCGGTCCGCGCCCGGTCGGCCCGGTCGGCCCGGTCGGCCCGGCCGGACGGCTACGGCAGGTGGCGGCGGCCCCGGGTCTGGGGGCCGCCGTAGCTGGTCGGGGGACCCGCGTCCGGGTCCTCGGCCAGGAGGATTCCGCCGAGGACCGCGCCGGTGAGACCGAGCACGTGTCCGTCGGGGTACGGGTTTCCACGGGCCCGTACGTCCCGTTCGGCCAGGTCCCGGGACTCTCCGGCGCGTGTGTCCGCCTCGGCGTGGCGACCGGCGCCGAGCGCCCGGTCCGCCTCCGCCAGCCGCGCTCGTGCCTCCGCACCCACCGCTCCCCGGTGCACGGCGATGAAGTCCTCCGCTCCGGCGACCGCGCTGCGCGCCACCAGCTGCGCGGCGGCCTCCATCACTCCGGACCGTCCTGTCTCCAGCCGGTCCACGGCCCGGGCGATGCGCCGCAGCGCGTCCAGCGGGTCGTAGGGGCCGCCGGTCAGTTCCGCACGTACGGCGGCCAGTACCCCGTCGGCGTGGGCGAGCCGGGCGTGCAGCTCACCGGTGGCCAGGGAGGTCCGCCCGCCCGCCTTCCGCGCCTCGGCGATCTCCGCCTCCCCGCCGGTCAGTGCGGCCGGCACCAGTCCGGCCGCCTCCCGCAGTTCCGCCGCGAGCCGTTCGACCCCGCCGACGAGGACACCGGCCTGGGCGACACCGCCCTCGGCCGCGCGCAGCTGCCGGGCCGCCAGCCGCTCCTCACCCGAATCGGCTGCCTGACGTGACTCGTTGAGCTGAGAGGTGGCGAACACCAGCCGGTCCTTGGCCTGTTCGACGTACCCGGTGACGGGGGCCCCGGCCGAGGGGGCGTACCGCTGGTGCAGATCCGCCGCCGTGGCCTGGGCGGCCGACGTCCGCGCGGTCAGCTCCCGGAACCGCCCCTCGGCGACCTCCAGGGCCTCGCCCACCCCCTGCTCCAGCCCCCGCA
Source organism: Streptomyces sp. NPDC101151 (assembly GCF_044768335.1). Classification (NCBI taxonomy): domain Bacteria; kingdom Bacillati; phylum Actinomycetota; class Actinomycetes; order Kitasatosporales; family Streptomycetaceae; genus Streptomyces; species Streptomyces sp. NPDC101151. The sequence goes on along the minus strand of NZ_JBIWPP010000020.1, from coordinate 73,275 downwards.
CCCGGTCCAGCTCCGGCGCCTCCGCGTCCAGCCGCCGCCCCGCCTCCGCACACCGTCCGACGACCCCCACCAGCGCCTGCCGCCGTGCGCCCTCGTCCCCCGGAACCCCTTCCTCATAGCGTCGCCATATCGCGAACGCGGCCGAAAGTTCGGTCTCCGCGGCCCGCAGGGCATGCACGAACGGTCCGACCGCCCCGGCCCCGGACAACTCCTCGACGAAGCAGAGCTCCTCCCTGCTGCCGCGCACACAGTCGTCGGCCAGCACCAGCGCGGCCCGCGCCTGCCGCTCGTTCTCGGGCGACGTCGGCGCGGGCGCCGCCGCCGACACCACACCCGGTGTCGTCCGGGTCCGGGCCCGCCGGGTGCGCCGGAGGTACCCGTACCCGGCCAGCGCCCCGGCCGCGCCGACGGCGACGAGGGGCATCAGGAGATCGGTGGCGGACGCCCCGTCCTGGTCCTGTGCGACGGCAGCGGCGACCGGCCCGTCCGCGGAGGCGGGAACCGGATCACGGTCACCGGCCGTCATCACCGGCAGCACCAGCCACTCGGCTCCCACCAGTGCACCCAGCACGGCACACACCACCCGCACCCGTATGTGCGCTTTGGCGCGCCGGGGCCGGCTGCGGATCAGGGAGGACGTCACATTTTGGAGCGTATGGGCAGGTAGGCGGCTCCGCGAGTGGGGCGGATACGGCTGGGGGACGAGGAGAACAGGGGACAGAAATGAACGAGGAGAGCGAGAAACGGATGGGCCCGGCGGCTGCCGACCACGAGGAGGCCCCGGGGGAGCGTCCCGCACCCGCGGACGGCGAGAGCACCCCGCAGGGGCCACCCGCACCCGACGACGACAGCAGCGGCACGGGTGATGCGGGCGGCGACACGAAGCCCGAGGGCACTGCCGGGGCGAAACGTCCCTGGCGTCGGCGCCGGCGCACCTACATCGCCGCCGTACTGCTCCTCCTGTTCCTCCCCGTCCTCACCGCGGAGACAGCCCTTCGCGTCAACTACGCCGGCACCCCGGAACCCGGCACCCGGACCCGCCACAAGGACGCCCTGTGGCTCGGCCACGCCTGGGTCGACGGCCGCAAGACCCAGGCCGACGTGACCGCCCTGGCCCGCCGCCTCAAAGACACCGGCATCCGGGATCTGTACGTCCACGCGGGCCCCCTGGAACACGACGGCACTCTCCCGAAGTCGGCCTACTCCAGGGCGCGCTGGCTGATATCGGCCGTGCACGCCGCAGCGCCCCGCGTCCGCGTCCAGGCCTGGCTCGGCGACAAGCTGGCCAGCGAGGGCCCGGACGGCCTGCACCTGGAGCGCGCCGCCACCCGCACCGCCGTCGTCGCCTCCACCCGCCAGATCCTCGCCACCGGCTTCGAGGGCGCCCACTTCGACCTGGAACCCCTCCACTCGGGGGACCGCGACTACCTCTCCCTCCTGGACGACCTGCGCGCCCTCACCCACGCCCACCACGCCCTGCTCTCCGTCGCCGCCCACCAGATAGACCCGCTGCCCGCGTTCCACTCCTTCTGGGGCGCGACCACCGGCCACCCCAAGTGGTGGTCGCAGGCCTATTTCGGGCAGGTGGCCCGTCGCGTGGACCAGATCGCCGTCATGTCGTACGACACCACGCAGCCGCTGGAGAGCCTGTACGGCGGCTACGTGGCCCAGCAGACCAGCCTCGCGCTGGAGGTCACCCCGGACACCACCGACCTGCTGATGGGCCTGCCCTTCTACCACGAGAACCGCTTCGGTCACTGGGCCCGCGCGGAGACGGTCCCGGCCGCCGTGCGCGGCGTCCGCCTGGGCCTGTCCCGCACGGACGCCGACCGCGCCCGCTTCGGCGTCGCCCTGTACGTGGACTTCGCGGCGACGGAGGCGGACTGGCGGGCGTACCAGGAGGACTGGGTGGGGTGACTTCCCCCTCAGGCCCCGCGGCCGCCGGCCCGGCGCCCCGGCGGCCGCGCTAGGAGGACCGTCTCCTGATCTTCGAGCCCAGCCAGACCAACGGGTCGTACTTGCGGTCGACCGCGCGTTCCTTCAGGGGAATCAGCGCGTTGTCCGTGATCTTGATGCCTTCCGGGCAGACCTCCGTGCAGCACTTGGTGATGTTGCAGTAGCCGAGGCCGTGCTCGTCCTGGGCGGTGCGTTTGCGGTCCAGACCGGTGTCGGCGGCCGCGTCCAGCGGATGCATGTCCAGCTCCGCCACCCGCATCAGGAAGCGCGGGCCGGCGAAGGCCGTCTTGTTCTCCTCGTGGTCGCGCACCGCATGGCAGGTGTCCTGGCACAGGAAGCACTCGATGCACTTGCGGAACTCCTGCGAGCGGTCCACGTCCTCCTGCGTCATGCGGTACTCGCCGGGCCCGAGATCGGCCGGCGGCACGAACGCCGGGACCTCCCTGGCCTTCTGGTAGTTGAAGCCGACGTCGGTCACCAGGTCGCGGACCACCGGGAAGGCGCGCAGGGGCGTGACGGTGATGGTCTCGGCGCGGTCGAAGACCGACATGCGGGTCATGCACATCAGCCGTGGGCGCCCGTTGATCTCCGCCGAGCACGAACCGCACTTGCCCGCCTTGCAGTTCCAGCGCACCGCGAGGTCGGGTGCCTGGGTCGCCTGGAGCCGGTGGATGATGTCGAGCACCACCTCGCCGTCGTTGACCTCGACCTCGAAGTCCTCCAGGTCGCCGCCCTGCACATCACCCCGCCACACCTTGAAGCGGGCCTCGTAGCTGCTCACTTGTACAGCTCCTCTTCGGCGAGGTACTTGACCAGCTCCTCTTTCTCGAAGAGGGCGAGCAGGTCCGGGCGGACGGGTTCGGTGGTCTCGCGGGTCAGCCGGATCTGGCCGCGGGCGGGATCGGTCGCCGCGAGGCCTCCGGTGGGGTCGGCGAGCGCGCACAGCAGGTTCACGTTGCGCCAGTCGCGATCCATCGTCGGATGGTCCTCGCGGGTGTGCCCGCCGCGGGACTCGGTGCGCTCCAGCGCGGCCCGTGCCACGCACTCGCTGACCAGCAGCATGTTCCGCAGGTCCAGGGCGAGATGCCAGCCCGGGTTGAACTGGCGGTGCCCCTCGACACCCGCGCGCCGGGCCCGTACACGCAGCTCGGCCAGTTTCCGCAGGGCCTGCTCCATCTCGCCCTCGCGGCGGATGATGCCGACCAGGTCGTTCATGGTCTGCTGGAGTTCCTGATGCAGGGTGTACGGGTTCTCCGGCGGGCCCGCCTCGCCCTCCGTCTCCGCGGAGAAGGGCCGCAGGGCCTCCGCGGCCGCCGTGTTGACCTGGGTGTCGGCGACCTCGGGGCGCTCGGCCGCGCCCGCCGCGTACTCGGCCGCGTGCCAGCCGGCCCGGCGCCCGAACACCAGCAGGTCGGAGAGCGAGTTGCCGCCGAGCCGGTTGGAGCCGTGCATGCCGCCCGCGACCTCACCGGCCGCGAACAGCCCCGGCACCCCGCGCGCCGCCGCCGTCTCGGAGTCGACCGCGATGCCGCCCATCACGTAGTGGCAGGTCGGCCCGACCTCCATCGCCTCGGCCGTGATGTCGACGTCCGCCAGCTCCTTGAACTGGTGGTACATGGAGGGCAGCCGGCGCCGGATGACCTCGGCGGGCATACGGGTGGACACGTCGAGGAAGACCCCGCCGTGCGGGGAGCCGCGGCCGGCCTTCACCTCGGAGTTGATGGCGCGGGCCACCTCGTCGCGGGGGAGCAGTTCGGGGGGACGCCGGTTGTTGTCCGGGTCCTCGTACCAGCGGTCGCCCTCCTCCTCCGACTCGGCGTACTTCTCCTTGAAGACATCGGGGACGTAGTCGAACATGAACCGCTTGCCCTCGGAGTTGCGCAGCACCCCGCCGTCGCCGCGGACGGACTCGGTGACGAGGATGCCCTTGACCGACGGGGGCCAGACCATGCCGGTCGGGTGGAACTGCACGAACTCCATGTTCAGCAGCGGCGCCCCGGCCAGCAGCGCGAGGGCGTGCCCGTCGCCGGTGTACTCCCAGGAGTTGGAGGTGACCTTGAAGGACTTGCCGATCCCGCCGGTCGCCACGACCACCGCGGGGGCTTCGAGGACGAAGAAGCGGCCGGACTCGCGGTCGTAGGCGAAGACCCCGGAGACCTTCTCACCGTCCTTCAGTATCCGGGTGACCGTGCACTCCTGGAACACCTTCAGCCGGGACTCGTAGTCCCCGGTCTCCTTCTTGTCCTCCTGCTGGAGAGCGACGATCTTCTGCTGGAGGGTGCGGATCAGCTCGAGGCCCGTACGGTCGCCTACATGGGCCAGCCGCGGGTACTCGTGGCCGCCGAAGTTGCGCTGGGAGATCCGGCCGTCCTTCGTGCGGTCGAACAGCGCGCCCCAGGTCTCCAGTTCCCACACCCGGTCCGGGGCCTCCTGCGCGTGCAGTTCGGCCATCCGCCACTGGTTGAGGAACTTGCCGCCGCGCAGGGTGTCACGGAAGTGCACCTGCCAGTTGTCGTGCTCGTTGGCGTTGGCCATGGCCGCCGCGATGCCGCCCTCGGCCATGACCGTGTGCGCCTTGCCGAACAGCGACTTGCAGATCACCGCCGTACGCGCGCCCCGCTCGCGTGCCTCGATCGCGGCCCGCAGCCCGGCGCCGCCCGCACCGACCACGACGACGTCCCACTCCTGCCGGTCCACCACGGACATCAATCAGTCCCTCACTAGAAGAAGCGCGGATCGTCGAAGACACCGGACGCGAGGAGATAGACGTAGAAGTCGGCGAGCGCCACGCTCAGCAGCGAGGCCCAGGCCAGCTGCATGTGGCGGGCGTTGAGCCTTCCGACGAACTGCCACGCCCGGTAGCGCACGGGGTGTTTGGAGAAGTGTTTGAGCTTGCCGCCGACGATGTGCCGGCAGGAGTGGCAGGAGAGGGTGTACGCCCAGATCAGGACGATGTTGAGCAGAAAGACCAGGGTGCCGAGGCCCATGTGGCCCCAGTGGTAGTGCTCGTCGCGGAAGGACAGCACGGTGTCGTAGGACAGCACGCCGGCGACCAGCAGGGCGGCGTAGAAGAAGTACCGGTGGATGTTCTGCAGGACGAGCGGGAAGCGGGTCTCGCCGGTGTACTTGCGGTGCGGCTCGGCCACCGCGCAGGCGGGCGGGGACGCCCAGAAACTGCGGTAGTACGCCTTGCGGTAGTAGTAGCAGGTCAGCCGGAAGCCGAGCGGGAAGATCAGGATGATCACGGCGGGGGAGATGCCCCACCAGCTCCCGAAGAGGTCCGCGTTGGGCCCGCCGCGCATGGTGGTGCAGTTCTCCGCCAGACACGGCGAGTAGAACGGTGAGACGTACGGCGCCGCGTAGTAGTGCGCGTTCGCGAAGGCCCGCCACGTCGAGTAGACGACGAAGGCGAACAGACCGGCCGCGGTGACGGCGGGCGCCAGCCACCAGCGGTCGGTCCGCAGATGAGGTGCGGCGATCGCGGCGCGCGTACCGCTGCGTACGCCGCCGCTGTTCTGTTGAGGTTCCGTACCAGTCGCCAAGGGAGCACTCCGGTCGGTTCAGGGGGCATGCCGGTCGCGGGCGCCCAGGCCTTCGTCGTCCGAGTCCGTCCACAGGCTGATGTCGTACGGCGTGTCGGAGATGGTGACGAGGTCGGGGCGGTTCGGAGCGGCCGGGGTGCTGGCCGCTTCCCGCAGCAGCGCCAGGCTCTCGCGCAGATGGTCGGCGTCCATCCGGACCCGGCGCATCTCCAGGCCACCGCTGCCGAGTTGTTTCTCCAGGCGCCCCAGCGACCGGTACAGGTCGTCGAGACTGCGCTGGACGGTTGTCAGTTCGTCGTGCACGGACATGACTTGCCCTCACTTCCACGGGTCCTGCGGGCCCTGGTGGCAACGTTCATGCGCCTTGGAGTGTTGCGCGTCACACCTGTCGCTGTGAAGAGATGTGCACCGATTGGCCGAGGCGCACTGGTGTGCATCCGGGTGTATTGCGCCGCACGGGTGGGCTTACTGTCCGTCGCCGCCGTGTCGCCCGCTGTTGCCGGATCCTTTCCTCTTGAGTGGACGCATAGATCTGATCAGCTCCATATACCGCCAAAAGTGATCATAACGCCCGCGGGTTTCCGGAGGTATGCAGAGATGTCCCACCACGGTGTCGGCCCGCGCGCGGTCATGCGCTCGATCGCTTTCCTCGCCGCGGGCGCCCTCGCGGTGCCGCTGCTCGCCGGCTGTGGCTCCGACGAAGAGGCCAGCCGGCCCCTGGCCGGAGCGGACATCGACCTCGTGGCCCGCGACCAGGTGGCCGAGGGCGGCACCCTCAAGTGGGCCGTGGACGCCGTACCGGAGACCTTGAACGCCTTCCAGGCCGACGCCGACGCGGGCACCACCCGCGTCGCTCAGGCCGTGCTGCCGTCGATGTTCCGTCTCGACACCGCCGGGCGTCCGGTGGCCAACCCCGCTTACCTGGAGTCCGCCAAGATCATTGAGACCGAGCCGCGCCAGGTCGTGCTGTACAAGCTGAACCAGCAGGCCGTGTGGAGCGACGGCCGGGAGATCGGCGCCGCCGACTTCGTCGCCCAGTGGCGCGCCCTGTCCGGCAAGGACAGCGCCTACTGGACCGCCCGCAACGCCGGCTACGACCGCATCGCCAAGATCGAGCGCGGCGCCAGCGACCTCCAGGTGCGGGTCACCTTCTCCCGCCCCTACGCCGACTGGAAGTCGCTGTTCTCCCCGCTGTACCCGAAGGACGTGATGGGCACCCCGGACGCCTTCAACGACGGCGCCCGCCGCAAGCTGAACGTCACAGCGGGACCTTTCAAGGTCGAGAAGGTCGACACCGCGGCGAAGGACGTCGTCCTCACCCGCAACCCGCGCTGGTGGGGCAAGCCCGCCAAGCTGAACGAGATCGTGCTGCACGCCGTGGCCCGGGACAAGCGGGCGGCGGCGCTCGCCGACGGCAGCGTGGACCTCGCCGACATCGACCCCTCCGAGGCCGAGCGGATCAACCTCGCCTCGCGTGCGAAGGGCACCGGCGGCACCCCGCTGCAGGGGGCCGGTAAGACCTCCGCCAAGAAGATGCGCTCCTGGGCACTCGCGCACGGCCTCGACTCCGCCGAGGTCAAGGCCGGCAGGAAGACGCTGGGCAGGGCCATCACCCGGTACCTGGAGCAGCAGGAGAAGCTGCACGCCTACGACGTCCGCAAGTCGCTGGAGCCCGCCTACACCCAGCTCGCCCTCAACGGCGCCGCGGGCCCTCTCGCCGACGAGCGGGTCCGCCAGGCGGTCGCCCGCGCGCTCGACCGGGATGAGCTGGCCAAGCTCGTGCTGACACCGCTGGGCCTGCCCGCCGTCCCCGTGGGCAGCCACCTCGCCCTGTCCGGGCAGGAGGCCTACGCCGACAGCAGCGGCGCCCTGGGCGGCCTGGACACCAAGGAGGCGCAGGCGCTGCTCGCGGACGCCGGCTGGGTGCCCGGGGGACCGGTGAAGGTGCAGAAGAAGGGCGAGAAGGCGGCCGGCGCAGAGAAGGGCAAGGGCAAGACCTCCGAGAACGAGGAGAGCGCCGAGGGCGGCACGGACGGCGAGTACGTCGTCGGCGAGGACGACAAGGGCAAGCACCACGAGTCGGCCGAGGAGAAGCGGGAGAAGGGCGACGAGGGCGGCAAGCACCTCGCGCGGGACGGCAAGCAGTACCCCGGCGGCGAGTTGAAGCAGGGCGGCGCGCCGGGCGCCTACGCCCCCAAGGGCACCGCGGCCCCGGCCGGTGCCGTGACCGGGCCGCTGGCCAAGGACGGCAAGGCGCTCACCCTGCGCTTCGTGCTCCCCTCGGGACCCGGCTCCGAGACCCTGAACTCCGTCGCCGAGCGGATCTCGGTGATGCTGGACAAGATCGGCATCATCACGACGATCACCAAGGTCTCGGACGAGAGCTACTTCAAGGACCACGTCGCCGCCGGCGACTACGACCTCGCCCTGTACTCCTGGCCCTCCTCCGCCTTCCCGGCCACCGACGCCCGGCCGATCTACGCCAAGCCGGTCCCGGCCGCCGACGGCTCGGTGAACGTCGAGCAGAACTTCACCAGGGTCGGCACCGACCAGGTCGACCAGCTCTTCGACCAGGCCGCGGCGACGCTGGACGAGGACGAGGCGCGTGACCTGATCCGCAAGGCGGACTCCCGTATCTGGGCGGCGGCCGGCTCCATCCCGCTCTACCAGCGGCCCCAGCTGGTCGGCGCACGAAAGAACCTGGTCAACGCGGGGGCTTTCGGGTTCCAGACACCGATCTACGAGGACATGGGCTACCTGAAGAAGGGGTCGAAGGCCGCGCCGAGCCCGTCCGGCAGCTGAGGCCCCCGTGGCCCTGAGGAGGCCGACTCCCCCGGGGCCACGTAACATGGGGTGAGGCCGTGGCATGTCAAGCCCGGCAGGGCCCGCGTCACACGGACGTACGCACAGGCCTTCCTCACACTCCGGGAGTACGCCGCACTATGGCCACGCGCCACGACATCCGCAATGTCGCCATCGTCGCCCACGTCGACCACGGCAAGACGACCATCGTCGACGGCATGCTGAAGCAGGCCGGCGCCTTCGCCGCGCACCAGCTCGAAGGCGTCGACGACCGCATGATGGACTCGAACGACCTGGAGCGTGAGAAGGGCATCACGATCCTCGCCAAGAACACGGCGGTGAAGTACCACCCCAAGGACGGGGGGGACGTCATCACCATCAACATCATCGACACCCCCGGCCACGCCGACTTCGGCGGCGAGGTCGAGCGCGGTCTGTCGATGGTGGATGGTGTCGTGCTGCTCGTCGACGCCTCCGAGGGCCCGCTGCCGCAGACCCGCTTCGTGCTCCGCAAGGCGCTCCAGCAGCGGCTGCCCGTCATCCTCTGCATCAACAAGACGGACCGTCCGGACTCCCGGATCGACGAGGTCGTCAACGAGACCTATGACCTCTTCCTCGACCTGGACGCGGACGAGGAGCAGATCGAGTTCCCGATCGTCTACGCCTGCGGCCGTGACGGTGTCGCCTCGCTGACCAAGCCGGACAACGGCACGGTCCCGGCCGACTCCACCAGCCTGGAGCCGTTCTTCTCCACGATCCTGGAGCACATCCCGGCCCCGACCTACGACGAGGACGGGCCGCTGCAGGCGCACGTCACCAACCTCGACGCGGACAACTTCCTCGGCCGTATCGCGCTGCTCCGCGTCGAGCAGGGCGAGCTGCGCAAGGGCCAGACCGTCGCCTGGATCAAGCGTGACGGCACCGTCAGCAACGTCCGCATCACCGAGCTGATGATGACCGAGGCGCTCACCCGCAAGCCAGCGGAGGTGGCCGGTCCCGGTGACATCTGCGCCGTCGCCGGTATCTCGGACATCATGATCGGTGAGACCCTCGCCGACCTCGAGAACCCGATCCCGCTGCCGCTGATCACGGTCGACGAGCCCGCGATCTCGATGACCATCGGCACCAACACCTCGCCGCTGGTCGGCCGTGGCGGCACCGGCAAGGGCGCGGACGCGAAGGCGGCCGTCAAGGACCGCAAGGTCACGGCCCGCCAGGTCAAGGACCGCCTCGACCGCGAGCTGATCGGTAACGTCTCCCTCCGCGTGCTCGACACCGAGCGCCCGGACGCGTGGGAGGTCCAGGGCCGTGGTGAGCTCGCGCTCGCCATCCTGGTCGAGCAGATGCGCCGCGAGGGCTTCGAGCTGACCATCGGCAAGCCTCAGGTCGTCACCAAGGACGTCGACGGCAAGACCTACGAGCCCGTCGAGCGCATGACGATCGACGTCCCCGAGGAGCACATGGGCGCGGTCACGCAGCTCATGGGCGTCCGCAAGGGCCGGATGGACAACATGTCGAACCACGGCTCCGGCTGGGTCCGCATGGAGTTCGTGGTGCCGTCCCGCGGTCTGATCGGCTTCCGTACCGAGTTCCTGACCCAGACCCGCGGCACTGGAATCGGCCACTCCATCCACGAGGGCTTCGAGCCCTGGTTCGGCACCCTGCAGACCCGTAACAACGGCTCGCTGGTCGCCGACCGCTCCGGTGCCGTCACCGCCTTCGCGATGACGAACCTCCAGGAGCGCGGCGTGCTGTTCACCGACCCGGGCACCGAGGTGTACGAAGGCATGATCGTCGGCGAGAACTCGCGCTCCGACGACATGGACGTGAACATCACCAAGGAGAAGAAGCTCACCAACATGCGGTCGTCCTCGGCCGACTCGTTCGAGGCGATCGTCCCGCCGCGCAAGCTCTCCCTGGAGCAGTCGCTGGAGTTCTGCCGTGACGACGAGTGCGTCGAGGTGACCCCTGAGGCCGTTCGCATCCGCAAGGTGAACCTGGACGCCCGCGAGCGCGCCCGCGCCGCGAGCCGCGCCAAGCACGGCTGACGCTTGACGGCTTCGGCCGGATCGCACCCCATTTGAGCCCGGGTGCCCCCATCACGGGGGCACCCGGGTTTTCGCATCCGGGTTGCCGGCTACTGGTGTTCGAGAAGCGGAAATCTCTCCGGGTTGGCCGAACTGAATTGAGGGTGGCGTCCCGCCAATGGCGCGGGGATGCGGAGTTCAGGTCTCAGCAGCTCACTGCGCTGGTCGGCCCTGGTCGCTCATCTCTGCGGGCCTCACCCGATGTCTGGACAAACGCCTGGATTCTGCACCACTTCGCTGTTCACGGACGGCCTACGGAGACCGTCGGTCTGTGTGGGCACAGCGATGCTGAAAGGCCACTGAAAGGCGCTGGAAAGTCCGTGAGGAGAGGCTGGAGCGCCCAGGTCGGAGGTGTCCATCAGCCGACCTCGGGCTCAGACAGGCAGAAATGGGGAACGGAGACCAGGAATGAAGAACAAGCTGATGACATCCGCCAGCTTTGTGGCGACGCTCATGCTGGCCATGCTCACCGCTGTCATCCCGTCCTCGACAGCGCATGCTGAGGCAGGAGGGCGTTGGTACTTCGTCAATCAGTACAACCATCAGTGCATCAAGGGCAACGGCGAAGGCAAGAAGCTGTCACTGGCGCCGTGCAAGAAGAAGGACGCCTTCCACTGGAACAACTACGGGGCGACGGCGTACGTCAACTACAGCCTTGATATGTATCCGTTCGGCGGCATCTGCATCAACAGCAAGGGGCGAGGCAAGACCCCCACGCTTGATGGATGTGAGACGGGAAGGGACACGACGGGGTGGGTGACCACCGATCTCCACAACAATCACAAGACCCTGCTGACGCACATCAACTGCGGATACGTTCAGGCAGTCAGCAAGACCAAGGTCGTCTGCACGAAGCGGCCGGCCAACCGCAAGAAGATGTTCTGGATCGTCAAGTACTCCCTGCGTTAACAGGCCCGTCGGGCCACGGTGAGAACTCCCGCATCCGGTCCGGTGTCCATCTGCCCCAGGCATAGGTTGCGGGGTTGCGGGTCTCGAAGACGAAGCGACCCCCGTCGGCCAGGGCTGCGCGGACCGCGCGCAGCCAGACACGGATGCCCTCGTCATCGACCAGCGACTGGAAGGGGTGCCCGGCCATGACGACGAGATCGAACTCCCCCTGCCCCAGCCGAGTCCGCGTCCCCCCGAGCACCCACTCGACGTCCGGGTCGGTCCGCCACTCCCGTACCAGCATGACGGTGGCCGGATCGAGCCTCATGAGGCGCCCCCGTGCCCCTCCGCACAGACTCACGCAACGACTTCGCTGTGCTGTCGTCGACAGCGAGCACGGACCCAGGGGGAACGGATGTTCGTTGCCTGCCGGGTGGCGCTGGTCTATTTTCTGCTGATGCTCACCCCCCAACCTAGGTTCCGCCTGCTCGGCCCCCTTGAGGTCCAACTCGACGGGAGCGTCGCCGTCCTCACCGGACGGCAACGGGCCCTGTGCGCCATGCTCTTGTTACGCCCTGGCCGCGTCGTGTCGGTCGACCGGTTGGTTCAGGGCCTGTGGGGGGAACGCTTGCCCAGCGCATCTGCCGCCCGCGTCCGTGCGCTCGTCGCCGAAGTGCGCCGCGCCCTCGGTCCCGCCGGTACCGGCCTGCTGGCCACGCTGAAGCCGGGCTACGTGCTGCGCGTGGCCCCTTCCGACGTCGACGTGTTCGTCTTTGAAGACCTGGTCAGGGAGGGGTCACGAGCCGCGACCCACGGCGCGTGGGCGGAGGCGTACCGCTGCCATGACGAGGCCGTCTCTCTGTGGCAGGAAGACCCCCTTCCGGACCTGCCGACGATGGAGGCGGAACGCCGACGTCTCACCGAACTGCGCATCGCGGCCCTGGAAGGCAGAGCCGAGGCGGATCTGGAGCTGGGCCGGTACGCAGCCGCCATCGCGGAACTGGTCCTTCTCACCTCGGAGTATCCGCTCCGGGAACACCCGCACGCCCTGCTGATGCGCGCTCTGCAACGTGACGGCCGGACCTCTGAAGCCCTGGCGGTCTACACCGAGTTCCGCCGAAGGATGGTGGACGAACTCGGTGTAGACCCCTCCGACGAACTGGAGGCCTTGCACCGACGCCTGCTGACCGGGGATGCGAAAGCCGACGCGGTGGTTTCGCCTCCTGCCGCTCAGGAGAGGCGGGTTCCGCGCCAGTTGCCCCGCGCTCCCCACCGCTTCGTCGGCCGTAGCGCGGAACTGCGCCTGCTCGATCAGTCCCGGCTGAGTGCGGAGAACCTCAGCCTGATAGTCGGGCCGGCGGGGGCCGGGAAGACGGCGCTCGCCCTGCACTGGGCGCACCGGATCGCGAGCGGCTTCCCCGACGGGCAGCTCTTCCTCGACATGCGTGGGTTCGACGCTGCCGAGCCCATGACTCCGGAAGAGGCCCTTCCGCTGTTGCTGCAGGGGCTGGGAAGCGCGCCGCGTGACATTCCGCTCGGTCTGGAGGCACAGACCGCGCTGTACCGGACTCTCGTGGCGGAACGCCAGGTTCTCATCGTCCTCGACGACGTGGCGGACGCCTCCGTCGTACGACGCCTCCTGCCAGCCTCCAGCGGATCGCTCACTGTCGTGACGAGCCGGCACAAGATGAGCGGACTCGTGACCCTGGATGGTGCACACCGGGTGGTGTGTGATGTGTTGGACAGCGACGAGGCTATGGAACTGCTCAGCACTGCGGTAGGCCCCGAGGCCGTCGCCGCTGACCCGGAGGCCGCCGCCCGCCTGGTCGAACTCTGTGACCACCTGCCGCTGGCACTGTGCGTGGCCGGCTCCTGGGTCGGTGACCGGCCCGGGAGCATCGCGGCTTACGTCCATGACCTTGCGGAGTGCGGGCGTCTTGCACGGTTGCACGTGGAAGGCGAAGAGAGCGTGGCCGTCCGGGCCGCGCTTGACCTGTCGTACGGTTCGCTGCCGGACGAGGCGAAGTGGGTGTTCCGTTCGCTCGGTCTGATGGCGGGCACCGGGCGCTCGGTCGCCGCAGCGGCGGCGGGTGCGGGACTGGACGCGCCCCGGGCCGCCGATCTACTCGGCCTTGCCCAGCGCGTCCATCTTCTGCGCGATACCGGGAACGGCCGACCCACCTGGCATGACCTCGTGCACGAGTACGCCAGGGAGCGAGTGGTCGCGGAGGAGGAGGAAACGGAGAGACAGACGGCCCGCGACCGCATCCTCGACCACTATCTGCAGAGCGTCGCCAACGCGGCCGAGGCCTGCGGCTTGTATGTTTCGCGGATCCGTCCGGACGCCGTCGACGGCTCGGCTCCGCGAGTGTTCCAGGCGCAGGGAGACGCCTTCGACTGGTTCGACGGTGAATGGGACGACATCGCGGCGGCGGTCGGACACGCGGCCGAGCACGGCCCCACCCGCTACGCGTGGCAGCTCGTGGACGCCCTGCAGGATCTGTTCCACCACCGGCGCCCGCTCTCCGACTGGATACGGCTGGCCCACCTCGCCCGCAGGGCGGCCGAACACGAACGTGACGCCCTCGGCCAGGCCGCGATGTGCCTGTCGCTGGGGCATGCCCGTTGGAGAGACGGAGACCTGAGTGGGGCGCTGGGTGAGTACCAGAGCGGGGAACTCCTGGCCTGCCAGGCCGACTGGCTGTACGGAGAGGCCGCGTGCCTCCAGGGCTTGGGAGTGACCCTCAAGCTCCTGGGCGAGCCGCACAAGGCACCCCCCTACTACCGCCGCACGATCTCCCTCTACCGCACCCTCGGCATGCTGCGCGCCGAAAAGATCATGCTGGTCAACACCGCTTCTCTCTACCACGCTCTGGGTCGGCTGGCCGAAGCCGAGGAAGCGGTGGCCGAGGCACTGGCGCTGACCGATGAAGCAGGAGACCACGTTCAAGCGCTGGCTCTCGTGAACCTGGCCCTGGTGTGGCAGAAGCAGGCCAGGTTCGAGGAAGCGAAGGACGCGTTGCGCAGGTCCTTGCTCGCATCGCGGGACTCGGGCTCGGTCTATGCGGAGGCCGTGACGCTGGAGACGCTGGGGCGGGTGCGGGACGACGCCGGGCAGGATGCCCGAGCGATTCGGGTGTACGAAGACGCGCTCCACCTCTCCGCGCAGGTCGGCAATCGGAATTGCCAGGTGGACTCTCTGGTCGGCCTTGCCTCCGTGAAGCTACGGATGGGCGTGGCGGGCGAGGCCGCCGAGCACCTCGACACGGCTAGGGACATCGCCGAAGAGACAGGTCACCTCACGGGGCTCGTCGAAATCCTCCTTGCGCGGGGTGTCCTGAGCTGTGCAGGTGAGAGGTACGCCGACGCGCTCACCCATCTGGACAGAGCCGCGGACATGGCAGCGGAAGGGAACCCCCTCACGCTGCCACGTATCCGCACAGCCGCTGCCGTTGCCCTGCTGGAGACGGGTGAACTTGACGCGGCTTCGAGCGCAGCGAGCGAGGCCGCCGATCTCGCCGGGTCATCGGGCCAGCGACTCGTACGGGCCAGGGCCTTGGTGGCCCTGGCCGCCGTCCATGAGGCTTCCGGCGACCTCCGTAGTGCCCAGGCGGCGCAGGACGAGGCCCAGGACCTGTTCGCCGAGATCGGAACCCCGTCTCACCTCCGAACAGCTGCTTTCTGGCGTACTGAGCCGGGCGCGCGGCACACGGGCGCAGTACGCCGGCGCCCTCGGCCGGAGCTGCCCACCGATGCGGAGTCCCGCCACGAGGTGTCCCTGACCCGTCACTTCGACGACACCATCGCTGAACGGGCCGCAGGCTCATGACGCCAAAATGTCCAGAATAGGGTGAGTTATACGGATTCGTTCATCCCTGCGCAGGATGCGCTCGTGCAGGGCGCGCAGCTCGTGTCCGGGTTCGTCGCCGAGTCCGTCGACGAGCCCGGAACGGATCCTGTGGAAGGATCGCAGCGCCTCGTCCTGGCGCCCGCTCCGGTACAGGGCCAGCATCAGTAGCCCGGCGACCCTCTCGTCGAGGGGATGCAGGGCGGCCAGCTGATGGAGCTGTGGCACGTAGTCGTCGTGGCGGTTCAGGTGTAGCGCCGCTTCTGCGCAGCTCAGGACGGCATTGCGCCATTCGTGGCCGAGTGTCACGCGTACCCCTTCCGCCCATTGTGTCCGTATGTCGGACAGTGGATCGCCTCGCCACAGGGAGAGCGCGTCTTCGTAGAGCCTCAGTGCCAGTTCGCCTTCTCCCCGGTCGGAGGCCCCCCTGGCTTGCCGGACCAGTGCACGGAAGCGGCAGGTGTCGACGGCTTCCTCGTCGATCACCAGGACGTAGCCCCCCTGGCGCCGGATCACATCGCACTCGACACCGCTGGCGTCGAGGCTTCGGATAGCCTTTCGCAGTCGGGTCGCCAACGTGTAGAGCGCGTTGCGGGGGTAGGTCGGTGGCCTGTCTTCCCAGAGCCGGTCGATGATGTCCCCGTCGGCCGTAAAAGTGTTGGGCGACCACGCCAGCGCGGCCAGCAGGAGTCCGACCGTGGGGGAGGCCGAGACTCTTTCCCCGGCAGCGTTGTGCAGCTCTAAACAGCCAAGGAGTTGAACGTTCATGCAGGTCCCATGGTGTGTGCTCAGCATGCGCTCACTCTCCGGGATCGGTGTTCGGGTGCTGCATGGATCGCGCATGGACGTCGTCGAGGAGTGGAGGGCGCCGATGACGTCACGCACAGACATGCGCCGGGCGGTCCGGCGCGCAGCTGGCTTCTGTATGCGTCCGGGAAGAGCCCGGGGCGATCGGGGCGGCGCACCCGAGGGGTGGGCCGGCGCGGGGATCGACAGGGACGTCACCACTGCGCGATGATCAACATCGTCAGTGAACGGCCGCACCGGTAAGGCCCAGCCCTCCGCTCCACCCGAGGCTCGGCCAGCGTGACTGTCATTCTGTCTGCCGGCATGCCTGTGCTTAGTACGGGTAGCCCGGGCGTGAGCGGGCAGGGGCGGGGTAGGTGTTCGCATACCGGAGAGGTGTGCTTCAAGTTTCGGACATGTGAACCAGGAAAATCTCCGGAATGTCCGATTTGTCGAGATGTCGTCACTCATGTCAAGCGCGCATAGGTGTCGATCTTTGCAATTTTTGCTCAAAAAATTGACGGTAGGGAGATCCCTATGTCTTCCGCCCTTGACGCGCGTTGAACACATTGGCGAAAGTTCCCCCAAACCGCAGAACTCTCCGGTATCTGCGCTGCGCTCAGCTCTCCAACCCCCCGGGGGAAGAACACACATGACCAGTCCAGCCAAGGCTGAAGGCTCCGGGCCGTCGGTCGCCCTGGAGCCCGAACTCGAGTCGAAGCCCGTGCCTGTCCAGGGCGAGAAGAAGCTCGAGGGTCGCTCTCCCGGGCAGTTGATGTGGCAGCGCTTCAAGCGTGACCGTACCGGTGTCATCTGCGCCGTGGTAGTGATTTTGTACTTCGTCGTCGCGCTTGCCGCGCCGCTGCTGGTGAAGCTCAGCGGGACCGACCCGTACGCGCTGTACGGGCAGGACCCCACCTACCAGGACACACCCGTCCTCGACGACTTCGGTCTGCCGCTCGGCTACTTCGGCGGTCTGTCCGGATCGCACTGGTTCGGTGTCGAGCCGCAGTACGGCCGTGACGTGTTCGCCATGCTGGTCTACGGCATGCGCACCTCGCTGTTCATGGCGCTCGGCGTGACCGTCCTGATGATGGTCACGGGCGTCGTCCTCGGCCTGATCGGCGGCTACTTCGGTGGCAGGACCGACTACTGGATCGGCCGGGTCACCGACTTCTTCCTGGCCTTCCCGCAGCAGCTCTTCTTCATCGCCTTCATGCCCGTGGTGACCGCGTTCTTCGTGGACCCGCAGGAGGAGACGCCCACCTACTTCCGGGCGCTGGCGATGCTGATCGTGCTCTGGGTGCTCGGCTGGATGGGTATGGCCCGACTGGTCCGCTCCACCGTGCTGTCTCTGCGTGAGCGGGAGTTCGTGGAGGCCGCCAAGGTCTCCGGCGCCTCGCCCTGGCGGATCGTCCGCAAGGAGATCCTGCCGAACGTGGTGACGCCCATCCTGGTGCAGTTCACGTACACGCTGCCCAGCACCATCCTCACCATTGCCTTCCTCTCCTTCGCGGGCGTCGGCTTCGTCGAGCCGACCCCGGACTGGGGACGACTCTTTGCCAACGGCGCCAAGTACGCCGAGCAGGACCCGTCCTTCATCTTCTTCCCGGGTGTGGCACTGGTGATCTTCGTCCTGGCCTTCAATCTCCTCGGAGACTCGGTACGGGACGCCTTCGACCCCAAGTCCGGGCGGTAGATCGTCCACTGGTGGGGGGATGACTGCCACCCCAGTCGGCCTGCCAGCCGCGTCAGGCAGTACTCATTGATAACTACGGACAGGTAGGTGCATTCGCCTCATGAAGTCGTTCAGCTCGCGCAGAGCGCAGGCCATCGTGGTCGCCATCGCGGCCGGCTCCCTCGCGCTCACCGGGTGCTCCGAGAACAAGGGCACCAACACCGGCAAGGACTCCAAGAAGGACCAGAAGGAAGCCTCGGTCCAGTCGAAGGCGGTCACCTACGCCGACGCTGCCGGTTCCACCGGTCCCGCCGAGGAGATCGCCGGTGCCCAGAGCGGCGGCACCATCACGGTGTACCAGGAGGCGGGCCTCTCGCACCTGGACCCGGGTCAGACCTACGTCTCCGACGCCGGCCAGGTCGCCAACCTGCTCTTCCGCCGCCTGACCCAGTTCAAGGAGGACGGCAAGGGCGGCGTCTCGGTCGTGGGTGACCTCGCGACCGACTCCGGCAAGGCGTCTGACGGCGGCAAGACCTGGACGTTCACGCTCAAGGACGGCATCAAGGACTCCAAGGGCAACGTCATCACGTCCGGCGACGTCCGCCACACCGTCGAGCGTCAGTACGCGAAGTTCATCTTCGACGGCCCGACCTACCTGCAGACCTGGCTGAGCGGCGCCGACTACCGCAAGGCCCTGCCGGGCGGCGGCTTCGACGGCAAGCACCTGCCGAAGTCGGTCCTGGACACGCCGGACGACAAGACCGTCGTCTTCCACTTCGACCAGCCGCGTCCGGACCTGCCGCAGACCCTGGCCATGGCCGGCTACGCTGTCGTCCCGACGAAGGACGACACCAAGGAGAAGTACGACAAGGCCCCGGTCGCCACCGGCCCGTACAAGATCCAGTCGTCCAAGAACGGCAAGTCCATGGTGCTCGTCAAGAACACCAACTGGGACCCGAAGACCGACTCCGTGCGCCACCAGTACGTGGACGGCTTCAACTTCCAGTTCGGCGTCACCGAGTCGACCCAGACCAAGCGTCTGATCGCCGACCAGGGCGACGACAAGAACGCCATCCAGCTCACCGCCGGCGTCGAGGCCACGCAGATCCAGGACGTCATCAAGAACCCGTCCGCCAACAAGCGCACGGTCAAGGGCTACCAGCCCTACGTGATGCAGCTGAGCTTCAACATGGACCGCGTGAAGGACCTGAAGGTCCGCCAGGCCGTCACCTACGCCGTCAACTCCAAGTCGCTCATCGCCGGTGAGGGCGGTGTCTACGGCGGTGACGTGGCCCCGAACTACTTCGCCCCGACGCTGCCGGGCTACGAGGCGAGCTACGACCCGTACGGCCGCCTGAAGACGCCGCAGGGCAACATCGCCAAGGCCAAGGAGCTGCTGAAGGGCGTCCCGGCGTCCGAGAAGAAGGTCGTCTTCGCCTACGCCAACAGCGAGAACGGCCAGAAGCGCAAGGTCGCCATCGAGGACGCGCTCACCAAGGTCGGCTTCGACGTCGTCTCCAAGGAGGTCGACTCCGCGAGCTACTACGAGCAGATCGGCAAGCTGGACAACACGTACGACATGTACATCACGGGTTGGGGCCAGGACTGGCCGGCAGCCTCGACCGTCGTCACCCCGATCTACGACGGCACCCAGGTTGCCGACGGCGCGCCGAACTACTCGCACGTCAAGAACGCGAAGGTCGACGCCCTGATCAAGAAGGCGCTGACCCAGCAGCCGGCCGAGGCCGCGAAGACCTGGAAGGAAGCCCAGCACTACCTGCTGGAGAAGGTCCTTCCGGCGGCCCCGCTGTGGTACACCAAGCAGTTCCAGCTCTCCGGGTCCAACGTGGGCGGCGCCCGCTACGGGTCGGTGTCCAGCCTCATCGACATCAACCACCTGTTCCTGAAGAAGTCGTAACTCTCTACGGCTGAACGCGGGGGCGCGCACCAGGCGGAGCGCGTCCCCGCCCCCCGTGAAACCTCCCACTCGTCTCCGCAGAGAGCAGCCCTCCCGCCATGCTTCAGTTCATTCTCCGGCGCACGGTCGGTGCCCTGATCACCCTGTTCCTCATCTCCGCCGCGACGTTCTTCCTGTTCGTCGCCGCGCCTTCCGATTACGCCTCCCTGGCCTGTGGCAAGGACTGCTCTCCTCAGAGACTGGAGGACATCCGCCAGGCCCTCGGTCTCAACCTCCCCATCGCCCAGCAGTTCTGGGACTTCATGTCCGGCATCGTGATGGGCCGTGACTTCCCGACCGGACACTGCAACGCCCCGTGCCTCGGTCAGTCGTTCTACTCGGGCGACATGGTCTGGGACACCATCCTGGACCGCTTCCCGACGACCCTGACCCTCACCATCGGCGGCGCGGTCGTCTTCCTCGTGGTCGGTGTGGGATCCGGCATGATCGCCGCCTACCGGCGAGGATCAATGGTCGACAAGATCGCCACCGGCGCGTCGATGGTGCTCAGCTCGTTCCAGATCTACTTCCTGGGTCCGATCGTCCTGATCATCTTCGTCTACAGCACGGGCTGGATGGACAACCCGAAGTACGTGCCGATCACCCAGGATCCGTGGGCCTGGTTCATGGGCATGCTGCTGCCCACCCTGGTGATGGCCACGATCTTCACCGCGCAGTACACCCGTATGGCACGTTCCTCGATGATCGAGCAGCTCGCCGAGGAGCACGTGCGCACCGCCCGCGCGAAGGGCATGTCGCGCAAGTACGTCTTCTTCCGTTACGCCTGGCGCGGCTCGATGATCCCGATCGTCACCGTGCTCGGTATCGACCTCAGCAGCATGCTCGGCGGTGCCGTCGTCACCGAGCTCACCTTCTCCCTCCAGGGGATCGGCCGGCTCGCCGTGGACGGCGCGGTCCACAAGGACCTCCCGCTGACCATGGGCGTCATGTTGTTCGGTGCCTTCTTCATCCTGATCTTCAACATCCTCACCGACATCGCGTACGCCTGGATCGACCCGCGCGTCCGGCTCTCCTAGGAAGAACGAACCACCGTGACCACACTGACCAAGACCGAGGACGCTCCGGCCCCGACCGGCCCGGAGAGCTTCCTCTCGGTGCGCGATCTGAAGGTGCAGTTCTCCACCGAGGACGGCATCGTCAAGGCGGTCGACGGCCTCTCCTTCGACGTCGAGCGCGGCAAGACCCTGGGTATCGTCGGCGAGTCCGGCTCCGGGAAGTCCGTCACCAACCTGACGATCCTGGGCCTGCACAACCCCCGTACCTCCACCATCGACGGCGAGATCGTCCTCGACGGCAAGGAACTCGTCACCGCCCACGAGAAGGAGCTGGAGCAGCTCCGCGGCAACAAGATGGCGATGATCTTCCAGGACCCGCTGACCGCGCTGTCGCCGTTCTACACGGTGGGCCGCCAGCTGTCCGAGCCGTTCATGAAGCACCGCGGCGCCTCCAAGAAGGAGGCGAAGGACCGGGCCATCCAGATGCTGGAGAAGGTCGGTATCCCGCAGCCCAAGATCCGCTTCGACGACTACCCGCACCAGTTCTCCGGCGGTATGCGCCAGCGCGCGATGATCGCCATGGCGCTGATGTGCGACCCCGACCTGCTGATCGCCGACGAGCCGACCACCGCGCTCGACGTGACCGTGCAGGCGCAGATCCTGGACCTGCTCAAGGACCTGCAGCAGGAGTTCGGCTCCGCGATCATCTTCATCACCCACGACCTGGGCGTCATCTCCCACATGGCCGACGACCTGCTGGTGATGTACGCGGGCCGGGCCGTGGAGCGCGGCAGCGTCCGCGAGGTGCTGCACGATCCGAGGCACCCCTACACCTGGGGCCTGCTCAGCTCGATGCCGCGCCTGGACAGCGACCTCAGCGAGAAGCTGACGCCGATCCCCGGCAGCCCGCCCTCGCTGCTGAACCCGCCGTCGGGCTGCCCCTTCAACCCCCGCTGCGCGTTCAAGGACGAGGTGCAGGGCAACCTGTGCACCGAGGTCCGGCCGCCGCTGGGCGAGGGGCGTGCCACCGCGTGCCACCTGACGGCCGAGCAGAAGCAGACCATCTTCATCGACAAGATCCAGCCCCGGCTGCGCTAGGGAGAACCGAGACATGAGCGACAACCTCACCCTCCCCGCACCGCAGGGCACCGCCGGCACCCCGGCGGAGACGCTCCTTGAGGTCAAGGGCCTGACCAAGCACTTCCCGATCTACGGCGGCTTTCCGATCAAACGGAAGGTCGGCGCGGTCCAGGCCGTCGACGGCATCGACCTGACCGTCGGTGTCGGCGAGAGCGTCGGCCTGGTCGGCGAGTCCGGCTGCGGCAAGTCGACCACGGGCCGGCTGATCACCCGTCTGCTGGAGCCGACGGGCGGCACCATCAGCTACGCCGGACAGGACATCACCCGTGCCTCGCGCCGGCAGCTGGCACCTGTCCGGTCCGAGATCCAGATGATCTTCCAGGACCCGTACTCCTCCCTGAACCCGCGCCAGACCGTCGGCACGATCATCAAGTCGCCGATGGAGGTCAACGGGATCGAGCCCGAGGGCGGCCGGGAGAAGAAGGTCCGGGAGCTGCTGGAACTGGTCGGCCTGAACCCGGAGCACTACAACCGCTTCCCGCACGAGTTCTCCGGCGGTCAGCGTCAGCGCATCGGCGTCGCCCGCGCCCTGGCGCTGAACCCGAAGCTGATCGTGGCGGACGAGCCGGTCTCCGCGCTGGACGTGTCCATCCAGGCGCAGGTGGTGAACCTGCTGCAGGAGGTCCAGAAGGAACTGGGCATCGCGTTCCTGTTCATCGCCCACGACCTGGCCATCGTGCGGCACTTCTCGCAGCGCGTCGCGGTGATGTACCTCGGCAAGGTGGTCGAGGTCGGTGACCGGGACGCGATCTACAACCGGCCCCGCCACCCCTACACGCACGCCCTGCTCTCGGCCGTTCCCGAGGTCGGCGTGGACGAGGGCGACCGCGAGCGGATCCGGCTCGCCGGTGACGTCCCCTCGCCGATCTCCCCGCCGTCCGGCTGCCGCTTCCGCACCCGCTGCTGGAAGGCGCAGGACAAGTGCGCGACCGAGGAGCCCCCGCTGGTCCAGATCTCCGGGAACCGGGACGGTCACCTGACCGCCTGCCACTTCCCGGAGGACCCGACCACTCAGCGCGAGGAGGACGTCGTGCTCGACCCGGCGCTGAAGCTGCTGGAGGAGAACGGGTCCGAGGACTGATCCGTGGCCGTGGCCACGGTGATGATCTCGGGGACGGCGGGGGCCATCGGCCCCCGCCGCCAGTCCCCATAACGCTCGGCGACGGTCAGACCGGCCTCGCCGAGGAAGCCGTCCAGAGCGGCGGCGTCCAGGAACCGCAGGGTGCTCCGGCACACCTGCGGCTTTTTCCACCGCGCCCCGGCGTAGGTCTCGGTGAACGTCACCCGGTCCCCGGCAGGGGCCGGCTCGGCCTCGTGCCACACCCGTACCGGGCCGCCGTCGCCGTCGGTGATCTCGTACACCCGGTCGGGGGTCCAGCGCTCCCAGGCCCGGGCGGCCGGATTCCGGGTCTCGAAGACGAACCGGCCGCCGTCGGCGAGCGCCCGGCGCACCCCGCGCAGAGTGCCGTGCACCTGCTCGTCCCCGAGAAGCTCCTGGAAGGCGTGACCGGTCATCACGACCAGGTCGAACGCCCGGTCCCAGGGGTGTGTCGTCAGATCCCCGAGGACCCATTCGACGTCCGGCCCCGCCCGCCGCGCCTGCACGAGCATGGCGGCCGCCGGATCGATGCCGGTGAGCCGGCCCCGGTGCCCGGCCCGACGGGCGCCGCGCAGCAGCCGGCCGGTTCCGCAGCCGAGGTCGAGCACGGAGCCGGCCGCCATGACGAGCTCCAGGTAGAAGTCGTCATCGGGGCCCCATGGGTTCAACTTGTCGTACAGCGAGGCGAGTTCCAAGTCCGCGAAAGCACGATCGACCATGCCGGGAGTCTGCCTGCTGGCCCGGTTGATCGGTAAGCGTTTTCACGATTCCCGCATGGTCGCCGTACTCCGTTTGACACGGGCTCCCCCAAAGGGCAGGCACCGTATGCGGGGTGCACCTTTTGATGTGATATTTGCCGATAGCGCATCAGCGTTCTCCCTGACGAGGGCGTTGGCGGCACAGCGCGCCCCTGCGCGATCACGAGGAGGTACGCCATGCGTGGAGCCAGGCACGCCCGCTGGGGCGCCACCACGGTGGCCGCGGCGCTCGCCGCCACCGCCTGTGGCGGCGGGAGCAGCGCCGACGGGATCGGCAGCGCGGTGCTCAGCTCCTCCTGGGGCGACCCGCAGAACCCGCTGGAGCCGGCCAACACCAACGAGGTGCAGGGCGGCAAGGTCCTCGACATGATCTTCCGCGGTCTGAAGCGGTACGACCCGAAGACCGCCGAGGCGAAGAACATGCTCGCCCAGAGCATCGACACCACGGACTCGCAGAACTTCACCATCAAGGTCAAGGGCGGCTGGACCTTCTCCAACGGTGAGAAGGTGACCGCCAAGTCCTTCGTGGACGCCTGGAACTACGGGGCGAGCCTGAAGAACAACCAGAAGAACGCCTACTTCTTCGGCTACATCGACGGATACGACAAGGTGCACCCCAAGAGCGGCTCGCAGAGCGCCGACACCCTGTCCGGTCTGAAGGTCGTGGACGACCACACCTTCACCGTCAAGCTCAACCAGAAGTTCTCCGGCTTCCCGGACACCCTCGGCTACAACGCCTTCGCCCCGCTGCCCCGGTCCTTCTTCACCGACCACGCGGCCTGGCTCGACACCCCGGTCGGCAACGGCCCGTACGTCGTCGAGTCCTACACCAAGGGCTCGCAGATGTACCTGAAGAAGTGGGCCGGCTACCCGGGCTCCGACAAGGCCCGCAACGGCGGCGTGACCCTGAAGGTCTACACCGACAACAACACCGCCTACACCGACCTGATGGCCGGCAACCTCGACCTCCTGGACGACGTCCCCGCCGCGCAGCTGAAGAACGTCAAGGGCGACCTGGGCGACCGCTACATCAACACACCCGCCGGCATCATCCAGACCCTCGCCTTCCCGTACTACGACAAGGCCTGGAACAAGCCGGGCGCGGACCAGGTCCGCACCGGTCTGTCCATGGCGATCAACCGCAAGCAGATCACGGACACGATCTTCCGGCAGACCCGTACCCCCGCCACCGACTGGACCTCGCCGGTGCTCGGCCCGGAGGGCGGATTCAAGGCCGGTCTGTGCGGCACCGCCTGCGACTACAACCCCACCGAGGCCAAGAGGCTGGTCAAGGAGGGTGGCGGGCTCCCCGGCGGCCAGGTGAAGATCACGTACAACGCGGACTCCGGCTCGCACCGGGAGTGGGTGGACGCCGTGTGCAACTCGATCAACAACGCACTCGGCAACGACACGGCCTGTGTGGGCAACCCGGTCGGCACCTTCGCCGACTTCCGCAACCAGATCGGGCAGCACAAGATGAGCGGCCCGTTCCGCGCGGGCTGGCAGATGGACTACCCGCTCATCCAGAACTTCCTCCAGCCGCTCTACTACACCAACGCCTCCTCCAACGACGGCAAGTGGTCCGACGAGGACTTCGACAAGCTCGTCGACCGGGCCAACGCCGAGACGGACCCCGTCAAGGCCGTCTCCACCTTCCAGCAGGCCGAGGGGGTCGTACGGGACAACATGGCCGCCATCCCGCTCTGGTACCAGAACGGCAGCGCGGGCTACTCCGAGCGGCTGTCCGACGTGGCGCTCAATCCCTTCAGCGTCCCCGTCTACAACGAGATCAAGGTCAGCTGAGCCGCCATGGGGCGCTATGTCGTCCGGCGACTGCTCCAGATGATCCCGGTGTTCATCGGGGCCACCCTGCTGATCTTCCTGATGGTGAACGTGATGGGTGATCCCATCGCGGGGCTGTGCGGCGAGCGGGCGTGCGATCCGGCGACGGCCGCGCAGCTGAAGAAGGAGTTCGGCTTGGACAGGCCGGTGTGGCAGCAGTACCTGACCTACATGGGGAACATCTTCACCGGAGACTTCGGTACGGCGTTCAACGGCCAGCCGGTCACCGAGCTGATGTCGACGGCGTTCCCCGTCACCATCCGGCTGACCGTCGTCGCCATCCTCTTCGAGATCGTCATCGGGGTCACGCTCGGCGTCCTGACGGGCCTCAGGCGCGGGCGCCCCGTCGACACGGGTGTGCTCCTCACCACCCTGGTCGTCATCTCCGTCCCCACCTTCGTCACCGGCCTGCTGCTCCAGCTGCTGCTCGGCGTCAAGTGGGGCTGGATCAAGCCGTCCGTCTCCCCGGAGGCGGCCTTCGGCGAGCTGATCGTGCCGGGTCTGGTCCTCGCCTCCGTCTCGCTCGCCTACGTCACCCGCCTGACCCGCACCTCCATCGCGGAGAACAAGCGCGCCGACTACGTCCGTACGGCCATCGCCAAGGGCCTGCCCCGGCACCGGGTCATCACCCGGCATCTGCTGCGCAACTCCCTCATCCCCGTGGTCACCTTCATCGGCGCCGACATCGGCGCCCTGATGGGCGGCGCGATCGTCACCGAGCGGATCTTCAACATCCACGGCGTGGGCTACCAGCTCTACCAGGGCATCGTGCACCAGAACACCCAGACGGTCGTCGGCTTCGTGACCGTCCTCGTGCTGGTCTTCCTGGTCGCCAACCTGCTCGTGGACCTCCTGTACGCCGTACTCGACCCGAGGATCCGCTATGCCTGAGCAGCCGTACGAGCCCGACCGGGCCATCGCGGGGACCGGGGCGGGCGGCGCCATGGACCTGGCGGCCAGCGAGGCGCAGACGCTGGAGCAGCCGTCATCGGCCGCCCTCGGCGGGCCCGAAGGGACGGGCCCGCAGGGCAGACCGCGGTCCCTGTGGTCCGACGCCTGGCGGGACCTGCGCCGCAACCCCGTCTTCATCGTCTCCGCCCTGGTCATCCTCTTCCTGGTCTTCATCTCCCTGTGGCCCTCGGCCATCGCACCCGGCAGCCCCCTCAAGTGCGACCTGTCCAAGTCCCAGGAGGGCCCCGGACCGGGTGCCCCCTTCGGGTACGACGGGCAGGGCTGCAACGTCTACACACGCACCGTCTACGGCGCCCGTACGTCCGTCACGGTGGGCGTGTGCGCCACGCTCGGGGTCGCGATCCTGGGGTCGGTGCTCGGCGGGCTCGCGGGCTTCTTCGGCGGCATCGGGGACTCGGTCCTGTCCCGGATCACCGACATCTTCTTCGCCATCCCGGTCGTTCTCGGCGGCCTCGTCCTGCTCTCCGTGGTCACGAGCAACACGGTCTGGCCGGTCATCGGGTTCATGGTGCTGCTCGGCTGGCCGCAGATCTCCCGCATCGCACGCGGCTCGGTCATCACCGCCCGGCAGAACGACTACGTCCAGGCGGCCCGCGCCCTCGGCGCCTCCAACTCCCGCATGCTGCTCCGGCACATCGCACCCAACGCGGTGGCTCCCGTGATCGTCGTGGCGACCATCGCGCTCGGCACCTACATCGCACTGGAGGCCACCCTGTCCTACCTCGGCGTCGGCCTGAAGCCGCCCAGCGTCTCCTGGGGCATCGACATCTCCGCCGCCTCCCCCTACGTCCGCAACGCCCCGCACGCGCTGCTGTGGCCCTCGGCGGCGCTCGCCATCACGGTCCTGGCCTTCATCATGCTCGGCGACGCGGTGCGCGACGCCCTCGACCCGAAGCTGAGGTGAGCCGTCGTGCTGCTCGAAGTGCGCGATCTGCACGTGGAGTTCCGGACGCGGGACGGGATCGCGCGCGCCGTCAACGGGGTGTCGTACGTCGTCGACGCGGGGGAGACCCTGGCGGTGCTCGGCGAGTCCGGTTCCGGGAAGTCGGTGACCGCGCAGGCCGTGATGGGGATCCTCGACGTGCCGCCGGGGCGGATCACCGGCGGGGAGATCCTCTTCCAGGGCAGGGACCTGCTGCGGCTGAAGGAGGAGGAGCGGCGCCGGACCCGGGGCACCGCGATGGCGATGATCTTCCAGGACGCGCTGTCCTCGCTCAACCCCGTGCTGTGCGTGGGCGACCAGCTCGGCGAGATGTTCGTGGTGCACCGGGGCATGTCGAAGAGGGACGCGCGGGCCAAGGCGGTCGAGCTGATGGACCGGGTGCGCATCCCGGGCGCCGCCCAGCGGGTCCGGGACTATCCGCACCAGTTCTCCGGCGGCATGCGCCAGCGCATCATGATCGCCATGGCGATGGCGCTGGAGCCGGCGCTCATCATCGCCGACGAGCCCACCACCGCCCTGGACGTCACCGTCCAGGCCCAGGTCATGGACCTGCTCGCGGAGCTGCAGCGCGAATACCGCATGGGCCTGATCCTGATCACCCACGACCTGGGTGTCGTCGCGGACGTGGCCGACCGGATCGTCGTCATGTACGCGGGCAGGATCGTCGAGTCGGCCCCCGTCCACGACCTCTACAAGGCGCCCGCCCACCCCTACACCCGCGGCCTGCTGGACTCCATCCCGCGCCTGGACCAGAAGGGGCAGGAGCTGTACGCCATCAAGGGCCTGCCGCCGAACCTCATGAACATCCCACCCGGCTGCGCCTTCCACCCGCGCTGCCCGATGGCCCAGGACGTCTGCCGCACGGACGTGCCCCCGCTCCACGACGTCTCCGAAAACCGCGGCAGCGCCTGCCACTTCTGGAGGGAGTGCCTGCATGGCTGAGCCGATCCTGGAGGTCAGCGGTCTCGTCAAGCACTACCCGCTCATGCGCGGGATCCTGTTCAAGAAGCAGGTCGGCGCGGTCAGGGCGGTCGACGGGGTCGACTTCACGCTCGCCAAGGGGGAGACCCTGGGCATCGTCGGCGAGTCGGGCTGCGGCAAGTCGACGGTGGCGAAGATGCTGTGCAATCTGGAGCGGCCGACGGCGGGCTCGATCAAGTTCAAGGGCGAGGAGATCACCGACCTGACGGGCCGGGCCCTGAAGGCCGTACGCCGCAACATCCAGATGGTCTTCCAGGACCCGTACACCTCCCTCAACCCCCGTATGACGGTGGGGGACATCATCGGGGAGCCGTTCGAGATCCACCCCGAAGCGGCCCCCAAGGGCGACCGGCGCCGCCGGGTGCGGGACCTGCTGGACGTGGTCGGGCTCAACCCCGAGTACATCAACCGCTATCCGCACCAGTTCTCCGGCGGACAGCGCCAACGCATCGGCATCGCACGGGGGTTGGCGCTGCGGCCCGAGGTGATCGTCGCCGACGAGCCGGTCTCGGCGCTGGACGTCTCGGTCCAGGCCCAGGTGATCAACCTCCTGGACCGCCTCCAGTCGGAGTTCGACCTCTCCTACGTCTTCATCGCCCACGACCTGTCGATCGTCCGGCACATCTCGGACCGGGTCGGGGTCATGTACCTGGGCCGCATCGTGGAGATCGGCAGGGACGCCGAGATCTACGACCACCCCACCCACCCCTACACCCAGGCGCTCCTGTCGGCGGTGCCGGTCCCCGACCCCGACGCCCGTGAACACCGCGAGCGGATCATCCTCTCGGGCGACGTCCCGTCCCCGACGAACATCCCCTCCGGCTGCCGCTTCCGCACCCGTTGCTGGAAGGCCCAGGAGCGCTGCACCAGGGAGGTCCCGCCCCTGGCGGTCCCCGTGGACTTCCGCCGGACCCCCGGCCCCGCGGCGCACGACTCGGCCTGCCACTTCGCCGAGACGCTCCCCGTCGGGGGCTCCGCGCCGGGGCGGACCGTGCCGCCGGAGAAGACCGGAGGGAAGGGCAACGGGCCGGGGTGACATGGCGCACCCCGGCCCGTTCACGGCACCCGCACGGCCGTACGCTGTTCAGCCTCGCGCGTCCGTATATCGGTACCGCTTCCGTCAAGTTGCCTGCGTGTTAACGCAGTTCACGGTGGTTTGCTCGGTTATGCCAGTGAGCGCTTGAGGAAGTCCACCTGGAGCAGAAGCAGGTTTTCGGCGACCTGCTCCTGGGGGGTCATGTGGGTGACGCCCGACAGGGGGAGCACCTCGTGGGGGCGGCCGGCGGCGAGGAGGGCCGAGGAGAGGCGCAGGGTGTGGGCGGCCACCACGTTGTCGTCGGCCAGGCCGTGGATGATCATCATCGGGCGGTGCGGCTCGGCGGGGGAGACGAGGCCCTCGTCGGTGACCAGGGAGTTCAGGGCGTAGCCGGCGGAGTCCTCGGCCGGGTCGCCGAGATAGCGCTCGGTGTAGTGGGTGTCGTACAGGCGCCAGTCCGTGACCGGTGCGCCCACGATGCCCGCGTGGATGACGTCGGGGCGGCGCAGTACGGCGAGGGCCGCCAGATAGCCGCCGTAGGACCAGCCGCGGACGGCCACCCGGGAGAGGTCCAGCGGATAGCGCCCGGCCAGGTCCTGGAGGGCCTCGATCTGGTCGTCCAGGGTGAGTGTGAAGTCGCGGTGGACCGCCTTCTCCCAGGCCGGCGAGCGGCCGGGCGTGCCCCGGCCGTCCGCGACGATCACCGCGAAGCCCTGGTCGGCGAACCACTGCGAGGTCAGATGCGCGTTGTGGGCGGCCACCACGCGCTGGCCGTGCGGGCCCCCGTAGGGGTCGAGGAGGACGGGCAGGGGAGTGTCACCGGGGTAGTCCGCAGGCATAAGTACGGCGCACGGAATTCGGCGTGCGCCCCCCTCGGTGAGCGTCACCCGCGGGGACAAACCGGGATCTTCGGCGTATGACGTGACAGTTGCCGCTCGTTTTCCGTCACGCAGCACCTGGACACGGGAACCCGGGCTGTCCAGCGTCGCGGACATCAGCACCGTCACGCCCCCGGCCCGCACCGCCGAGTGGACACCGGGCTCCTGCGACACGCGCTCCACGCCGAGTTCGTTCACCCGGTAGACATGAACCTCGCCGGTCTCCGGATGCTCCGCCTCCTCGCCCGCCGAGGCCGAGACCAGCACGTCGTCGGCCGTCACATCGAGGACCGCACGGATGTGCAACTGGGGTCCGGTCAACGGCCGTTCGCCGACCGTCAGCACCCGCGCGCCCCCCTCGTCCGCGATCCGGACGAGCTGCCCGGACGGGCTCCAGCAGGGCACACCGGCGAAAAGTTCCAGCCATGTTGGATCTTCGTCCGCGTGCACCATCCGGGTCGCCCCGGAGTCCGGATCCACCGCCAGGAACACCTGGCTCCGCTGGTCCCGCGCCTGCACCAGAAGCAGCGGCGCACCCGCCTCTGACCAGTGCACACGCGCCAGATACGGATAGCGCGCCCGGTCCCAGAGGACCTCCGTGCGCTCTCCGTCGAGGTCGATCACGAACAGTCGTACGTCCGCGTTGTCCGTCCCCGCCGCCGGGTATGCGACGTGTTGTGGCTCACGCTCGGGGTGGGCCGGGTCGGCGATCCACCACCGCCGCACCGGCGTGTCGTCCACGCGCGCCACCAGCAGCCGGTCCGACTGCGGCGCCCACCAGAAACCGCGGGACCGCCCCATCTCCTCGGCCGCGATGAACTCGGCGAGCCCGTAGGCGACTTGCTGCGCCTCCGGCTCCGCCAGCGCCCGGTCGCCCTCGCCCTCGGCGCCCGTCACCCGCAGCGCGCCCTGGGCGACGTACGCGATGTGCCGCCCGTCCGGCGACGGACGCGGGTCGATCACCGGTGCGGGCACCCGGAGTTCACGCGCCGTGCCGGCCCGCAGCTCGGCCGTGAACAGCCGCCCTGACAAGGCGAAAGACGCCAACTCCAGGGCCGCGTCGGTGGCGTAGCCCACGATGCCGGCCCCGCCCTCCCGGCTGCGCTCCCGGCGCGCCCGCTCCTCGGGCGAGAGTTGTTCCGTGGTGCCCTTCAGCAGGGTGCGCGGGTCGGCCGCCGGCCGCTCGCTGCCGTCCGCCGTGTCGAGGATCCACAGGGAGTTGGCCCGGTCCGTGCCGGAGTTCGAACGCAGGAACGCGACACGCGAACCGTCGGGCGCCACGGTGAACGCGCGCGGCGCGCCGAGCGTGAACCGCTGCGTGCGGGCGTGCCGACGGGGAAAGGAGTCAGCCTCGGTCGTCATACCCTGACCATATTGGCCATGCGCCCCCTTGTGCGGCAGTGCGCCGAGCGATGCGCGAGCACGGATAGTTATGATCACTACCGCTGCGTGGGTATGAACCTGCTGGCGTCTGCATGGATTTGCTCTGCTGATCTACATCCGGGTCACAACCCCCATAGTCCGAACCCCCCGCGTCCCTGGGATCTTTGGAGGTGAGCCGCCGTGGCACTCTCGATTTCGGCGGTGGTGCTGCTGGCGATCATCGTCTTCCTTCTGATCAAGAAGTCAGGGCTGAAGGGAGGCCATGCGGTGGTCTGCGTTCTGCTCGGTTTCTACCTCGCCTCCTCGACCGTCGCCCCCACGATCAGCGAGCTGACGACCAACGTCGCCAGCATGATCGGCAGCATCAAGTTCTGACGGCGGCCGGGTACCGGCCTGTGGCCGGCCGACGTCTCGATCTTGTCGCCAGCGCCTCTTTCTGCTGCTTCCTGCTGCCCGACTTCGTCGTGGTCCGCGCATGGCCCAGGTGGAGGCGATCGCGGGCCTGGAGGGCTCTCTGGCCGCCGATGGACTACGCGCCCTGATGCCAGATGGCCACGGGCGTCGGCAAGGCCTTCACGGCCGCCACGGAGACCTACCGGCTGCTTCAGCCACGCGGGCGCCCGCCTGAGGAGAACCGGAAGCAGGCGACTTCGTGGCGGACTACCGTCCGGGCGAGCCCCGGTCGGCCCGCGTCGACTCCGCCATCGCCCGTTCCTTGGGCGGCGAGGTGGACGTACCGGAGGCCGAGGTCCAGTGGCCGACCCGTCGGATCAGTCTTCGGACGCGTACGACACGAAGTGAGCCCAGGCCCCCGGTGCCAGCATGAGCCGGGGGCCCTCGACGTTCTTGGAGTCGCGGACGTGGACGGTGCGGGGTGCTATGGCGATCTCGACACAGGAGTCACCCTCAGGACCATCGCTGTAACTGCTCTTGAACCACGCCAGCTCGGAGGTTCCACCTGCAGCGGTCTCGCGGATCATGCTTCTCCCAGCAGTTGCTCGATGAAGGCCAGCGACTCCCGTGGAGAGAGAGCCTGAGCCCGGATGGTGCTGTACCGCAGCTCCAGGATGCGGAGCTGCTTCGGATCAGACGTCGGGCGACCGTTGAACGCTCCGTCGGAGCGGCCCACCGCCGTGCCGTCGTCGAACTTCAGCACCTCGATCTTGCCGCTCAGCCCGGGATGGGCACCGGAATCCGTCGGCATCACCTGCAGGGTGACGTTGCGTAACCCAGTCACCTCCAGCAGATGTTCGAGCTGCTGACGCCACACCATTGTGCCTCCAACCCTTCGGCGCAGCGTCACCTCTTCCTGGACGAAGCTGAGTGCCGGTGCCGGGTCCCGCTCGAAGATCGACTTACGGCCCATGCGTGCGGCCACCAGTCGTTCCAACTCGGCTTCTGAGTAGGCGGACTGGGATACCTCGAACAAGGCTCGCGCATGCTCCGGTGTCTGCAGAAGGCCATGGATGCTGAGCCCGACGTACACCCCCACCTCCGCGGCCTTGGCTTCCAGCTCGGCCAGTTCCCGCACCTTCTTCGGGTACCGAACCCTCTCCAAGTCCTCCTTCATCGCGGAGAGCAGCCCACCCGCCCGCAACAGCTTGTCTGCCTTGTCCAGATACTCCGGCCGGGGAATCCGCTTGCCGCCCTCGATCTTGTAGACCATGTCCTCGCCGTAGCCGACGGCCCTGCCGAAATCGCCGGCCTTCATGGCCACCGCCTCCCGCCGCAGCTTCAGCTGCCGCCCGACGGTCGCGATGACCGCGACACCCCACTCGTCGTCCGGATCCACCTCCCAACCCGGCTCGTCCGTCTCGTCCTCGGGTCGTCCCGCATCCCCGTCGACCGTCATCAGCGCGCGCCCCTCCGTCGTACCGCCGTGCCGCAACGCCCGTACCCGTACATCCACTGCCGACAGGCCCGTACACCACCGGACAACCGCCGGACAGTAACCGTACGCAACGGCGTAATCACTGATCACGGTAGGTGTCACCGGCCACTCTGAGTGACGTGAATCAGGAAATTGCCGAGACCACGGCTCAACTCGACAGCTGCATCCGCAACTTCAGCGTCCTGCTGGCTTCCACCCCGCGCGGCGCCCGCCTGGCCCGGCTGCTCGCGGCCGACCGGCTCCGCGGCTGGGGGCTCCCGCCTGCCCCCGCGACGCACATCGTCGCCGAGCTGGCAGCCAACGCCGCCACCCACGGCCGCCTTCCCGGCCGCGGCTTCCGCCTCACGCTCTACGTGGTCGGCCGCACCCTGCGCATCGAAGTCACCGACACGCGCGGTGACCGTCTCCCCAAGCTCCAAGTACCGGACGCCGATGCCGAGTCCGGCCGTGGTCTGCTGCTCGTGGACGCGCTCGCCGATCGCTGGGATGTCGCCGAGGGCCGTTTCCCGCGCAAGACCGTCTGGGCCGAACTGCGCCTTCCAGGACCGGATCCCGCTCCCACGGGTTCCGGTGACGCCAGCGACTGAAGAGCAAAGGACCGCGGGGAAGAGAACCCCACCAAACCCCACCCCTCCCGCCCGTGGCCCGCGCTCACTCGGCCGGGTGAACATCCCCGGATCGACTGGATTCCGCAGCCCTCGGCACCCCTACGCTCAGCGCGACACAACCGCAGACATGCGACGGCCCCCGCCGGGACGGCAATCCCAGTGCGAGGGCCTGACCACCGAGGAAGAGGCAACTTCCCGATGGGTACCCAGCACCCTAGCGTGCCGCCGCACGCCCAGGCCCGTATCGCGGGCAACAAGCACCCGAACCAGGGCCACCACACCGGCGGACTCGTGCACGACAACACGCGCCACACCGCCCGCTTCACAGTGATCGGCAACCACCTCACCCAGCACCCGGACCTCTCCCTCCTCGCGATCGGTCTGGCCTGCCACATCCAGTCGCTGCCGAAGGGCGTTCGCGTCGACATCAAGACCCTCGCCGCACGCTTCCCCGAAGGGGCGACCCGTATCGCCGCCGCGCTGCGCGAACTGGAGGCCCACGGCTATCTCCGCCGCGAACGCCAACGCGTCCCTGGCGGCCGCATCGTCACCCGCACGACCTCCTGCAACCAGCCGGCGGCCCGACACCACGCCGACAGGCCGAGCTGCCCCGACCGCCCCGCCCCCCGCGGCCCCGACGGCGCCCGAACGGCGGCAGCGCCCAGCGGCCACACACCCGCCCGCACCCGCAAACCTCTCCCCGCCGTACCCCGGCCGGCCTGCACTGCCCCGGCCTTGGTCCGGTCCGCCGCCGATCTCCTCGCCGACCTGCGCCGCCACGATCCACGTCTGCTCCTGTCAGCAGCCGACACGGCACACCTGGCCCCCGGCGTCGCCGCCTGGCTGGAGCGCGACATCAGCCCCACCGCCGTACGGCAGGCACTGACCGCTGACCTGCCACCCGAGGGACTGCACCGGCCCGCCGCCCTGCTGGCCCACCGCCTCGTCGCCCTGTTGCCGCCCCCACCCCCGTTCCGTGCACCGACCGCCCCGCCGTCCGTACGGCACCCGCTCCAGACCTGCGACGGCTGTGATCGCGCCTTCCGAGCACCCGGACCCGGCCGCTGCCGCGACTGCCGATGCGATGTTCTGGAGGCCGCCCAGCATGAACGTGACGATCCTTGCCCCTGGGCACAGAAGACGAGGAGCGAGCGCCATGACCATCGCACCGGACAACGCGCGGCAGGGTGCCTCCCACATCTACCGGGCCATGCGGGACCTCGTTCAGTCCATGGACGACACCATTCCTGGCAAATTCGAGATCACGAAGAAGGGGATCGTCCACGACATGTTGGCGCCGATCGGGCCGCACGAGCTGACCACGCTGCACCTTCGGAAGCGGCTTGAAAGAGTCATGCCGGAAGAGATCGTCGCGCACACGGGAGAACCCGACGTCGAGAACGAATCCGAGGGCATCCTGCGGCGCCCTGATGTGATGGTGATTACCTGGGAGGACATGGAGGTGCCAGGCTCCTTCGATCCCCGCACCCTCATTGCCGCCATCGAGATCGTCTCCCGCTCCAACCCGGACAACGACTGGGTGGGCAAGCTCCGCGACTATCCCCTGATGGGCATCCCGGTCTACGCGATCTTCGATCCCCGCACCGGCACCGGCGCCGTACTCACCGACATCCACTCCACCCCGGAGGGTCCCCGCTACGCCACCCGCAAGGACTTCGTCTACGGCGAGGACGTCACCATCGCCGACTGGACGATCCCGACGGACGGCCTGCCGCGCTACAGCGGCGAGAGTACTCCGGATCCCCGATCCTGAACGTCGCACGCGAGAGCCTCGTAGGGTGGCCCCATGACGGATCTGCCCTCCCGGCGTCTGCTGCTGGTGCACGCACACCCGGACGACGAGTCGATCAACAACGGCGCGACCATGGCCAGGTATGCGGCCGAGGGCGCCCATGTGACGCTGGTCACCTGCACCCTCGGTGAGCGGGGGGAGGTCATCCCGTCCGGACTGCGGCATCTGAGCGGCGCCGCGCTGGGCGCACACCGGCGCGGGGAGCTGACCGCCGCACTGCGCGAGCTGGGCGTCGTCGACGTGCGGCTGCTCGGCGGTGCAGGGCGCTACGGCGACTCCGGCATGATGGGCATTCCCGACAACGAGGACCCCGCCTGCTTCTGGCAGGCCGACCTCGACGCGGCCGCCGGATCGCTCGCCGAGGTGATCCTGGAGATCCGCCCGCAGGTCCTCGTCGCGTACGACGACAACGGCGGGTACGGCCACCCGGACCACATCCAGGCCCACCGCGTCGCCATGCGGGCCGTCGAGCTGGCGGCCGAACAGGGCCACCGGATCCAGAAGGTCTACTGGAACCGCGTCCCGCGCTCCGTCGCCGAGGCCGCCTTCGCCCGGCTCGAGGACGAGCTGCCGGCCCTCCCGTTCGCCAAGAGCGCGAGCGTGGCCGACGTGCCGGGTGTGGTCGACGACGAACGGATCACCACCGCGGTCGACGGCGGCGCATACGCCGCGGCCAAGGCCGCCGCGATGCGTGCCCACGTCACCCAGATCGAGGTGGCCGAGCCGTACTTCGCGCTCTCCAACGAACTGGCCCAGCCGCTGTTCACCACCGAGTACTACGAGCTGGTGCACGGCGAGGCGCGGCCCGGGGAGACCGACCTGTTCGCCGGTGTCGCCGCCGAGGAGACGTCATGAGCGCCCCAGGACGCGGCTCCATGCTCGCCCAGCCGCTGCAGCGCCCCCTGATCGGGCGGATCGCGGCCTGTGCCGGGCTGTTCGTGCTCGGTGCGATCGTCGGACTCGCCGGAACCCTGGTCCAGGCCGCCTGGTTCCCGGGCGGGCTGCTGCTCGCCCTCGCGGGCGCCGGCGGGCTCTTCCTCGGCGGGGCGTACGCGCTCGGCGGCCGGGCCGGAGCGGTCGCTCCGGTGGCCGGCTGGATCATCGCCGTCATCCTGCTCACCGCCAGCCGCCCGGAGGGAGACTTCCTGTTCGGCGCGGGAGGCGGCTCCTACCTCTTCCTGCTCGGTGGCATGGCCCTGGCTGTGATCTGTGCCACCCTTGCCCCCGGGCGGCAACCCCGGGGCGGCCCTGCCCGACTTGGCAAGTGACGTACCACTTCGCCGTACGGCGCACGTGCGAGTCCGGTGTGGGTTTCCTCAGCGGTCATGGGATGCGCGCCAGACGTGGCCAGTATGGTGGTGCGCGCCGCCGAGCTGCCCGCTGAGGTGTGAACGGGCGGCGGAGCCAACCGGGAGAACCTGCCTTGAGTCGTGAAACTGACACTCCGTCCTCCGGGCCCAACGGGACCGGCGGAGCCGCATACCCCTCGGGAACGCCGCCGTACGGGACCCCCATGGCCTCCGACGCCGGTGCGGACACGGGCCGTTCGGCCACACAGCCCGGGGAGCGCAAGACCGAGACCACGCTGACGACCCGGATCCGGATCAACATCCCCGGATCCCGGCCCATCCCGCCGGTCGTCGTGCGTACGCCCGTCCAGGACGGCGATGCCGCCCGGGACGACTCCGGTACCGACCCGCGGCCGGCTCCCGCCGCCGCGGCGCCCACCGGCACCGTCGACCCCCCCGCCGAGCCCGCGCCGCAGCCCGACGACAAGACCAGCGACTGGTTCGCGCCCCGCAAGTCCGGCGCCCCCAAGGGCGGTCCGGGCGGCGGCGGCACGAACGGGGCCGGGACGCCGGGCGGTTCCGCCGCACCGGGCGCCCGGCCGAGTGGTCCGGCTGCCTCCGGTGCCACCGGCGCGCGCCCCGGCGGCGGCCGCCCCGGCGGGGTGGTCGGCTCGATGAGCGCGCCGGGCGGCGCCCGCCCCGGCGGCACGAACGGCTCGGGCCTGCCCGGCGCCACCGGCGGCCCCGTTGCGCCGGGACACGGTGGCGGCACCGGCTCCTTCGACGTGACCGAGGCGCTGGCCGCGGGCCCGCTGGGCGGCTCCCGCTCCGGCGCGAGCGGCGGCGAGCCGAGCCGCGACGACCTGCCGTACTTCGCGGACAACGGCGGCCAGAGCGGCTTCGGGGGCGTCCCCGGCGCCAGCGGCGTGAACGGGCCCGGCGGTCCCGGCGGGCCCAGTGGTTTCAACGGGCCGAGCGGCCAGGGCGGCCGTGGCCCGCAGGGCCCGGCGGGCCCCACCAGCGGCCCGGTGACCGGCAACGGACCGTTCGTCCCGCCGACCGCTCCGCGGAGCGCGCTCAGCGACCTGGACAGGGACCCCGGCGAGCCCTTCGACGCTCCCGGCGGCTACGACACCGGCAGCCATCACCTGCCCGGCGGCGCGAACGGCCGTCCCGGCCAGGGCGGTCCGCTCGCCGACGGCGCGTTCACCGCGCCCGGCACGGCGCCCGGTACCGGCCCCGGCGGGGGCCTGAGCGACGACACCGCGATCCTCACGCCGCAGCAGCCCGCCCCCGGACCGGGCACGCCCGGATACCGCTCCCCGGACAACGTGTCCGGCCACACGGTCACCAGCGGCATCCCGATCGTCCCGTCCGCCGGAAACGTCCCGTTCGGACCCGGCGGGCACCCCGAGGGCCCGGTGCCGCACACGGCACCCAAGCTGCCCGATCCGGCCCCGCAGCCCAAGGCCGGGGCCAGGCCGAAGAAGAAGGGCCGCAGCAAGCTGGTGCTGCTCGGCGTCGGCGTGTTCGTCCTCGGAGGCGGTGCCTACGGCGCCGGGCTGCTGATGAACCACACCGACGTGCCCAAGGGCACCACCGTGCTCGGCGTCGACATCGGCGGCGGCACCCGCGACGAGGCCGTCAAGAAGCTCGACGACGCCTTCGGCAGCCGGGTGAACAAGCCGCTGAAGCTGGCCGTGGGCGGCAGGACGGTGTCCCTGACGCCGGACAACGCGGGCCTGCAGTTCGACTTCCAGAGCACGGTCGGCGAGGCCGCGCAGAGCGACTACAACCCGGTCTCCGTGATCGGCTCCCTCTTCGGTCAAAGTCGGGTCGTCGAGCCGGTCATGCCCGTGGACGAGGAGAAGCTGCAGGCCGCGCTCCAGCAGGCCGGCGGGGGCTCCGGCTCGGTCACCGAAGGCACCATCCAGTTCAAGGCCGGCAAGGCCGTGGCCGTCTACGGCAAGGCGGGCAAGGCCATCGACGCGGGCCGGTCGACCCAGGCGGTCGAACAGGCGTACCGCACGCTGGTGGAGACGGGCACGGCGACTCCGGTGACCGTGCCGACCGCCACCAAGCAGCCCACGGTCTCGAACGCCGAGGTCGACCGGGAGATGAAGGCGTTCGCGGAGCCGGCGATGTCGGCCATTGTCACCGTGCGGACGGATGCCGCGCACTCGATCCCGCTGAGTCCGCAGAACTCGCTGTGGAAGTTCCTCAGGGTGGAGGCCGTCGAGGGCGGCAAGCTGACCGACAAGCCCGACCTGGCCGCCCTGAAGCAGCTGTACGGCCAGACCTTCGACGGCGTGCTGATCACCCGGGCCAACGGCAAGAAGACGGCCGTCACACCGGAGGACGTCTACGTCGCCCTCCGCCAGGCGCTGACCAGCAAGACCAACCGGATCGCCGTCATCGACACGAACCCCAACTAGCACTGCCGCAGAGGGGCCGCCCGGCACGGCCGTCGGGCGGTCCCTCCGTCGTGTCACCCGAACCGCATGACATCTGTCATCCGGCACTCGGGACCGCCGACACTGCCGGGCCCCCGGCCCCCTCGGCCACCATTGAGGACATGACAACGACAGCGGCACCGGCCACCACCACCCCGGTGGTCGGGTTCGACCAGGTGACCAAGACGTACGGGAGCGTACGGGCCGTCGACGGGCTCTCGCTCCGGCTGTACCCGGGGGAGACCGTCGCCCTTCTCGGCCCGAACGGCGCCGGCAAGTCCACCACCCTCGACCTGCTGCTCGGGCTCAAGCACCCCGACAGCGGCACGGTCGGCGTGTTCGGCACGAGCCCGCGCGAGGCGATCGTCGCCGGGCGGGTGGGGGCCATGCTGCAGAGCGGCGGGCTGATGGACGAGGTCACCGTCGCCGAGCTGGTGAAGCTGGCCTGCTCGCTGCACCCGAAGCCGTACAGCGCAACCGACGTCCTCGCCCGGGCGGGCATCACACAGATCGCCGACCGCAAGGTCAACAAGCTCTCCGGCGGCCAGGCCCAGCGCGTCCGCTTCGCGCTCGCCACCGCCGGCGACAGCGACCTGATCGTCCTGGACGAGCCGACCACCGGCATGGACGTCTCCGCCCGCCAGGCCTTCTGGGCCACCATGCGGGAACAGGCCGACCAGGGCCGGACGGTCCTCTTCGCCACCCACTACCTCGAAGAGGCCGACGCCATCGCCGACCGCGTGCTCGTGCTGCACCGCGGCCGCCTCCTCGCCGACGGCACCGCCGCCGAGATCAAGGCCAAGGCGGGCGCCCGCCGGGTCTCCTTCGACCTGGAGGGCACCATCGACGAGCCGGCCCTGCGCGGCCTGCCCTTCCTCACCTCGGTCGACGTGTCGGGCCAGACCGTCCGCATCCAGTCGTCCGACGCCGACGCGACCGTCCACGCCGTCTACGGCCTCGGTCTCTACCCCCGCAACCTCGAAGTCGCCGGCCTCGGCCTGGAGCAGGCCTTCGTCGCCATCACGGAGGCCGAGGAGGCCAGGCAGTCATGAACGCGCTGATCAAACTCGAACTGACCCGCGCCCTGCGCAACAAGAAGTTCCTGTTCTTCTCGGTGCTCTATCCCTCGCTCCTCTTCCTGATCTTCGGCGGCACCGCCGGGGCGAACGAGAAGGTCACCGGGAGCGGCCTGACGGTCGCCACCTACCTGATGGTCTCCATGGCCTCCTTCGGCGCCCTGACGGCCGTCCTGATGGGCAACAGCGAGCGCATCGCCAAGGAGCGCGAGAACGGCTGGGTACGGCAGCTGAGGCTCACCCCGCTGCCCGGACGGGGCTACGTCCTGGCCAAGACCGCCGGCGCGGCCGTGGTCAGCCTGCCGTCGATCATCATGGTGTTCCTCGTCGCCGCGGCCGTGAAGGACGTACGCCTGGACGCCTGGCAGTGGCTCGCGCTCACCGGCGTCATCTGGGCCGGGAGCCTGGTCTTCGCCGCGCTCGGCGTCGCCATCGGCTACCTCGCCTCCGGCGACGCGGTGCGCCCCATCACGATGATCATCTACTTCGGCATGTCGCTGCTGGGCGGCCTGTGGATGCCCTCGACGACCTTCCCGCAGTGGTTGCAGGACATCGCCGAGTGGCTGCCCACGCACGCGTACGCTGCTCTGGGGCGGGCGATCGAGCAGAGCCAGGCCCCGAGCGCCCAGGACATCGCCATCCTCGCCGTCTCCTTCGTCCTCTTCGCGGGCGGCGCGGCCTGGCTGTACCGGAAGGACACGCTGAAGGCGTGAGCACCATGACGGAAGAGCAGACGGCCGGTGCCATGGCGGACACGCCCGTGGGCCGGCCACCCGGCAACCGGCGTGAGCTGATGGCCAAGCTGCTGTGGATCGGTGTCTGGCTGGTCTTCCTCAGCTCACCCATCGAGGACCTGATCAACGGCGACCACACCACGCGCGCCACCGTGGCCGGCACGCTCGGCCTCATGGCCTTCGTCGGGGTGTACCTGAGCCTGGTCTTCCGCAACATGGGCCGGCCGTTCTCCGGGCGGACCGTCGTCGTCCTGATCGTGTTCCTCGGTGTCCTCGCGCCGGTGCTGGCCTACACCCTCGGCAGCGCCTGGCTCGGACTCTTCGTCTACCTCTCGGTGGCGTGCGGGGCGACCCTGCCGGTGCGGGCGGCCTACTGGGCCATCCCGGC
Source organism: Streptomyces sp. NPDC101151 (assembly GCF_044768335.1). Lineage (NCBI taxonomy): Bacteria > Bacillati > Actinomycetota > Actinomycetes > Kitasatosporales > Streptomycetaceae > Streptomyces > Streptomyces sp. NPDC101151. The sequence continues at coordinate 31,432 of NZ_JBIWPP010000020.1, read as the reverse complement.
CTCGGGCGCCCTGATGTACGCGGTCGGGGTGCACTCCAACGAGAAGGAGGCCCGGGGCCTGCTCCTGCTGACCCTGCTCATCGGGTTCGCGATGATCGGCGTCGGCCAACTGGTCCGTACGACCGTCGAGTTGCGCAAGGCACGGGCCACGGTCGCTCAGCTCGCCGCCAACGAGGAGCGGCTGCGCCTCGCCCGCGACCTGCACGACCTGCTCGGCCACTCCCTCTCCCTGATCACGCTGAAGAGCGAGCTGGCCGGCCGGATGCTCCCCGACCACCCCGACAAGGCGGCCCAGCAGGTCGCCGACATCGAACAGGTCAGCCGCCAGGCCATGGTCGACGTCCGCGAGGCCGTCACCGGCTACCGCCGCCCCCGCCTCGCGGCCGAGCTCGCCGGCACCCAGGTCGCCCTGACCGCCGCCGGCGTCGTGGCGGAGACACCCGCCGAACCCGACCTCACGGACGTCCCCGAGGAGGCCGAGTCCGTCCTCGCCTGGGCGCTGCGCGAGGCGGTCACCAACGTGGTCCGGCACAGCGGCGCCGACAGGTGCGTCGTCCAGATCCTGCGCCGCCAGACGCTGGACGGCCCGGTGCTCGAACTCTCCGTCGAGGACAACGGATCCGGCGGCTCGGGCAAGGGGCCCGGCAACGGTCTCACCGGCCTGACCGAGCGGCTGGAGAAGGCCGGCGGCACGCTGGAGGCGGGCCGGGTCAAGCACGGTTTCCGGTTGGTCGCCCGGGTGCCTGCGGCCGCCTCGGCGGACGTAGGATCCGGGGCATGACGAGCATGATCAAGGTCCTCCTGGCGGAGGACCAGTCGATGGTCCGCGAGGCCCTCGCCGCCCTGCTCGGCCTGGAGGACGACATCGAGGTCGTCGCCCAGGTCGCGCGCGGCGACGAGGTGCTGGCGGCCGTCGGCGCACACGGCGTGGACGTGGCGCTGCTCGACATCGAGATGCCCGGCTGCTCCGGTATCGAGGCGGCGGCCCAGGTGCACCGCGAGCACCCCGCGGTCAAGCTCGTCGTCCTCACCACCTTCGGCCGCCCCGGCTATCTGCGCAGCGCCATGGAAGCGGGCGCCGACGCCTTCCTCGTCAAGGACGCACCGGCCGCGCAGCTCGCCGCCGCGGTCCGCAAGGTGCTGTCCGGCGAACGGGTCATCGACCCCACCCTGGCCGCGGCGGCGCTGGCCGAGGGCGCGAACCCGCTGACCGACCGGGAACGCGAGGTGCTCCGCGCGGCGGCCGACGGCTCCACCAACGCGGAACTGGCCCAGGCCCTCCACCTCTCCCAGGGCACGGTCCGCAATTACCTCTCCACGGCCATCCAGAAGCTCGCGGTTCGCAACAGGGCGGAGGCCGTGCGGACCGCGCGCGAGAAGGGCTGGCTCTGAGCACTCAGTTGAGCATCGCCCGGGCTGTCCGGGCCTGCTGCCGCACCTTCCGGGCAGCCGGTTCGTCGACGACCTCGATCAGATGGGCGTACGCCTCCAACTCGGCCGCCCCTTCCATGAACTCCCCGCGCTGCACCAGCAGTTCACCGCGCTCGTGCCGCAGACGGGCCGGATGCGAGGGCAGCAGCAGTCCCAACTCGACGGCCCGCAGAGCGACATCCGACCTCTCGGGCCGAGCGGCGGCCCATGCCCTGACGTTGTTCAGGATCCGCTGAACGACCTCCAGAGGCCTCGCCGGCACCAGCATCGAAGGTTCGAGGGGGGTCCCCGTGGCCCCCACCACCAGCAGCTCGGCGTCCGCCCCGGTGAGCACCCTGCCGCCGTCGAACGGATCGGCCAGCACCTGCTCCTCAGCCGTCCCGAGCCCGACCACGAAGTGCCCGGGCAGCGCGACGCCGTACACCGGCGCCCCGGCCCGTCGTGCGACCTCCATCCACACCACCGACAGCAGGATCGGCAGCCCGCGCCGCCGCCGGAGCACCTCGTGCAGCAGCGAGGACTCCAGCCGCTGGTAGTCGGCGGGGGTCCCGTGGAACTCGTAGCGCTCACCCAGCAGCCGGCGCAGCGCCTGTGCCCACGCGTGCGGCCCGCCCGGACGGTACGGCAGCTGCCCGGCCAGCCGGTCCAGCTCCAGCTGCGCCGTATCGACACCGGCCTCGTCCAGCGAGCCGTCCGCCTCCGCCCCGATCAGCAGACACAGCGCCGACAGATCGGGCCGCTCACAGCGCGCCTCCTCGCCGAACAGCCGCCGCACCTCGGCGGACCGCTCCGGCGGGGGCGGGTACGGAGGCGGAAGCCGGGGATGCCGCATGCCTGGCTCATGCCCGTCCACGGCGATCCCTACGACCGTCGGACGGGGGTGTTCCCGGGTGCCGGGTGACGGCTGTGGTGCGGACGGCGCCGGCGGACCTGGTCCGCCGGGCTCCGGTGTCCGCGGCGGCGTTCGCCCGGGCCCCCGTCCCGGCCCCGGCGCTCACTCCGTCGTCCCCTGATCGTCGGCGCGGTCGTGGGCTTCCGGGGCGCGGTAGTGGTGGTACGCGTGGTGCGGGGTCATGCCGAGGCCGGCGTACAGGGCGTGCGCGGCCCTGTTGTCGTCCTCCACCTGGAGCCAGGCCGCCGAGGCACCCTCGTCCAGGGCGCGGCGGGCCAGCGCGGACATCACCTCGGTGGCCAGGCCCCGGCGCCGTCGGCCGGGGTCGACCTCCACGGCCGCGAATCCCGCCCAGCGGCCGTCCACCACGCACCGGCCGATCGCCGCCGGCGGCTCACCCGGCGCGCCGGGCACGGACGCGAACCACACGGACGGCCCTACCTCGCTCCCGGCTTCGCCCGATCGGGGGGATCCCGATCCGAGCACCCGCAGGGCCACCTCGCTCATGCCCTTGCGCTGGTACCGGGCGAGCCATCTCTCGTCCGCCTCCCGGGACAGCACCACCCCGGCGCCCTCGGCCCGGTCCGCGATCGGCGCCAGCGCACCGATCCACACCGCGGCGGTCACCTCCCGCACCCAGCCGCGCCGCTCCAGCTCCGCGCACAGCAGCTCCTGCGTGCCCTCCGCGCCGGTGGCGGTCTGCACATAGGCGGGCAGACCGCGCTCGCCGTACCAGCGCCGCACGGCGTCCAGGGCCGCGTCCAGCGGAAGCCCCGGATCACCGAGCGGCAGCACACTGTTGGCGCGCCGGGTGAAGCCCGTCCGTCGCCCGGCCGCCACCCCCGTCGGACGCGCTTCGCGCGGCCCCTCCTGGACCGCGGCCCGCAGCTCCCACTCGCCGAGCCGCTCGCTCTCCACCGGCCGCCACGCGCGCGAGGCGATGCGCGCCAGCTCCGGGTAGCTCGCCGCGGGTCCCCGGCGGCGCGCCGGCTCGGCGGGCACCACCTTCCCCGCGACCAGCGTCGACTCGGCGATCCGGGCACTCCGCCCGTCCCGCCGTGTGATCATGAGCACCCCGTCGTCCCATGATGTGAGAACACCCACCGTGTCGGTGAACTTCTCTCCTGCCGCCCCAGGTTCACCGAGGCACCGTACGGAGACCCGTTTGCCCACGTCAGCAGCGGTGATACGGACTTCGAGACGCGCTCGCGCCGAGATTTCCACTGGTCAGTTCACCCCTCCTGTACGGATCATGCCCCGGAACGGAGATACTAGGGGCGGGCATCGACGACGCCGCGCTCCCGCGCGCCAGGCGGCGGAGCCTGAGGAGGCCCGCCAGCGCCCTACCGAGGAGGAACGACAGCGTGACCTACGTCATCGCAGAGCCTTGTGTCGACGTCAAGGACAAGGCGTGCATCGAGGAGTGCCCGGTCGACTGCATCTACGAGGGCCAGCGGTCCTTGTACATCCACCCGGACGAATGCGTCGACTGTGGTGCCTGTGAGCCGGTCTGCCCGGTCGAGGCGATCTTCTACGAGGACGACACTCCGGAGGAGTGGAAGGACTACTACAAGGCGAACGTCGAGTTCTTCGACGAGCTGGGCTCTCCCGGCGGCGCCAGCAAGCTGGGCCTGATCGAGCGCGACCACCCCTTCATCGCCGCGCTGCCGCCGCAGGGCGAGTGACCGTCTAGGCGGCCGACGGCCCGCTCCCCCGGTTCCCGGCCCCGCCCGAACCGGGGGACCTCCAGCGCCGCCTCGGTCCCGTACGGCCCGATCGCCTTGATCGCCGCCGTACGGGACCGAGGCGTTTGCCGTACCGATGAAAGCGAGCAAGATCCCGTGTCCGCAGTCTCCGACCGCCTTCCGACGTTCCCCTGGGACAAGCTCGAGCCGTACAAGAAGACGGCCGCAGCGCACCCGGACGGCATCGTCGACCTGTCCGTCGGCACGCCGGTCGACCCGGTCCCCGAACTGATCCAGAAGGCCCTGATCGACGCGGCCGACTCGCCGGGCTACCCGACGGTCTGGGGCACCCCCGCGCTGCGTGACGCGATCACCGGCTGGCTGGAGCGCCGCCTGGGCGCCCGCGAGGTCACCCACCGCCACGTCCTGCCGGTCGTCGGCTCCAAGGAACTGGTCGCCTGGCTGCCCACCCAGCTGGGCCTCGGCCCGGGCGACAAGGTGGCCTACCCGCGCCTGGCCTACCCGACCTACGAGGTCGGCGCCCGCCTGGCCCGCGCCGGGTACGAGGTCTACGACGACCCGCGCGACCTGGACCCGGCGAACCTGAAGCTCCTGTGGCTGAACTCGCCGTCGAACCCCACGGGCAGGGTCCTCTCCAAGGACGAGCTGACCGGCATCGTCGCCTGGGCCCGCGAACACGGCGTCCTGGTCGTCTCCGACGAGTGCTACCTGGAGCTGGGCTGGGAGGCCGACCCGGTCTCGGTCCTGCACCCCGATGTCAACGGCGGCTCCTACGAGGGCCTCGTCGCCGTGCACTCCCTCTCCAAGCGCTCCAACCTGGCCGGCTACCGCGCCGCCTTCGTGGCGGGCGACCCGGCCGTCCTGGGCCCCCTGCTGGAGATCCGCAAGCACGGCGGCATGATGACCTCGGCGCCGACGCAGGCGGCCGTGGTGGCGGCCCTGGGCGACGACGAGCACGTCCGCGCGCAGCGCGAGCGCTACGCGGCCCGTCGCACGGCCCTGCGCGAAGCCCTTGTGAGCCACGGCTTCCGCATCGAACACAGCGAGGCGAGCCTCTACCTCTGGGCCACCCGGGACGAGTCCTGCTGGACCACGGTCGCCCACCTGGCCGAGCGGGGCATCCTGGTCGCGCCGGGCGACTTCTACGGCGTGGCGGGCGAGAAGTTCGTACGCGTGGCCCTGACGGCGACGGACGAGCGGGTCCGAGCGGCGGTGGCCCGCCTGACGGCGTAGCCCGTCCACGGCGCCACCGCCACCGCACACAGCAACGGGGCCCAGGGAACTCCCTGGACCCCGTTGTCATATGCGGGACTCAGCCTCCCAGCGGAGTGGCCGACAGGGGCGACGTCGCCAGGCCGCCCCCGGCGAGGGACGACCCCGGCAGCCCGCCCTTCGTCGCGGTGGACGTGGTGCCCCCGATGACACTCCCCGCGGCCCCGGCCGCATCTCCCACGGCCTTCTGCGCCGCGGGAGCGGTCTTCTTCACGGCACCGCCGCCGGTCTTGGCCGCGGCCGGGACCGTCTGCTTGACCGCCTTGCTGCCCGCGTCAGTCGCGAGGCCGGTGGCGTGCTGGGCCGCACCGTCGACGGTGTTGGCGGCGTTCGACCCGTCCAGCGCGGTCAGACCGCCGAGGTCCGGGGTGGCCGGCAGGTTCGTGGCCGCGCCGGCAGAGCCGGCCGCACCGACCCCGGCGGCCGCTCCCGCTGCGACAAGCAGCGCGGCACGGGCGATCCGGCGGGTCAGAGGGAGGGACATGATGCTCCATTCGACGGGTAGAGAAGGTGTCTGTGTCCGACTCGGACGCCGTGACTACCGCTCGAAGCCGACGAAGGTTGCGGAGGCCGAAGGTAAAGAATGGATAACGCATCGCATTATCGTTTGTGGATAAAAACGGGCAAAGGGCGCCCGCCCAAAACCCTGCAGAATCCTTACGGCCCTTGCATTTCCAAGGGATCCGGAAATCTCTCCGGAGTCCACGGGAAAGTGCGCGCATACCGAAGCCGCACCACTCGGCCGAGTGAGGCCCCGTACTACTGTCCGGTCACGATCCGGACCGCCCCCACGGACCTCTCCGCGCCCCCGGCCCCCTCGGAGCCGGCCGGGCGCCACTGGCTGCCGCCGTTCCCGGCGGTCCACTCCCGCCCCGCGTACGCCACGCGCTGGATGTGCAGCGCGGAGGAGTTGGCCACCGCCCAGTGCGCCAGCTGCCAGCCCCGCTGCCGCTCGCCGCGCCCCGTGGAATCCTTTCTCCCGCCCTCGGGCACCGGCACGGTCACCGTCCGGCCGTGCGCGGTCGCGGTCACACTCGGGGACGGCGACGGCGACGGAACCTCGGTACCGCCCACCTCCGCACCGGTCTCCTGCAGCGCGTCCCGCCCGAAGTCCCGGACCAGCGCGGCCCGTACCGCGTCGGGCCCGGTCGCCCCGGTGCTGTGTTCCGAGCGCCCGTCGCAGGTCAGCGTGGCCGCCGCCTGCCCGGTCAGCGCGGCCGCCAGCAGGGTGGCGTCCGGCTCGTGCTTGGCGTACGCCTCCGGGTAGCCGCTGCGCTGCACCCGTTGCGCGGCCACCGTCAGCGGCAGCTTCGTGTAGTCAGGCACCCTCGCCAGGTGCGCGTAGAACATGCCCGCCGCGTACGCCGGGTCCATGATCTGCCGCTCGGTTCCCCAGCCCATCGAGGGCCGCTGCTGGAACAGGCCCAGGGAGTCCCGGTCGCCGTGCTCGATGTTGCTCAGCCCCGACTCCTGGATGGCGGTCGCCAGCGCGATGGTCACCGCCCGCCCGGGCATGCCCCGCCCGGTGCCGACGGCGGCGATCGTGGCCGCGTTCACCGCCTGCTCGGGCGTGAACTCGTACGACGCCCCGTCGCCCGTGGCGGAGACCACCTTGCAGCCGCGCGCCCCCGCGCCGCCGGTGATGTACTGCACCACGAGATAGGCGGCGACGCCGCACAGGACCAGCAGCGCCGCGCCGACACGGAGGAGGCGGCCGCGGCGCTTGGGACGAATGGGGGACGGCTCTGGCACGCGTACAAGGTACTGGAGCCCCCGCCGGGCCTCACGCCCGGTCCGTGCTGCGCTGTGCGCCGGGCTCCCGCGTTAGGGTCGGGGCCATGCCCGACACCTCGCTCGACCTCACGCTGGACGCCGCCGCGCTCACCGCGCAACTCGTGGACTTCCCCTCCGAGAGCGGTACCGAGAAGCCCCTCGCGGACGCGATCGAGGCCGCCCTGCGCGCCCTGCCGCACCTGACGGTGGACCGGTACGGCAACAACGTGGTCGCGCGTACGGACCTGGGCCGCGCGGAGCGGGTCATCCTGGCCGGCCACATCGACACGGTGCCGATCGCCGACAACGTGCCGTCCCGGCTGGACGAGGACGGCGTGCTCTGGGGCTGCGGCACCTGCGACATGAAGTCGGGCGTCGCGGTGCAGCTGCGCATCGCGGCCACGGTCCCCGCCCCCAACCGCGACCTGACCTTCGTGTTCTACGACAACGAGGAGGTCTCCGCCGAGCTCAACGGCCTCAAGCACGTGGCCGAGGCTCACCCGGAGTGGCTGCGGGGCGACTTCGCGGTCCTGCTGGAGCCCTCCGACGGCCAGGTCGAGGGCGGCTGCCAGGGCACCCTGCGGGTGCTGCTGAGGACCACGGGCGAGCGGGCCCACTCGGCACGCAGCTGGATGGGCTCCAACGCCGTCCACGCGGCCGCCCCCATCCTGGCCCGGCTCGCCTCCTACCAGCCCCGCTACCCGGTCATCGACGGCCTGGAGTACCGCGAGGGCCTGAACGCGGTGGGCATCACCGGCGGGGTCGCGGGCAACGTCATCCCGGACGAGTGCGTGGTGAGCGTCAACTTCCGTTACGCCCCCGACCGCACCGAGGAGGAGGCGATCGCGCACGTCCGCGAGGTGTTCGCGGACTGCGGCGTCGAGGAGTTCGTGGTCGACGACCACAGCCCCGGCGCACTGCCCGGCCTCTCCCACCCGGCCGCGGCCGCCTTCATCGAGGCGGTGGGCGGCACCCCGCAGCCCAAGTACGGCTGGACGGACGTCTCCCGCTTCTCCGCGCTCGGCGTCCCCGCCGTCAACTACGGTCCGGGCAATCCGCACTTGGCGCACAAGCGGGACGAACGGGTCGAGGTGGCGAAGATCCTCGCGAGCGAGGAGCGTCTGCGGAACTGGCTCACCGCGTAGGAAGTCGCGCCGCCCGCCGGGCCGGAGCGGACATGCTCACGCCGGACATGCTCACGTCCCCCCTCCGTAACCCGCGTAGATCTAGGCTGAGCTCGAACCACCGGCAAGCGGAGGGAGCGCACATGGCTACCGGGAACCCCGAGGGGAAGAAGCAGCCGCCGGACGAGCAGCGGCTCGGGCCGGTCCTCCGACGGCGCAGTCAGGTCACGTCCAGTACGACCGACCAGCGGCTGCTGGACGCGGGTGGGCCCTCGGACTGGGTCCACACCGACCCGTGGCGGGTCCTGCGGATCCAGTCGGAGTTCATTGAAGGCTTCGGCACCCTGGCCGAACTTCCGCCCGCCATCAGCGTGTTCGGCTCCGCGCGTACGCCGGTGGACTCGCCGGAGTACGACGCGGGGGTGCGGCTCGGCCGGGGCCTGGTGGAGGCAGGCTGGGCCGTGATCACGGGCGGCGGCCCCGGCGCGATGGAGGCGGCCAACAAGGGTGCGTGCGAGGCGGGCGGCACCTCGGTGGGCCTCGGCATCGAGCTGCCCTTCGAGCAGGGGCTGAACCCCTACGTCGACATCGGCCTGAACTTCCGGTACTTCTTCGTCCGCAAGATGATGTTCGTGAAGTACGCGAAGGGTTTCGTCGTGCTCCCGGGCGGGCTCGGCACCCTCGACGAACTCTTCGAGGCGCTCACCCTCGTCCAGACCCAGAAGGTCACCCGCTTCCCGATCGTCCTCTTCGGCAGCGAGTACTGGGGCGGCCTGGTGACGTGGCTGCAGAACACCCTGGTGGCCCAGGGCAAGGCCGCGGAGAAGGACCTCCTCCTGTTCCACGTGACGGACGAGGTGGAGGAAGCGGTCGCCCTGGTCTCCAAGGAGGCCGGCCGCTGACCTCGGGATCCCGGGGGCTCCGGCCCCTGGGGTCACCCTCCTGAGGTCGGACCCCTGAGGTCAGGCCAGTCCGCGCCGGGCCACCGCGGGGGGCCGGTGACCGGCGATCGACGCCACCATCTCGACCACCTGGCGGGTCTCGGCCACCTCGTGGACTCGGTACACCTGTGCCCCGAGCCACGCCGACACGGCCGTCGTGGCCAGCGTCCCGATCAGCCGCTCCTTCACCGGGCGGTCCAGCGTCTCGCCCACGAAGTCCTTGTTGGACAGCGACACCAGCACCGGCCACCCCGTGGCGACCATCTCGTCCAGCCGCCGCGTCGCCTCCAGGCTGTGCCGCGTGTTCTTCCCGAAGTCGTGTCCGGGATCGATCAGCACCGACTCCCGGGGCACCCCCAGGGAAACGGCACGCTCGGCCAGCCCCACCGTCACCTTCAGGATGTCGTCCACGACGTCGTCGTACGTCACACGATGCGGTCGGGTGCGCGGCTGAACCCCTCCCGCGTGCGTGCACACCAGCCCCACCCCGTAGCGCGCGGCGACCTCCGCGAGCCCGGGGTCGACGCCGCCCCACGCGTCGTTCAGCAGATCCGCCCCCGCCTCGCACACCGCCTCGCCGACCTCGGCCCGCCAGGTGTCCACGCTGATGATCACGTCCGGGAAGCGGCGCCGCACCTCCGCGACGAACCCGACCGTACGTCGGGCCTCCTCCTCGGCCGTGACGTCCTCGCCCGGCCCGGCCTTCACCCCGCCGATGTCGATGATCGCGGCCCCCTCGGCCACCGCCCGCTCCACGTGCGCGAGGGCCGGCTCGTCGCGGAACGTGGCCCCCTGGTCGTAGAAGGAGTCCGGGGTCCGGTTCACGATCGCCATGATCACCGGCTCGTGCGGTGCGAATTCCCGCTTGCCCAGCCTGAGCATCGCCTGTGACCTCTCCTAGTACGTCCCGTGGTACGGCCGCCTGTGACCCTAACTGTCAGACTCGCATGGCACGATCGGAGCCTGACACATTCAGCTTCCGGCACATCGATGTGGGGACCTCAGCGATGGTTATGTTCTTGTTCCTGGTCGTCGCCCTCGCCGTCGTGGTGGCCGCGGTGACACTCGCCGTGGTGGGCGGCGGCGAGAGCGGCCCGCTGCCGGAGGCGGCCCCGGAGCGGCTGCAGGACCCGCTGCCCCCGGACCGCCCGGTCCACCGGGCGGACGTGGAGAGCGTGCGCTTCCCGGTCGCCCCGCGCGGCTACCGCATGGCGGACGTCGACGACGCCCTCGGCCGCCTCGCCGCCGAACTCGCCGAGCGGGACGCCCGTATCGCCGACCTGGAGTCCGCGCTGGCCGGCGCCCGCGCCGCCGCGCACGCCCGGCCGGCCAAGCCCGGCCAGGAGGAGCAGCGGTGAGTGACGGAACCGCCCTCGCCGGGCCCGACGGCGCGCTTCGCTGCCCGTGGGCCCTGTCGACCGAGGACTACGTGTCGTACCACGACGAGGAGTGGGGCCGCCCGGTCCACGGTGACGACGCCCTCTTCGAGCGGATCAGCCTGGAGGCCTTCCAGTCGGGGCTGTCCTGGATCACGATCCTGCGGCGCCGCCCGGGATTCCGTACGGCCTTCGCCGGCTTCCGGATCGAGAAGATCGCCACCTTCACGGACGAGGACCGCGAGCGTCTGCTGGCCGACCCGGGCATCATCCGCAACCGCGCCAAGATCGACGCCACGCTCGCCAACGCGCGCGTGCTCGCCGACTGGGCGGACGGCGAGCTGGACGAGCTGATCTGGTCCCACGCCCCCGACCCGGCCGGGCGCCCGGTCCCGAAGACCCTCGCCGACGTCCCCGCGGTCACCCCGCAGTCCACGGCTCTGTCGAAGGCGCTGAAGAAGCGCGGCCTCAGATTCGTCGGCCCGACGACGGCGTACGCGCTGATGCAGGCGTGCGGGCTGGTGAACGACCACCTGGAAACCTGTGTGAGCCGCACCAGCCCACCCGCCCCGTAGCTAGGGCCTGTCCGGCGGATCCGGAGGGAATCGCGGGGTCCGGGGCGCCCTCCCGCACTGCCTCAAGGGCGTGGGGCCCCTGCGGCGTTGTCGTCCGTTGCCGACACCCCCACGCTCGGCTGCGCCCGCGTGGGGGACCCCCATCGAATCGACGCCCTCCGCCGCCTTGCAGCTGGACGCACCAGACTCCGCTCAGCCGTGCTGATGAGGCGCTGTCGGCTGAAGCCGGCCTGATCCGCCGGACAGCACACCCCGGCGCCCTGCCTCAGCGGCCCAGGTACTTCGGCTTCTCCTTGTTCACGAAGGCCTGCACGGCGATCGCGTGGTCCTCGGACCCGCCGGCCCGGGTCTGCAGCTCGTCCTCCTTCTCCAGGGTCTCGGCGAGGGAGTGGGTCAGGCCGTAGGCCATCGCCTCCTTGAGCGCCGCGTAGGCCACCGTCGGGCCGCCGGCCAGGGCCCGCGCCACCTTCTCGCCCTCGGCGCGCAGCTCGGCCGAGGGCACCAGCCGATTGACGATGCCCAGCTCCAGGGCGTCCTGCGCGCTGATGCTGCGCGGGAAGAGCAGCAGATCCGCGGCGCGGCCCGGGCCGACCACCCGGGGCAGCGTCCAGGAGATGCCGGAGTCCGCGGTCAGCGCGACCCCCGCGAAGGAGGTGTTGAAGGCCGCCGTGTCGGCCGCCACCCGGTAGTCCGCGGCGAGCGCGAAGCCGAAGCCGGCCCCGGCCGCGACCCCGTTCACCGCGGCGACGACCGGCTTCGGCGCCCCGGCCAGCGCCTTCACGATCGGGTTGTAGTGCTCCTTGACCGTGCTCATCGTGTGCCCGGACCCCGTCTCACGGTCCGATGCCAGCAGCCCGATGTGCTCCTTGAGGTCCTGGCCCACGCAGAAGGCCCGGTCGCCCGCGGCGGTCAGCAGGATCGCCCGTACGGCGGTGTCCCCGGCCGCCGATTCCGCCGCCTCCCGGAGGGCGACCTTGGTCTCGATGTTCAGCGCGTTCATCGCCTCGGGGCGGTTCAGCGTGATCGTCGCGAGTCCGTCGCTCACCTCGTAGAGCACGGTGTCGGCCATGGCGCATCCCCTCCGGGGTCGTCGCTGGTGACGTACCGCTCAGTACGTCGTGTCTGAAGGACAGCATGTCGGAGATCGCCGCCCAAGGGCCGGACCGGACGTGTGACCTGCGTCAAAGAAATCTGGAGCGGAAACCGCTCGGCGGGCGTGCGCGAGGCGGCGAAGTATCGCAGCCACATCCCCGAATTGAGTGGTTTTGCTCGCGCGCGTTGCTCAAGCGATGCCGACTGATGTTGGTCATCGGGTCCTGAGATGCGGGATAATGGCTTGGAAGCAATGTGTTCGATGCCGGTGTCGCGTGTCCGTCACGGATCGTGGCTGCCCTCCCGGGGCCGTCGGCAGACGATGAGCTGGTTTCAGGAAGGGGAACGAGCATGGCGGCCATGAAGCCGCGGACGGGCGATGGCCCGCTCGAGGTGACCAAGGAGGGGCGGGGCATCGTCATGCGCGTTCCGCTCGAAGGCGGCGGTCGACTCGTCGTCGAGCTGACCCCTGACGAGGCCGAGGCGCTTGGCGACGCCCTCAAGAAGGTCGTCGTCTGACACCCCGAGATCCTGTCCTTCCGGCTGCCCCGGCATCGTGTGAGGTGCCGGGGCAGTCGCGTTCCCGGACCGGCGCCCCGGAGGTCAGCGCTTGACGGCGCACAGCAGGCCGTCGCCCACCGGCAGCAGCGAGGTCACCAGTTCCTGGTTCTCCCGCACCGTGCGCAGCAGCTCGCGCAGCCGTAGCACCTCCGTGGGCTGCGGCCCCGAGTCGACCGTACGGCCGTTGGCGAAGATGCCCTCGAAGACGACCAGACCGCCCGGGCGCAGCAGGCGCAACGATTCAGCGAGGTAATCCGCGTACTCCAGCCGGTCCCCGTCACAGAAGACGAGGTCGTATCCGGCGTCCGCGAGCCGGGGCAGCACGTCCAGGGCGCGGCCGGGGATGAACCGGGCCCGGTTGCTGGCGAAGCCGCAGGCACGGAAGGCCTGCCGGGCGAACTGCTGGTGGTCCGGCTCCGGGTCGACCGTGGTGAGCACCCCGTCGGGGCGCATGCCGTGCAGCAGATGGATTCCGGACACTCCGCAGCCGGTGCCGATCTCCGCGACCGCCTTCGCGTCCACGGAGGCGGCGAGCAGTCGCAGCGCGGCGCCCGTGCCGGGCGACACCGAGCGCAGCCCTGCCTCCCGGGCCCGGTCACGGGCCCAGCGCAGCGCTTCGTCCTCGGCGACAAAGGCGTCGGCGAACGCCCAGCTCGTCTGCCGGTTGGCGGTAATGACCCTCTCCTGTCCCCGTGGTTGCCTGGGCGTGACTGTATCCGTTGGCACCGGGAACCCGCAGATGGGACCAGGCGTTTAAAGGGATGAGCCGGTGGCCCGGGACGCGACGGGGGGTATGAGGTGGATCAGGACGCCGAGCACATGCAGACGCAGCAGTATCAGCGCGTATCAAATTCTCGTAAAACCGCTTATCCGGAGCTAACGGGCGAGGTGGCTATGGTAGGGGCTCCACTGGACACCACCAGAGCCGACAGGGGAGGTGCGGCTGCGCCCGGGGACCGGGGTGGAGTGCTGCGGCGCTTCCTCGGATCGGCGGGCAGGCCGAAATCCGTGACCGACACCGCTGCTGACCACCGCCACGCCGCCGGCTTCGCCGCGGGCGAGGCCCAGACCGCGACCTTTTCCACCGACGCGGACGGGCAGGCCTGGACTCCGCCCACGTGGGAGGAGATCGTCAGCACGCACAGCGGCCGGGTCTACCGGCTGGCCTACCGCCTCACGGGCAACCAGCACGACGCCGAGGACCTCACCCAGGAGGTCTTCGTCCGTGTCTTCCGCTCCCTGTCGACGTACTCGCCCGGCACGTTCGAGGGCTGGCTGCACCGCATCACCACCAACCTGTTCCTGGACATGGTCCGGCGCAAGCAGCGCATCCGCTTCGACGCCCTCGGCGAGGACGCGGCCGAGCGCCTGCCCAGCCGCGAGCCCAGCCCGCAGCAGGTCTTCAACGACGCCCACTTCGACGCGGACGTCCAGCAGGCTCTGGACACCCTCGCGCCCGAGTTCCGCGCCGCGGTCGTCCTGTGCGACATCGAAGGACTGTCGTACGAGGAGATCGCCGCGACCCTCGGCGTGAAGCTCGGCACGGTCCGCTCCCGCATCCACCGTGGCCGCTCCCAGCTCCGCAAGGCCCTCGCCCACCGTTCGCCGGAGGCGCGGAAGGCCGAGCGGCGCTCCTTCGTGGCCCGTGTCCCCGCTCTGGGGGGAGGGGGCGCGACCGCGTGAGTGGATCTCGACCGAAACCTGCTCAGGCGCACTTCGCCGAGCAGCACCTGGGAGACCGGCTCTCCGCCCTGGTGGACGGAGAGCTCGGTCATGAGTCGCGTGAGCGCGTCCTCGCGCACCTGGCCACCTGTGCTCGGTGCAAGGCGGAGGCGGACGCCCAGCGCCGGCTGAAGAACGTGTTCGCGGAGGCGGCACCGCCACCCCCCTCCGAGAGCTTCCTGGCCCGCCTCCAGGGCCTCCCCGGGGGAGGTGACGTCGACGGCGACGGCACGCCGGCACCCGGGGGCGGACTCTTCGGGCGAGGCCCCGAGCCCGGCGTCTTCGGCATGAGGCGCGGCGAGCGCTTCGAGTTCGGCTACGTCCCCGCCGCCCCCGCTCCCGCCCCGGCCCGTTCCGTCGCTCCCGAGCAGGGCGGATTCCGCATCCATCCCGTCGGCCGCCCGGACGCCGACCGCTCCGCCTCGCGCGGACTGCGGTTCGCGTTCGCCGCCGCCGGCGCGGTATCGCTGGCCGCCGTCGCCCTCGGCGGCGTGACCACCGCCATCCCCGGCGACGTGGCCGCGGACGCCCGGAGTGGCTCCGGCACCGGCAACGTGGTCCCGTCCCGCTCGTCGGGCACGGGCGCGGGCGCGGCGACGCCGGACTCCCAGCGCCGCCGCGCGGTGGGACCGCTGCTCGCCCAGGGCAGCAGCCTGCTCGGCCAGACGTCGGCGGCGCCGACCTCCATGTCCGCGCCGCTGGTGCCCGGAGTGCCGGCCCCGGGGACCGGCCAGGTCCAGGGCACCGGGCACGACCTCACCGCACCGGTGATGGCGGGCGCGGCAGCGGTCTCCCCGCTGATACGCCCGCTGAGCGAGATCTCGCCGTTCTCCCTGACCGCCTGGTCCGCGACTCCCCAGCAGACCGGGCCCGGCCCACTGTCCGCCCCCGTCCCCGACCCCGCCTCCGCTCCCGCCGCCCCCACCGGGCCCTCCATCTCCCCCTCGTCCCCTCAGCAAGCCCCCTGACCTGCCTCTACGCCCCGGCCGCTGAACCTGGTTGAATCCTGTGAGGCCGTGCCCGCGGCGATGACCCGGGCACGGAGTCGACGTTCCGCGGCCACCGCCGATGCGGGGGGCCGCGGCCAGCCGTGGGGAGAGCATGAACGAGGGGAACCCGACGTCCGTCC
The DNA here is from genome assembly GCF_044768335.1 of Streptomyces sp. NPDC101151. Taxonomy (NCBI): domain Bacteria; kingdom Bacillati; phylum Actinomycetota; class Actinomycetes; order Kitasatosporales; family Streptomycetaceae; genus Streptomyces; species Streptomyces sp. NPDC101151. The sequence goes on along the minus strand of NZ_JBIWPP010000020.1, from coordinate 15,838 downwards.
CGCCGGGGGAGCAGCGGGACCAGGGGGAGCAGACGTCGGCGGGGGAAACACCGGCGAGGCCCGCCGTCGAGGCCGTGGCGCCTGCCGACGGTGACTTCGAGCTGGCCAAGCCCGTGCCGCCCGGGGCGCACTCCGCTGCCGTACCGCCGGCCGAGCGGCCCGAGCCCCTGCACGACCCGGACCCCTACAGCACCCCGCCGTACGGCGGACCGGGCCCCTGGGCGCCCGCGCCACCGGTGCAGCACCCGGCGGCGCCCCCGGCCCAGGAGACGGCCGTACCGGCCCCTGCGGCCCCGCATCCACCTGCGTCTCCCCACACACCGGCGCAGACGCCCGCGCCCGCGCAGCCGGCTCCGCACGCGCCGGCCCACATGGCTCCGCCCCCCTCGGCGGATGCACCGCCGACCGCGCCGGCGGATCCGTCGGCGCACGCCCCGATGGAGCAGCCCGCGCCCACCCCCGTGGCTCCGACCGCGGCCGGGCCGGCCGGGCCGGAGCCGGGCATCGCCGTTCCGCCGGAGCAGGCCGCCGGCCCCTGGCAGCGCTACGACCCCTGGGCCGCTTCCCCCGTCGGGCAGCAGCCCCCGGTGCACGGGCCGCTGCAGCAGACCGGTGCCGCGGTGCCCACCGAGCAGCAGCGCCGCAGGCGGGGCATACGGCTGCTCCTCGGCTGGACCCTGCTGGTCGCCGTCGTCTCCAGCGGCATCGGCGGGCTCGTCGGCGCCTATGTCGAGCGTGCGGGCGTGGGCGACGTGCATCTGCCGCAGGCCGGAAAGGCGCCCGCCGGACGGGCGCCGGACAGTGTCGCCGGGATCGCGGCCCGGGCGCTGCCCAGCGTCGTCACGCTGCATGTGCGCGGCGCCGACGAGGCGGGCACAGGCACCGGCTTCGTACTCGACTCCCTCGGGCACATCCTCACCAACAACCACGTCGTCCAGCCCGCCGCGTCCGGCGGCGAGATAACCGTGACGTTCAGCAGCGGCGACACCGCCAAGGCGAAGGTCGTCGGCCGTGACAGCGGATACGACCTGGCGGTCGTCCAGGTGACCGGCGTCCACGGACTCACGCCCATGCCCCTCGGCAATTCGGACGGCGTCCGGGTCGGCGACCCCGTCGTCGCCATCGGCGCCCCCTTCGACCTGGCCAACACGGTCACCTCCGGCATCATCAGCGCCAAGGAACGGCCCATCACGGCCGGCGGGGAGAAGGGCGACGGGAGCGATGTGTCGTACGTCGACGCGCTGCAGACCGACGCCCCGATCAACCCCGGCAACTCCGGCGGCCCGCTCCTCGACTCGCGGGCCCGGGTCATCGGCATCAACTCCGCCATCCGCTCCGCCGACGCCGGCGGCTCCGACTCCGGGAGCGGACAGGCCGGCTCCATCGGCCTGGGCTTCGCCATCCCCGTCAACCAGGCCAAGCGGGTCGCCGAGGAACTGATCAACAAGGGCCGGGCCACTCACCCCGTCATCGGCGTCACCCTCGACATGGGGTACACCGGCGACGGCGCCCGTATCGACAGCCGGGCACGCGACGGCGGCCCCGCCGTCGCCAAGGGCGGCCCCGGCGACCGCGCCGGTCTCAGGGCGGGTGACCTCATCACCGAGGTCGACGGACAGCGCGTCCACTCGGGCGAGGAGCTGATCGTCAAGATCCGTGCCCACCGGCCGGGCGACCGGCTGCGTCTGACGGTCGAACACGGCGGCGACCGGGAGATCTCACTCGTGCTGGGCGCTTCGGCGCACAACTGACGGAAGTCTCACCTCGGGACGGTACCGGTCCGCCAGGTACGCCGGGTACCGTTGAGCGACCGAGGACATCGCAAGGGGAGCGTCAGGTGTTCAATGACATAGGGCCACTCGAGCTGGTCACCATCATTGTGCTCGCCGTGCTCGTCTTCGGTCCGGACAAGCTCCCGAAGGTCATCCAGGACGTGATGCGCACGGTCCGGAAGATCCGCGAGTTCTCGGAGAGCGCCAAGGAGGACATCCGCAGCGAGCTCGGTCCCGAGTTCAAGGACTTCGAGTTCGAGGATCTGAACCCCAAGACGTTCATCCGCAAGCAGCTGGACAACGACGATCTGGGGCTCAAGGAGATCCGCAACGGCTTCGACCTGAAGAAGGAGATGGCCGAGGTCACGGACGCCGTCCACGGCCGCGAGGGCGAGTCCTCGGCATCGTCCCCGTCCTCCTCGTCCCCCTCGTCCGGCGGGCGCATCGACATGACCAAGAAGCCCGAGGACACCGGCAAGGACGACCGTCCCCCCTTCGACGCGGACGCCACCTAGGGCACCTGGGGGGTGTCGTTCGGATCACCCCGGGTCCGCGACGCCCGGCACGGCACCTCGCCGCGTCGTCGCATCACCCGGGTACGCCCGGTACACGGGTGATGTTCCGCCTTGCGATGCACCGCACCCTGCGCCGCGGCCTGATCCGGGGTGATCCGCACGGCACCCCCTGGCCGGCCCCGACACGCACGCGGACCCGGCGGCGTACGTGACGCGTTTCATAGCGCGCACTCGCCGCACAGGCCGCGAACACGCCTTCTGCGCGCCCCACGCGCCCGGTGGTTTCCCTGCTGATCCCAGCGGTGTGGATATGCTGCCGAGTTGTTGTGCGGACCGGACGAGTACGCCCGAAGGGGGGCGGGCAGCCCCGGTCCGACTAGATCGAGGAGGCGTCCGGGCAGATGGAGACGACGAGTCGGGTGGGCGCGCAGGCGCCGGCCGCGGAGGGCGGACAACAGCTCCCCTCCGCCCGGCGTACGGTCGACGGTTACCTGCAGGCGCCGTTCCCGTGGTACGGCCTCGACGAGGCGTTCACGGGGCCACGCTGGCTGATGCAGGTCGGCATGGCGGCCGACGGTGCGGTCGAACACGGATCGATCGGGCACGGTGACGAGCCTTCCGTGCGCAACGAGCACGTTGCCGCGTCCGCGGCGGACGAGCCCAGGGAGAAGTTCGCGGTCGTGGTGACCGTGGCCGCGAATCCGTCCCGGCGCAGTGCCGACGGTACCGGGCTGCTGGAGGCGACGTCGGTGTCCTCGGCGGCGTGGCTGGCGGGGGTAGGGCTGCTGTCGTTCACCTGGCCCGGGCAGATGGACCACAGCCTGCGGGACGACTGGCTGGAGCAGCAGACCGAGACCGCGTGGGCGCTGGCGGACGATCTCGACGGGCCCGAGTGGTCCACCCTGTCTCTTCCGGTGGACGGGGTGCCCATGCCCTTCCACTACCGGGAGTCCGAGTTCGGGTGGGTGCTGGCCGGTTCCACCGAGGCCGGCGTGCATGTCGGGGCCTATGGACGGGGGATGAGCGCGTACGGTCTCGGGTTCGCGATGATCAAGGATCTTGCCGCGTACGCATGAGAAAACTTGCCGCGTACGCATGAGAAAAGGGGCGCCGGTGTGCGGGCGCCCCTTCCTCAGGGGGCTGAGAAGGCATCTTCCGAACCGGGTTCCCTCGAGCGGCGCTCGGTCACCGAATCAGGGCGACAACCGCTGCCTCGATGGGTTGGATGTCCGGATCAGCCCCATCCGAGGTGTCGACTTCGAAGACGGCGTACTCCACCCGGCGGCTCGAAGATCGACCGCTTCATCTCGCCTCGCTGGAAATGGGACGAGAGCTGTCGGTCGGCTGCCCCGCCTTCGGCCGCCCGGGCGCGCAGGCGCTCGTCGATGGGCTGGGCACCGGGCGCCTTGGCTCATGACCGGCCCTGGCCGTCTCCGGGCCGTCGGAGGGCGCCCAACGACAACCAACGACAAGCAACGACAACCAACGCCGACGGCTCCGCCGCTGGTCAGAGAGCTGACCGATGGCGGAGCCGCAGATCGCAGGCAGGCGATTTCAGAACTTGTTCTTGGGAGTGATCCCGAGCGACAGACCCGACAGGCCCCGCTGGCGGCCGCCCAGCTTGCCCGCGATCGCGCGCAGGGCCGAACCCGCCGGGGAGTCCGGGTCGGTGAGGACGACCGGCTTGCCCTCGTCGCCGCCCTCGCGCAGGCGGACGTCGATGGGGATGGAACCGAGGACCGGGACCGTCGCACCCGTCGTGCGGGTGAGGCCGTCCGCGACCAGCTGGCCGCCGCCCGTGCCGAAGACGTCGACCATCTCGCCGCAGTGCGGGCAGGGCAGGCCGGACATGTTCTCGACCACGCCGACGATCTTCTGGTGGGTCTGGACGGCGATGGAGCCGGCCCGCTCCGCCACCTCGGCGGCGGCCTGCTGAGGCGTCGTCACCACCAGGATCTCGGCGTTCGGGACGAGCTGGGCGACCGAGATGGCGATGTCGCCGGTGCCGGGCGGCAGGTCCAGGAGCAGGACGTCCAGGTCGCCCCAGTACACATCCGCGAGGAACTGCTGAAGGGCGCGGTGGAGCATCGGGCCGCGCCAGACGACGGGGGCGTTGCCCGGGGTGAACATGCCGATGGAGATGACCTTCACGCCGTTCGCGGACGGCGGCATGATCATGTTCTCGACCTGGGTCGGACGGCCGTCCGCGCCCAGCATGCGCGGCACCGAGTGGCCGTAGATGTCGGCGTCCACGACACCGACCTTCAGGCCGTCGGCGGCCATCGCCGCCGCCAGGTTCACGGTCACCGAGGACTTGCCGACGCCGCCCTTGCCGGAGGCGACCGCATAGACCCGGGTGAGGTTGCCCGGCTTGGCGAAGGGGACCTCGCGCTCGGTCTGGCCGCCGCGCAGGGCCGTCGCCAGCTCCTTGCGCTGCTCGTCGCTCATCACGTCCAGGGTGACGTCGACCCGGGTGACGCCCTCGACCCGGGAGACCGCCTCGGTCACCCGCTGGGTGATCGTGTCCCGCATCGGGCAGCCGGAGACGGTCAGGTACACGGTCACCGCGACCGCACCGTCCGCGCCGATCTCCACCGATTTGACCATCCCCAGTTCGGTGATGGGTCGGTTGATCTCGGGGTCGTTCACCGTCGCCAGTGCCTCGCGCACCGCGTCTTCCGTAGCCATAAGGACGATGGTACGGCGCGCCGAGGGGCCTTCGGGTAGCCCTTCAGCGGTCTTCTGCGTCACGTCCCGGTGACCGTTCTGACCGTTCCGCCGGGAATACGACATGGCTGGGGTGGCCGTCGGAGCGCCGCCGTTCGTCCAGCTCCTTGGCCAGATCCTGCAGCTCGGAGCGGATCCAGTCGCGGGTGGCGACCTCGCCCAGGCCCGTGCGCAGCGCGGCGACCTCCCGGGTCAGATACTCGGTGTCGGCGATGGACCGTTCGTTCTGCTTGCGGTCCTGCTCCAGGTTGACCCGGTCGCGGTCGTCCTGTCTGTTCTGTGCGAGCAGGATCAGGGGGGCCGCGTAGGAGGCCTGCAGGGACAGCATCAGCGTCAGGAAGATGAACGGGTACTGGTCGAAGCGCAGCCACCCGGGTGCGGCGATGTTCCAGACCACCCACAGGATGATGACGATCGTCATCCAGACGATGAAGCGGCCCGTGCCCAGGAAGCGGGCGATCTTCTCCGACAGCCGGCCGAAGGCCTCCGGGTCCCACTCGGGCAGGATCCGGCGCCGGGGCGCACGCGGCTGGTCCAGGCGGGGCGTGCGCGGCCGGGGTGCGGCCGTGGCACCCGCCGGCGTGCGCTCGCGGATGCCTTCGCGCTCAGGAGCCATGGGAACTCGCCCCCTCGTCCGTCGCCCCGTTCTCGTCGTTCAGGTGGAACTCCGTCTCCCGCCAGTCCTCGGGCAGCATGTGGTCGAGCACGTCGTCCACCGTCACCGCCCCGAGCAGCGACCCGGACTCGTCCACCACGGGCGCGGCGACCATGTCGTACGTGGCGAAGAACCCGGCGATGACGGGCAGGGCGGCATCGGGCTCCAGGGTCTGCAGGTCGTCTTCGACCAGCGAGCTGACCAGCGTGTACGGGGGGTCGCGCAGCAGCCGCTGGAAGTGGACGGTGCCCAGGTACTTTCCGGTCGGGGTCTCGTCGGGCGGCCGGCAGACGTAGACCTGGGCGGCGAGGGCGGGGGAGAGGTCCGGGTTGCGGACCCGGGCGAGCGCGTCGGCGATGGTGGCGTCCGGGCGCAGCACGATCGGCTCGGTGGTCATCAGACCTCCCGCGGTGTGCTCCTCGTACGACATCAGGCGCCGCATCTCGGCCGCGTCGGCGGGTTCCATCAGGCTCAGCAGCCGCTCCTTGTCCTCCTCGGGCAGCTCGGCGAGCAGGTCGGCCGCGTCGTCCGGGTCCATGGCCTCCAGCACGTCGGCGGCGCGCTCACCCTTCAGCTTGCCGAGGATCTCGATCTGGTCGTCCTCGGGCAGCTCCTCCAGGACGTCGGCGAGGCGGTCGTCGTCCAGGGCGGCGGCGACCTCGGCACGCCGCTTGGCGGAGAGGTGGTGCAGGACGTTGGCGAGGTCGGCGGGACGCAGCTGCTCGAAGGTGGCGAGCAGGCTCTCGGCCCCCTGTCCGTGCTCCTCCAGTGAGAAGCCGGTGACGGCCGACCACTCGACGGTCAGCGTCTCGCCCTTGGCCCGCCGGAAGGCGCCGCCCTTCTTCCCCCGCCGGACGAAGATGCGGTCGACCTCCCAGTCCCGGCGCGCGGGCAGCTGCTGCACGGCCAGGTCGAGGACGGTGACCTCCTCGCCGGTCTCCACCAACTTCACGCGGCGGTCCAGCAGTTCCCCGAAGACCAGCCGCTCGGTGGGCCGCTGTTCGAAACGGCGGACGTTGAGCACGCCGGTGGTGATGACCTGCCCGGACTCGATGCCGGTCACCCGGGTCATGGGCAGGAAGATACGGCGCCGGTTGGACAGTTCCACGACCAGCCCGAGGACGCGCGGGGGCCGTCGCCCGACGCGCAGCATGACGACCAGATCGCGTACGCGACCCACCTGGTCGCCGGTCGGATCGAAGACGGGGACCCCGGCGAGGTGCGAGACGAAGATCCGGGGGGCGCCGGCTGCCATGGCTGTGCTTCCTTTGCTCGCATTGCGTGGGAATTGCTGTTTTCTGCCCGCTCGCGTGCGCTTCAGGCTAGCCCGTACCGATCGGATACGCCCTGGTGGGCGGTCCGGACGGACTGGCTCCGCCGGGCGGGCGGGGCCCCGGTACGCTGCCGTACGCCGCTCAGGACTCGACAGAAAGGCAGCGTCACCTGTGACCGCGATTCCCCAGGGCCGTACCCGTCGGGCCGCGCTGGCGAGCGCGACATGCGCACTGGCCGTGACGGGAGCGATGGTGCTGACGGGGTGCAGCAGCGAGGATCCGGACGCGGGGACCAACGGGGTCGGCAAGCTGTCCGCCGACAAGATCCAGGCGAAGACCCGTGCGGCGGCGGACGCCGCGCCCGCGGTGCGGTTGTCCGGGACCGTGGTCACCAGTGGCCGTACGTACAAGCTGGACATGCAGCTGAAGACCGACGGCGGTACCGGCTCGGTCACCTCTCAGGGCGCGACGTTCGGACTGCTGCGGGTCGGCAAGCAGCTCTACCTCAAGGCCGACGCGGACTTCTGGAGCCACGGCGGGGACACGGCGGCGGCCGGCAAGCTCAACGGCAAGTACGTCAAGGTGCCGCAGGCGGATCCCGCGTACAGGAAGTTCAGCGGGTTCACGGACAAGGGCGTCCTCCTCGACGGGCTGCTGACGCTGCACGGCTCACTGGCGACGGACGGCCATCACGAGCAGGCGGGCACCCGCACGATCCGCATCACCGGCGACAACGGCTCCGGCGGCACCCTCGACGTCTCCCTGGAGGGCAAGCCGTATCCGCTCAGCCTGGTCCGGGGCGGCAGCGCGGGCACGCTCCGCTTCTCGGACTGGGGCAAGAACTTCTCCGTCACCGAGCCCGCGAAGTCGGAGACGGTGGACTACGGCAGGCAGCTGCCGACGTCGTAGCGGCGCGAACTCACCGATGCGGGCCGCTGCCGGCTCCGGCCAGCCGCCCGCGTCACCGCTTGCGGCGCCCGGCCAGCAACTTCGGCAGCCCCGCCGGGATCGGCCTGCGCGTCGTCGCCGGGGTCGGCAGCGGGCGTTCTGCCAGGCTGTCGGAAGGCAACGGAACCGAAGGCCCCGCCGGCACCAGGCGCAGCACCCTGCACTCGCGGGCCCAGCGGCCGGGCATCTCCTCGCCGTCCGGGGCGTTGAGCCGCTTGCCCTTCAGCTCGGCCACCGTCGCCTCCCACTCCGGTGAGCCGACGGCCGGCTCGGACACGGTCGCCGGCCAGGTCACCAGCCGGCCGCCCTTGTCCTTGCTGCGCGCGGTCACCTCGGCCGTGCCGCCGTCGGTGAGACCGGGCAGCGGCTGCTCGCCCGGCCCGTCGCCGACCAGGCACACCGCACCCTCGTGCCACACGTGCCACAGGGCACGTGCCGCCGGAGCGCCGGCACCCCTGACCCAGATGAGGCCGGACTTCTTGCCGGCCTCCTCGATCAGGGCCAGGTCGAGCAGCTCGCTTGTCATGGGCCCAGCCTATCCAGGCCCGCTCACAGCCAGCCGTTGCGCTTCAGCGTGCGGTGGATGCCCAGACACAGGACGACCGTGACGCCCATGATCACCGGGTAGCCGTACTTCCAGTGCAGCTCGGGCATGTACTTGAAGTTCATCCCGTACACTCCGCACACCATCGTGGGTACGGCGATGATCGCGGCCCAGGCGGTGATCTTGCGCATGTCCTCGTTCTGTGCGACGGACGCCTGCGCGAGGTTGGCCTGGAGGATGGAGTTGAGGAGTTCGTCGAAGCCCAGCACCTGCTCCTGGACCCGGGCGAGGTGGTCGGCGACATCCCGGAAGTACTTCTGGATGTCCGGGTCGACCAGCCGCATCGGCCGCTCGCTCAGCAGCTGCATCGGCCGCAGCAGGGGCGCCACCGCCCGCTTGAACTCCAGTACCTCACGCTTGAGTTGGTAGATCCGCGCCGAGTCCACACCGCGCGAGACCCCGCCCCGGCGGCCCGGCGAGAAGACCTCGGTCTCCACCTCGTCGATATCGTCCTGCACCGCGTCGGCGACCGCGATGTAGCCGTCCACGACATGGTCGGCGATGGCGTGCAGCACGGCCGAGGGGCCCTTCGCGAGCAGCTCGGGGTCGTCCTGCAGGCGGTGGCGCAGCGCCCGCAGGGAGCCCTGGCCGCCGTGCCGGACGGTGATGAAGAAGTCCCGGCCCGTGAAGCACATGACCTCGCCGGTCTCGACCACCTCGCTGGTGGCGGTGAGCCGGTCGTGCTCGACGTAGTGGATGGTCTTGAAGACGGTGAAGAGCGAGTCGTCGTACCGCTCCAGCTTGGGCCGCTGGTGGGCCTGGACCGCGTCCTCGACGGCCAGCGGGTGCAGGCCGAACTCACCCGCGATACCGGCGAATTCCGCCTCGGTCGGCTCGTGCAGGCCGATCCACACGAACCCGCCGTCGCGGCGCACCTGACGCATCGCCTCCTGCGGCGTGAGCGGCTTGGCGCTCTGCACGCGGGCGCCGTCGCGGTAGACCGCGCAGTCGACGACGGCCGAGGGCGTCGCGGGGTCGCGTGTGGTGTCGTAGGGCGCGCTCGCGTTCGTCTCCTTGCGCAGCGAGACACGGGACGACGGACGGACCACGGCGCGCAGGTCGCGGATCATCGACATGGGCAGGCTCCTTCGCGGGCGGGCAGCGAATGCGCGCGGCAACGGGTGGAACTACCCGGAATGGGGACGTCCTGACTGCGGATGTTTGGCACGTCCACAAAGCGGGGAGCACCGCACCATCGCGGTGGCGACTTCGCTACTGATACAGAACTGATGAAGGTCAGACGGATCAGGCAAAGCGAAACGAAGTGCTCTTCCGGACGACGAAGCGAGCGTGAAGGCGGCAGCCAGCCAGGAACTACATCAGCAGCCGGAAGAACGAGTGGTACTACCAGGTCGACTTCGATCCATGACAGCCCCACCTCCTCCGGCCGGTCCCTCGTAAGGGAGTCTCATCGGCGTCGGGACTCGATAGCGACGCTTCTGCGTGCTGCCCCGAACCACCGGCTCAGCGTAGCAGCAGCCCATAGTGTCAAGGCGCCGCTTTGCCCGCTACTGACGAGATCTATGCTCACCGCATGGTTGATGTTCTTCCTCTGGTCGAGGCGCGGTTGACCACCGCGCTGGGCGAACCGGACTCGCGCGCGGCGGTCACCTTCCTCGGTACCGAACGTATCGAGGTGCTCCGTTTCCAGGACTCCGATCAGGAGGGAGCCCTGGTCCGTTACGCCACGCTCGGCATGTCCGCGCACCCCATGACGGACCCCACGGCGATGCTCGCGGACCCCGTCAAGGGCCCCCGCGCCGAGCTGGTCCTGTCGGTGCGCGCGGGTCTCGCCGACACCGGCAAGGTGCTCCGTCCGCTCGCCGTGCTCGCCGCGTCCCCGCAGGTGGAGGGCGTGGTCGTGGCCCCCGGCGCCTCCCTGGACGTGGGCGAACCGCTGTGGCCCGGCGCTCCCTTCACCTCGGTCCTGGTGGGCGAACCCGGCGGGCTCGTCGAGGATCTGGAGCTGGACGAGCCGATGGATCCCGTACGGTTCCTGCCGCTGCTGCCGATGACCCCGAACGAGGCCGCCTGGAAACGGGTGCACGGCGCGCAGGCCCTCCAGGAGCGCTGGCTCGCGAACGGGACGGACCTGAGAGATCCCGCCCGCAGGTCCGTCCCGCTGGACGCCGCCGCGGAGTGAGCAAGCTCACCAAGGGCCGTCCGGAAACGGTCAGTTGGCAAAGACGGTGACCCCGTCCTCGGTGGCGTGCCGGGGCTCGAGCTCCTCGGCCTCGTGCGTGAGGGCGGTGCGCCGTACGGCGACCACCACCGCACCCAGCACGGCGGTCACCGCCGCGACCACGAACGGGATGTGGATGTCGCTCCACTCCTCGATCTTCGGCGCGAAGTACGGGGCCGCGGCGGCCGCGAACCAGCGGACGAAGTTGTAGCCCGCGCTCGCCACCGGGCGCGGAGCGTCCGACACGCCGAGGGCCAGCTCGGTGTAGACGGTGTTGTTCACGCCGATGAAGGCGCCGGACAGGACGGTGCACACGACGGCCGCGGTGTGGGTGCCGTAGCCGAGCACGAGCACGTCCACCGCGAGCAGCACCAGCGAGCCGATGAGCACCTTCAGTGAGCCGAACCGCTTCTGCATCCACGGGGCCACGATCACCGAGAAGACGGCGAGCAGCACGCCCCAGGCGAAGAACACCGCGCCCGAACGGTAGGGGGTCATGTTCAGCACGAACGGCGTGAAGGCCAGCACCGTGAAGAACGTGTAGTTGTAGAAGAACGCCGAGACCGCCGCCGAGGCGAGGCCGCCGTGGCCGAGCGCCCTGATCGGGTCCAGGACCGAGGTCCTGCGGGCGGGCTTCGGCTGCTCCTTCAGGAACGCCGTGATGCACAGGAAGCCGATCGCCATCAGCGTGGCCGTGCCGAAGAAGGGGTAGCGCCAGCTGACGTTGCCGAGGACCGCGCCGAGCAGTGGACCGCAGGCCATGCCCAGGCCGAGCGCGGATTCGTACAGCAGGATCGCGGCCGCGCTGCCTCCCGCCCGTCGCCCACCACCACCCTTGTCCGACGCGCTGCGCGCGACCCCCATGGGATGTGCGGCGCCCACGATGACCGCGAGTGCGGTGGACACGAAGAGGGCGTTGCCGAGTCCCCAGCCGGCCCGGAACCCGACGAGCTGCGCGACCGAGCCCGAGGTGCCGGCCAGGCCCGCGAAGACGACCACGAACGCGAGGCCGAGCAGCAGGGTCCTGCGGCTGCCGATGCGGCTGGAGACGAAGCCGGTCAGCAGCATCGCGACCGCGGTGATCAGGAAGTACGAGGTGAACAGCAGGGACACCTGGCTGGTGGTGGCGTGCAGGCCCTGCGCGATGGACGGCAGGATCGGGTCGACGAGGCCGATGCCCATGAAGGCGACGACCGAGGCGCCGGCCGTGGCCCAGACCGCCTTGGGCTGTCGCAGGATGCCGCCGGCACCCGCGTCGAAGGGGTCCATGTACTTCTCCCGTCCCGACGAGCAGATAGTTGGTGTATGCATACAGTAAGTTAGCGGAGCTAATTAATGCAAGATGCATCTAGTTTCTTCTGCTCGGGTGGGATCGCATGTTCCCCCCGGACGGGTGATCGTCCTTGACGCGGGCCGGTCGGGGTAGGACCGTGGAGCCCTATGAGGGGCGAACCCAGTTGCCCGAAGTGTGGTGGCCGGGTCAGGGCTCCCGGTCTCTTCGCCGACACCTGGCAGTGCGATGTTCACGGGTCGGTGTATCCGCTGCAGCCCGTGATCCCGCCCAGCGTCGAGGCGCTCAACGTCGTGGTGCACCGCACGCAGGTCCCGGTGTGGATGCCCTGGCCGCTGCCGGTCGGCTGGCTGTTCACCGGTGTGGCCTATGCGGGGGACGACCGCAGTGGCGGTCGCGCCTCCGCGGTCGCCTGTTCCGGCCCCGGCCCGCTGGGCGGCATGGGCGAGATGATCCTGGTCGCCGAGGAGCTCGGCGTCGGTCTTGGTGCGCGGTACGCGGGCATCGACGGCCCCGACCCCGGGTCGTTCATGAACGTCGAGAAACCGCCCCAGGCCAAGGTCCTGGCGGCCGGCCGCCCGACCCCCCTCTGGCATGTCTACCGGACACCCGACGACCGCGCCGTCTTCGCCGGCGAGGCGCTCGGGATGTGGCTGTGGGCGGTGATGTGGCCCGAGCAGGCCGGCGTGCTCATGTACGACGAGCTGGTGCTGACGGATCTGCGGGACGCGGGGGCCGAGCTTGACCTGGTGCCGTGCGGGGCGTTGTCGCCGAGACTGCTGCATCCCTGAGCGCCGGCTGTAGGGGGCGCTGCCCGGCTGTGGGTGTGACAGGGCATGCCGTTTCTGCGGCTATCCTTAGGTGTCCCCTTCCGTTCCGTCACCGCCTGGAGTCGTCGTGCGCATCGATCTGCACTGCCACTCCACGGCCTCCGACGGTACGGACACCCCGGCCGAGCTGGTGCGCAATGCCGCCGCGGCCGGTCTGGACGTCGTCGCGCTGACCGACCACGACACCACCCGTGGGTATGCCGAGGCGATCGCCGCGCTGCCCGGGGGGCTCACCCTGGTCACCGGCGCCGAGCTGTCCTGCCGCATCGACGGCATCTCCATGCACATGCTGGCCTACCTCTTCGACCCCGAGGAGTCCGACCTGCTCGCCGAGCGCGAGCTGGTCCGGGACGACCGGGTGCCGCGGGCCCGGGGCATGGTCGCCAAGCTCAACGCGCTGGGCGTGCCGGTCACCTGGGAGCAGGTCGAGCGGATCGCCGCCGGCGGTTCCGTGGGGCGGCCGCATGTCGCCAGCGCGCTCGTCGAGCTGGGCGTCGTGCCCACGGTGAGTGACGCGTTCACCGAGGAGTGGCTGGCCGACGGTGGGCGGGCGTTCGTGGAGAAGCACGAGACCGACCCCTTCGAGGCGATCCGGCTGATCAAGGGCGCGGGCGGCGTGGCCGTCTTCGCGCACCCGGCCGCCGCCAAGCGCGGCCGTACGGTGCCGGAGTCCGCGATCGCCGAGCTGGCCGCGGCCGGACTGGACGGCATCGAGGTCGACCACATGGACCACGACGCCGAGTCCCGGGACCGTCTGCGAGGCCTCGCCGAGGAGCTGGGGCTGCTGGTCACGGGGTCCTCGGACTACCACGGCAGCCGCAAGACCGTGGCGCTGGGCGAGTACACGACGGACCCCGAGGTGTACGGGGAGATCATTCGACGGGCCACCGGTGCGTTCCCCGTCCCGGGTACCGGCGGGATCTGACACCGCAGGTCACCGACTCAGCCCGTTTTCCTCCCACCCGGCACTGTCCGCCGTGCTCGCACCCGTTCCGCCCCGCGGAACGGCTGACCACGGCGGTGGCTCCATTCTGCAAGGCTCTCTATGTTCGACGTCGCCGTCTTCGGCTCCCTGTTCCTGACCCTCTTCGTCATCATGGATCCCCCCGGGATCACCCCGATCTTCCTCGCGCTGACCGCCGGGCGCCCCGCCAAGGTGCAGCGGCGCATGGCGTTCCAGGCCGTCTGCGTGGCGGGCGGGGTCATCGCCGTCTTCGGTGTCCTGGGCCACCAGATCCTGAACTATCTGCACGTCTCCGTCCCCGCGCTGATGATCGCGGGCGGTCTGCTGCTTCTGCTGATCGCGCTCGACCTGCTCACCGGCAAGACCGATGAGCCCAAGCAGACCAAAGATGTGAACGTCGCCCTCGTGCCGCTGGGCATGCCGCTGCTGGCGGGGCCCGGTGCCATCGTGTCCGTGATCCTGGCCGTGCAGAAGGCCGACAGTGTGGCCACGCAGGTCTCGGTGTGGTCCGCGATCCTCGCGATCCATGTCGTGCTGTGGCTGGTGATGCGCTACTCGCTGCTGATCATCCGGGTCATCAAGGACGGCGGCGTGGTCCTCGTGACGCGCCTCGCGGGCATGATGCTCTCCGCGATCGCGGTGCAGCAGATCATCAACGGTGTCACTCAGGTGATCCGGGGGAGCTGAGACGCGGGCTCGGCTCCCCCGGAAAGCTTGAGTGGCGGATCCTCGTTACGAGGCCGCGGTCTCGGCCGGGCGGATCCACAGCCGCTGCCCTATCGCGGCGGCCTGCTGAACGATCCGGTTGACGGAGGCGGCGTCCACGACGGTGCTGTCCACGGTGGTGCCGTCGACCTCGTCGAGTCGCATGATTTCGAAGCGCATGGCTTCTCCCTTCGTCTGGTCATCCTCCTGAGGAGAACTACTGGTGTGACGTGCTGTCGAAGTAGTCAACGGGCTGCACGTTACAAACATTCCCTACGCTAAAGAAATTTTTCGAACGGCTAACTACCAACCGGTAAGCGATGTCCGAGGGACCGACCGGGACCGGTTGTGTTCGCAGCGTGACCGCCGGGACAATGGAAGCGATGAACGACGACCTGGCGGCCCTCACCGCCCGTATCGACCACACGAACGAGCTGCTGCAGCGCATGCTCGCCGAGGTGGCGAAAACGCCCTCGACCCACGCGATCTTCGTCGACGCGGGGTACCTCTATGCGGCCGCGGGCCGGCTGGTCGCCGGGACGGAGGACCGGAGGGCCTTCGACCTGGACGCCGAAGGCCTGATCGACGCACTCATCGACAGGGCCCGCACCATCTTCGCGGACAGCCGGCTGCTGCGCGTCTACTGGTACGACGGTGCCCGGCGCCGCATCCACACCGCCGAGCAGCAGTCCATCGCCGAACTGCCCGACGTCAAGGTCCGTCTGGGCAACCTCAACGCCAACAACCAGCAGAAGGGCGTCGATTCCCTCATCCGCACCGACCTGGAGTCCCTGGCCCGCCACCGCGCGATCAGCGACGCGGCCCTGCTCGGCGGCGACGAGGACCTGGTGTCGGCGGTGGAGGCGGCCCAGGGCTACGGCGCCCGCGTCCACCTGTGGGGGATCGAGGCGCCCGAGGGCCGCAACCAGGCCGAGCCGCTGCTCTGGGAGGTCGACAGCCAGCGCACCCTGGACCTGGAGTTCTTCAAGCCGTACGTCTCCCGCCGCACGGCCGCCGCCTACGAGGCCACTTCCGGGACCCGGCCCACCCGCGAGGACGTCCGCTTCGTCGGCGCCCAGATCGCCGCCAAATGGCTCTCCGCGCGAGGCCGTGACGCCCTGGTCGAACTGCTCCCCGGCCACCCCTACCTGCCCGGCTCCGTCGACCAGGACCTCCTGGTCGAGGCCGAGGGCCTGCTTCAGTACTCCCTGCGCGGCCAGGCGGACCTGCGCCGCTCCCTCAGGGACGGCTTCTGGGAGCATCTGCAGACGCTGTGCTAGTGTCCTGCGCCAGTAGTTGATCGTTAGTAGTTGTGTGACTTCTGCTGCTGGTGCGTCAGTTCCCCGTCGGGGCCCCAAGTTGGAGCCGTTG